>CAKSVQ010000064.1 GCA_934504065.1 uncultured Dysosmobacter sp. | reverse complement strand
CAGTATTTCCGTCACCAGTGAAAAGCGTTTCACTGGTTCCTCCTTGCGCGGAGCGAGTGGAAACAGCCGAAGCGCCGGGAATCGTATCGCCGCGACGGTGATGAATTGGCCGCATCGCGGTGGGCCGAGACACGGAGCACAGCGAAACTTCCTCGAAAAAGTGGCTTCACCACTTTTTCGAATGCCTCACGCCGGGCAGCGGGAAAAGGCGTGAGTCAGAGCCCGAATTTCCGCCGCCAGCGCAGACGTGATCATGCCGGGCCGCAGCCGCCAGCGCCAGTTGCCCTCGGCCACGCCGGGAACATTGATGCGGCTCTCGCTGCCAAGGCCCAGATAATCCTGTAACTGGGCAATGAACAGCTCCGCAACGCTGCCCTGCCCCGCCCGCAGCAGGGCGCGGCAGGCGCTTTGCGCATCCTCCGCCCCAAGATAGACTCTGGCAAAGGCCCGCTCCTCTGCCGTGGCATGGGTAAACCAGCCCACGGCGGTGTCGTTATCATGGGTCCCGGTATAGCAGACGCAATGGGGCTGGTAGTGATGGGGCAGGTAGGCGTTGTCCGGGCCGGAAAAGGCAAATTCCAGCACCTTCATCCCCGGAAGCCCGGATTCCTCCCGCAGGCGGTGCACCTCCTCCGTGAGGATGCCCAGGTCCTCGGCGATATACATCGTACCGTGGAACCAACCCGTCAGCACCCGCAAAAGCTCCATGCCCGGGCCCTTTTCCCACTGTCCGGTCTTGGCGGTCTTTGCCCCCGCCGGAACAGCCCAATAGCTCTCCAGCCCCCGGAAGTGATCGATGCGGATGGCGTCGAACAGCCGCACGGCGCCCTCCACCCGGCGGATCCACCAGCCAAAGCCGTCCTGCCGCATGAAATCCCAGTTATAAAGGGGATTGCCCCAAAGCTGGCCGTCCTCGGAAAAATAGTCCGGCGGCACGCCCGACACCTTGGAAGGTCTCCCCTCTTCGTCCAGCAAAAACTGCTCCCGCTCGGCCCACACGTCGGCGGAGTCCAGCGAAACGTAAATGGGCACATCGCCGATGATGCGCACCCCCAGTTCTCCCGCGTGGGCCTTCAGCGCCGCCCACTGGGTGAAAAACCAGCGCTGCACGCAGATGTGGAAGCGCACCTCCTCCTGCAGCGCCTCCCGCCAATGGGCCAGCGCCCCGGCCTCATGGCGGCGCAGGGCCGGGTCCTCCCAGTCATACCACGCCTTTCCGCCAAAGTGGGCCTTGGCGGCCTGAAACAGCGCATACTCCCGCAGCCACGGCAATCCCTCCGCAAAGGCCCGGATGACATCGCCATTCCTTTCCCAGTCCCGCTGGGCGGCCCTGCGCCAAAGGGGCTGGCGCACCCGGTAAACCGCCGCGTAATCCACCTGATCGGACTGGGGCAGACGGGCGGAGCGCAGCTCCTCCTCCGTCAAAAGTCCGTCCTGCGCCAGCGTTTCCAGATCCACCAGCAAGGGGTTTCCCGCAAAGGTGGAAACGCTGGTGTAGGGCGAATCCCCCGGCCCGGTGGGGCCAAGGGGCAGTATCTGCCACCACGACTGCCCCGCGTCATGAAGAAACTCCACAAACGCCCGGGCCTCTTTGCCAAGCGCCCCCATGCCGTATTCCGACGGCAGGGAAAATACCGGCAGCAAAATTCCGGCGGAACGGTTCATGCTCTGCTCTCCCCTTTTCTGTTCTTTTTCCGGCGGCACAGCCACAGCAGGCTCCATGCCGCCCCACCAAGACTGATGCCTCCTGCGGCCAGCAGCTCCGTTTTCCGGTAAGTCACCACAGTCGTTCCCCCCTTCACGCAGAGCAGTCCGTTTTTCACCTCCACGGCCTGCTCCGACTGGAAAAAGTCGTGCCAAGCAAGGGCGGTGTTCACGCCATCTTCTTCACAGCGGACGCTCACACCCTCCGCCCCCGCTTCGATCTCCACGGGAACGGCGCGCCTCTCGGGCAGCTCTTCGGGGGAAAGCTGCATGGTCTCCGCCAGCAGCGCGCCCACTCCGGCGTCCTTGGTCAGGGCATAGAAATAGGTCAGGTTCAGCCCGACCACCACAATGTGGTCGTTTTTCACCGTGCCCAGAAATTCCAGCCGCTGGTCCAGATCGTCCAGATAGCCCCAGCACTCGTCCAGACCGTTGACATACACGGTCTGCCACTTGCTGTACCCATCGGGGAACAGGTCGCAGTTCAGCCGACCGGAGCGCGTGTGCAGCTCCGGGTAACCGTTGGAAAACTGGATGCGCTGGGGCTGCACGCCCAAAAAGCTCTGGGTACCCGTCCGCTCGTCCGACGGGATGCCGTCGGCCTGAATGACGATGTGCGTCCCATTCTCGCTCAGCTGCAAGAGCATCTGCTCCGCGCTCTCCCGGTCACGGTAGGTAAAGCCGCTCAGGATCACCAGATCATATGCCGAGAGCTGCTGGTAGGTGTAATCGTTTAAATTCAGAGAGGTGGTCTCCTCCACCGCCGGGAAGCAGCGGGCAATGGTGCCGCTGGCCGTGCCGATGGCAATGGCCCGGTACTTCGCCACCGTGCCGAAAGTGTCCGGCGCGTCGTCCAGATGATAGACAAGGTAGCGGTCATTCTTGGAAACACGGCGGTAACCCACCTGCTCTGCCGCCGTGCGGACAAGGGCCAGCTCGTCTCTGGAAACAGAAGGCAGTTCTCCCTGCCGGATGACCACCGTGTCGCTGCCCAGCTCCATGCAGCGGTCAAAGAGATAGAGGTAGTCCCCTGCGTTCGCCGCTTCGTTCAGCTGCACCAGCCGCTGCCGGATCACCGATTGACGGAGGTCTCCTCCAGCCACCGCCGCTGCCGCGTTCTCCGTGTCCGAGACCAGCCAGGCCCCCTCCGCGCCCAGCACGCCGCCGTCCAGCAGCGTGAGCCGCTGCTTTGTGTTGGCCTTGGCTTCTTTCAAAAGGCTATACTCCCCCATTTCATCCAGATGGTCGTCCAGAGAAATGCCGTTCCAGTCGCCGTACATCAGCTTGCATGAGGGCATGGCGTCCACCGTCAGCAAAAGGCACACCAGCACCACCAGCACAGGCCGCAGAGTATTCCACTGCAAAAGCCCCATGAGCGTCAGGAAGCAAAACACTGCCGCCAGCAGCGGCACAACGGGTCGGCCATCCGGCAAAAAGGAAAAACCGCTGCACAGCACCACCGCGAAAAGCGCCACCAACGCCCCCGCGCCAAAGGCCGGGCGGCTCTCCGCCCTGCCCAGCAGCAGCCCGAAAAGGCACACGGCCAGCGCCGCCGCGCCCAGATACACGCCGCCCTGCATCTGCCTTGGGAACACTTCGAACAGCGACTTGAGCGACTGGGCCACCCCGCCGGAGCTTTCACACCGGGCAAGGTACAGGGGCAGCGCGGCGCACAGCGTTCCCAGCGCCAAAACCTCCACTACCCCGCGCAGGTGGGCGCGGCCCGCCCGGTGCAGCGCAAGGCAGAGGAACACCCCCGCCGCGGCCACCGCGCCGCACGTCCACGCGCACAGCATCAACAGGAAGAAGGAAATCTCCGCCGCCAGAAGCGCCCGCCGTCTGCCCCGGCGGACATAGGCCTCCACCGCGCCGAAAAAGGCAGGCAGCAGCGCAAGGGCCATGGCCAGCGCCAGATCCCCCTGCGAAAACAGCACATACAGGCTGCTGGGCGCGAAAAACCACAAAACCCCCAGCAGCGCCCCCAGCAATGGCCGCTCCCGTCGGTATCCCAGATACAGCCAGATGCAGCTGCTCACAAAAAACAGCGCCGGGACATACAGGCAGTAAGCGCCCATGGCATCGCTGTCCCGCGCCGCAAGACACAGCGCCAGCACCGCCGCAGGCAGCACCCCGCCGCCGCGAAACCAGTCCGCGCCGTTATACCACGCAAGGTCCACCCGCGGGATGCCGCCGCCCTGCTGCACCTGCGATAAAAGCACCTGCGCCTTGTGCAGCCACGCCAGCGAATCCGAGCCCTGCGGGCACAGGCCGCTCAGCGGCAGAGCCCACGCAAGGGCCACTGCCGCCAGTGCCAGCACCAGAAAAAGCCCCAGCGCATTGATTCTCTTCGCCACGGCGTCCCTCACGATCCCGCGCTGTCCAGCAGACAGTCGAACACGTGGGACAGCGCCTGCCGGGAAAGGCCGTTGATCCGCCGGATATACTCCCCGCTCTGGTCATAGGAAATGCAGAAGCTGCGGGTGGGGCTTTCGCTGCCCTCAATGCGCATCAGCTCACAGTCCAGCGGGCGGATCAGCCCCCGCAGCTGCTCGCCGAAATACTCAGTCATGGTCTCCAGCATGGGGTTCAGCACATCGAAGGGCGGCGTTTCATTGAGATTTTTATTCTGATACTTCTGCCAGAAGCCGGACATCACCCGCTCGAACTCGTTGAAATCCATGGCCCCCTGCCGGAGCTTTGCAACCTGCAGCACAAATTCCCACGTGTGGGGATGCAGGTCGCCCTGCCGCCCCTGAATATAAATGCTGTGGTTGGCATTAAGATAGTATTTGAACCGATATTCCTGAAACAGTGCGTTATCCACCGCTCTTCTCTCCTTCCTCCTGACGGGCAAGCGCCGCAAGCTCCCCCTGCCCTGTGATGCGCAGCCCGCTGAGGTATGGCCGCAGGATATCCCGGGCAGGCTGCGGGTCACACCGGGTAAACACCAGCGCAAGATGGGTCGCATCCGAGGCAAAGCGGAACACGTCATCCTCCAACCAGACCGTGCAGGCGGAAAGGAAGCTGTCCGCCGCTTCCGGGCTGTCGGCCTCCAGATACAGCACCGCGCAGTGCTTTGCCTGCCGCTGCACCAGCTTTTCCGCCAGCAGCGGCAGCGCGTCCATATGGAAAACGTGCTTGCGCGGCAGGTAGAGGTCCCGTTCCAGATAGCGGGTGTTGGTCTCGTCGATCCGGCGGCGCAGCGCCTGACATTCCTGCTCGGCACGCACATGACGGCGGCGCTGGCGGGAATTGTCCATGGCCATCAGGATCAAAAACACCGCGAACATGCACAGCAGCACCGCCAGCATGGCCAAAAGGTTGATCTTGGCGTTGAGATAGGCGTTTTGCTCCAGCAGCGTGTCCGTATTGGTCAGCATGCAGATGCGGTAGACCTTCCCGCCGAAGGAAAACGCCGCGCCGGAGGCGATCATCTCCTTATCGTCGATCAGAATGATCCGGTGCAGCACGCCGTTTTGCGGCAGGCTTTGGAAAAAGGCATGGGCGCTGTCGGTGATATAGTACGTCTGCGCGGTGAAGCCCTTATATTTGTTGGTCTCCACCACGTCCTTGACAAAGAGCATGGTCTCGTCGGCGGAAAGGGTCCAGTACCGCCCGGTGGAGGCATCCAGCGTGGCGAGGATACGGGTGACCGCCTCCTCGCTGCCGCCCCGCAGGCGCACCTGATCCAGCACCAGCTGCACCATGGCGTCCTGCTGGTTGGCATAGACCTCTTTCATACCGTTTTCATAATTTCTGAACTGATAGGCGGTAAAGCAGGCCGTGAGCACCGTGCAAAGAAGCACAAGGCAGCACACCAGCCACACGTGTCCTTTCTTCTTCCTCATGGTTCCTCCTGTGCGTTCACCAGCTCCGGGGCAAAATGGGGCAGGTAATAGTCTGAGCGCTTGCTCAGTTCCCCGTTCAGCCAGTCAAAGCCCCGCTCCTCCGCCAGCGTTTCCCGCTGGGAAAAGAGGTCGGTGCCAAGGCCCAGCCGCCCGCCGCTGTCCGTCAGGTCAAAGCCCAGCGCGGAGAGGACGGTGGGGAACAGGTCCAGCGGCGTGAATTCCCGGTTCTTTGTCTCAAACGTATCCGGCACGTCGGCGTTGATAAAGCAGTTGTAGACCGTCCGGTCATAATACGCCACGCCGTCCACCAGAAAGTTGTCCATCCGGGGATGGTCCCCGGTGATGACGATGGCGGTATCCGCAAAGAAATCCTGCTGGCGGCACCAGTCGATAAACTCCGCCGTCTGCGCGTCGGTACAGCGCACCACATCGTCGGTCAGCTCCGGGCCCTCCGTGCCGCAGAGGGCGCAGCGGTAACCGCCGATATGATGGGTATCCACCGTGAGCATGGTAAGGTTGAAAGGCTGGTCCCCCGCGGCCATCCGCAGCACCTCGTCCTTTGCGATGCGGAAGAGTATCTGGTCCTCAAAGCCCCACCAGACCTTATAGTCCGGGGCGATATATCCCTCTTCAATGGCCGTGAAATAGTCAAACACCCGATAGCCGCCGTGCTGGGTGAAATAGGTCTTGCGGCTGGCGAAGTCGCCGTCCGAACCGCAGAGGAATTCCTGCTGATAGCCCTTTTCCGCCAAAATGTCGCCCAGCGTGACGATGCCGGAGGCAAAGCTGTCCCGGTTGGCGTCTGAATTGACATCCCCCGGCAGGGCATAGGGCACGCCAGTAGTGGTACCGAACAGGGCCCCCACCGTCACCCCGGTGCCGAACGTGGAATGAAAGCCGCCCAGAAGGTCTGTGTTGGAAAAGGACACGTTCTCCTGCGCCAGACGGGTGAGGTTGGGAATGTCGTTTTTGGGCTGGTGTCCGCCCACATCTTTGGATGCGTAGGTGGTCTCCATACTCTCAAGGTAAATATAGATGAGGTTCTTCGGGTGCTCTCCCCCACCGATGACCACGGAGGCCGGGTCCACATACTCGGTCTCATACAGCATGCTCTCCACGGTGCGGTTGGAAAGATAGGTCAGCACGTCGAAGCTCCGGTCCACATACACGCCAAGGCACAGCGCCGCCAGCAGGCAGCCCCAGCCCATGCCGCCCAGCATCCGCTTTCCGGTTTTCACCCCGCACCCTCTGCGGCGCAAAAGCCCGTAGCAAACAGGTACGGCGGCCGCCAGCACCAGCGACCCCAGCACCAGCGGCAGGCATTCCCGCACAGCTGTCAGCGCGATGTCACTGTCCGCCCCGGTGAGCTTGCCCTGAAAGGTGATGACCAGCGCATTCAGGTCCACACCATAGGTCTTTTTCACCCAATAGCAGGTGATGCCCAGCAGCGCCGTGACCCACAAAATCACGCCGCAGGTCGCGAACGCCAGCATGGACGGCGGGCGCTTTCCCACCTCATATGGCTGGAGGTTCACCCGCTTGCGCAGGGTCTCCACCCTGCCCTGCACGGAGGAAACATCCTCGCGGAAGGCCTGCACAAAGGCCGTCCGCTCCTCACTCGGCGTTTTGCCATGCCAGCCCCGGTGCCCGGTGCTGTTGATGATGCCCGCCAGACGCACAAAGAACACGCCAAAATTCAAAAACGGCAGCAGCGCCACCACCCACCACAAGCGGCGGTAATACCGCCGCACCTCGGGAAAGTCCTTTAAAAAGCTGATGACCGCCGCAAAGTACAAATACCCCGCCGCCACGTAAAAGCCGAAGATCACCAGCGTGGAAAGAGCCACCGTGCTTGCGGAATACCCCAGCGCCGTCAGGCACAGCAGCGCCAGATACCAGATCATGCGGGGAAAGGCAAAGGTGTGGTCATAGAGCAGCGTGCGCACATTCACATCCCGCAGCAGCCGCAGCGGCTTGAGCGTACCCTCGCCGCCGAACATTCTGGAAACCTCCAGACTGCCCCGCTGCCAGCGCTGGCGCTGGATATACAGCTTTTCCACGCTCTCGATGGGCTCCACGAAGAAAATGGAATCCTCGCTGATGTGCACCTTTTCATTCTGGTTATACCGCATCTGAAAGGTGATATGGGTGTCCTCGCAGATGGTGTCCGTGCTGTAAAGCCAGGAGTCCAGAATGGCGGACTTGCGAAAGCCGGAAAACGCGCCGGAGAGGGTATAGATCGCGTCGTGCTCCGAGGCGCAGTTCCGTCCGGCCAGAAACGCCTGCGCATACTCCATGAATTCCAGCCTGCGCAGCAGCCGGGAAAGGCCCCGGGGATAGTTTTCCACCCGCTTTGGCTGGGTGAGGATCGCCCCGGTCATGCAGTTGACCGAAAGGTCGTTTTCAAAATGGCGCACCATGTTTTCCAGCGCATGGGGCTCCAGCTCCCCGTCGCTGTCGATATTGATGATATATTTCGCCGTGCTGTTGTAAAGCGCCAGATTCAGCGCCCGGGACTTGCCCTGTTCGGCGTTCATCCACTGCATCAACAGCTGGGGATACAGCTTCTGGCAGCGGTTATACACCAGAAAGCTTTCATCCGTGCTCTGGTTGTTCACAAGGAAAATGCAGATGCGCTCGTTGGGATACGTGCTCTCATACACCGAGCGGATGCACCCCTCCAGCGAGTCCGCCACATTATAAACCGGGACGATCAGCACGATCTCCGGCCAGACGGCGGGGGTCTGCTCGTCCCGGCTGCGCAGGCGCCGCCGGACCAGCCCCACAATGCTGCCCATCGCCGGAAGGATCTCCATCACCAGCGGGATCACGATCCACGCGGCCCAGAAAATAAAGGACCCTGCCAGCAGTTTAATGATGTTCATACGAAAACTTCCCTATCTTCGTCCGAAGGATCTGCGGCTTGGTGAACACGTAAAAATACAGCAGGATGCTCAGCACGTAAAACACCAGCCGCCCCACAATGGTGTGGGCAATATAATAGACGTTGGTTCCGCCCACATAGATCATGCCGCAGATCACCAGCAGCCGCACCACGTTTGCAAGGATGATGCCGATGGTGCCCAGCACGCTGATGATCGCCTTTTCGCCGGGGCGGTACACATTGAAAAAGGCCAGCAGCGACAAAAAGGCAATGATCTCGATGATGCCGGAGCATTCAAAGTCGATCTGCAGCGTGATGGCCCCCGCCGCCGAATGGATGAACAGAATCCCGTATTTATAAAAGGCGGAAAACGTTCCGGTGGCAGTGCCCACCACTCCGGCCAGCGCCGCCACCAGCCGCGCAAGGGGCACGGTGAGCAGCGGGCGCACCAGCGCGAACAGCAGTAGAAACAGCCCGCAGGCCCCCAGCAGAAACCGCCAGAACCACAGCTCGCTTTTGCGCAGCAGCCGCAGAAGATATACCCATGCCGCCACAAGCAGCGCCGTGATGACCCAGCGCATCATACCGCCGCCTCGCGGCGGCGCTTTTCATGCAGCAGCACGCCGCCCGTCACCGCAAGGCAGGCGCCGATGCCCAACCACGTCCCCGTAGACGTGCCCGCCGTGGAGATCCACTGCTGGCCGATGCGGCCAAAGCGGGCCTCGATGAGCTTGATGTCGCTTGCCTTGATGCCGAACTTTTCCGCCAGCGCGATCAGGTCCATCTCAAACTCCATCTCGTCGCGCCGATCGCCCACGGTGACGTGCATCTTGCCGTAGAGCGCGTTGCCCTGCTCTTTCAGTTCATTGATGTTGGAGGCGCTGGCCCAGCCCTGCGTGTCCACGATATAAAATTCATAGTCGCCGTTGGCAAGGTTGCTACGCTGGGGGGCCCAGTTGATATTGCCCTCCGCGTCCACCGCCACGACCCGGGGATAAAACTCCAGATCGCCGTTGAGACGGATGGTGACCGCCTGCGTGAACTCGCCTCCGGCCTCCTCCAGATGGGGCTGCATCTCCGTGAGCACGTGGCCATAGAGCTTGGAGCCCTTGGCGTAAAGCGCGCCCTCGCCGTCGGGCTTGCTGATCTGGGTGCCGGGGGTGGCGTACTGGATTTCCGTGTGGGGATAGTATTCCCAGTCCTCATACTCGCCGTCATAGACAATGCCGGAGAAGCTGCCGCCGCTGTCGCTGCCGTCCAGATTTTCCACGCCCTCGATCACAGGCTCTGCAAGGTACAGGCCAAAATTCAGGCTTTTCAGATAATTGGGCAGCTCGGAGGCCGGAATGGCGATCTCCCACTGCTTGCCGAAGCGGGCGCACTGCGCGCCATCCACACCGCTGACCGTGCCGTCCCGGTTGAGCTGGAACTGCAGCACCCGGCCAAGGTCCGTGGTCACGGCAAAGCGGCCGTTGCTGTGCGTGCCCGCGCCGGAGGCGCTGCTGGTCCCCTCGCCCTCGTGGATATAAAAATACACCATGTCGCCGTCAAACACCATGGCCACCTCGGAAAGGCAGTCCGGGTGGGCCGGGTTGGGGCAGGTGATGGCCGTCTTCTCCACCGCGTCCCAGTCCTTGAAGCTGCCGTCCACCGTGATGCCCCGATAGACCGGGGGCGTGTCGTCCACTTCCTCTTCCTCGTAAAGGGGGAGCTCCGCCACCATCAGCGTCTGGCCCTGAAAGGTAAAGGTGCCGTCGCCCCGGGCCAGCAGCGACGCGGGGTACATCGCCTCCACATAGCAGGGGCCGGGCGCGTCCCCGGCCAGATTCTTCTGCACATACTCGCCGGAATGCCATTGCAGCGAGGCAAAGGGATAGGACTGCACATTTCCGTTTTCGTTCAGGGTAATCCCCATGCTCCAGTCATAGCCCACATACGCATTGGCCGCAACGAGGGAGACCGCCAGATACACATTGCCCGCTTCGTCCCGGCAGGCCTTCCAATAGGAAACATCCGCCTGCTGGCCCTCCCGCTGGGCGATAGCGCCCCACTCGCTCAGATCGCCGTCCACCTGCACGCCGTCCGCGGCGTGCGCCGTGCCGGACAGCAAAAGGGCGGCACTAAGCGCCGCCGCTGCAAACATCTGCCCTTTCCTGTTTCTTCTCATACAGCTTCCCTCGTTTATCTCCATTCCCCGCAAAGCGGGACAATCTTTTCAAATTCAAAAAAGCGTCAGGACCCCAGATTAATCCGCTTGACCTGAAATCCCTCATTTTTCGCCAGCACGTTGCCGTTTTCATCCGCAATTTCCAGCGTCACGGTGAAAACGCGGCTGGCGTAAGACATTTCCAGTTTGGATACCTTCAAGTTCCGGGGATACACGCCGGAGCCCAGCAGCTTGGCGCTGCCCAGCGTCACCGTGCCGTCCTCCGCGATCTGGAAGGCCTCGCCTTCCCCCTCCACATTGCCCACGTTCTGAATAAAGATCTGGGAAAATCCGCCGTCGGTCGATTCGGTCACGCTGCCGCAGTAGCGCAACTTGTCGCTGATGGCGGTGGTCAGGGTGGAGCAAAGCACCTGCGCCTCTGACGATTCCATGCACTCGCGGTAGGTGCGGATGGCCAGATTCGCCCCCAGCGCCACCAACGCACTGGAGAGCAGCAGGATCAAAATACAGCACAGCAGCTCAACCATGGTCAAGCCCCGGATATTGCGCAGCTTTTTCATGCCCCTGCGCCTCCGTCTCCGCTGTCGTAATAAAGATAGCCGTTGTATTCGTGCAGCGAGACCGTTCCCGTTTCGGTCTTCACCCCGGTCAGCGAGGGCACACCCTCCACCCGGTTCGTCACCGTCACGATGGCGGTCTTCGTTGTGGTGTTCTCCGCGTCATAGCGGAAAGACACGTCGGTGTCCCGCACCTGCCCGTTGAGCCGGGAGGCGGTCACGGCAGCCGACGCCAAAAAGGCAAAGGTCATCGTCACGATCAGCAGCGACACCAGCGACTCCACAAACGTTTCGCCCCGGCTGCTTTTCAGCTTACCCATGTCCGCCCTCCTTTCACGCCACGCCTTTATAGATTTCGGCATGTTCCCACCGGATCGTCGTAGTCTGCTTATCCCATACATAGCCCGCACTGGCAGTACCGCCCCATGTGTGCTGGAATTCCCGCGTTCCGGTGAC
>CAKSVQ010000063.1 GCA_934504065.1 uncultured Dysosmobacter sp. | reverse complement strand
CTGAGTGCTACGCCTTTTCTTGTTTCCATGATCATGTCGGCCGACCGGATCTTCCGGCGAGGACGGCACATCAAAGGCACCGATGCAGTTATAGTGAATATTGACGCGCTGACTGGTAATGCCATCCTGCTTTTCAGCGTGGTAAACCTCGGCGCGGTCGATCAGCCCCGCGACTATTGCCCCAGTTCGCCCTTCTTCAGCTCCAGCCGCAGAGTCTTGATCTTCTTTGCGATCTCGCCCTGCTCATGTTCATAGCGTTTGGGCATTTGGCAAACCGGGCATCGTTGATTTTCACCGCATTTTTTACCGAGTGCCCGCCCGCGCAGCCGCTCCTCCAAATGCATGACCGCCTGCGCGGCTGTTCGGTCAATGCCCTCTGCTAACTGACCTTATTAAAAAATGTAAAACTGGATATTTCTATTAGGTCAGAATATGGTATGATCCATTTACCGACAAAACTAGGGGGTAAATTACCGATGGAAAAGTCAAGATATGAATTGAACAAGGAACTGGCCCAGATGCTCAAGGGCGGCGTGATCATGGACGTGACGACGCCGGAGCAGGCAAAGATCGCCGAGGCCGCAGGCGCCTGCGCCGTGATGGCGCTGGAGCGCATCCCCGCGGACATCCGTGCCGCCGGAGGCGTTTCCCGCATGAGCGACCCCAAGATGATCCGCGGCATTCAGGAGGCGGTGTCCATCCCCGTGATGGCCAAGTGTCGTATCGGCCACTTTGTGGAGGCGCAGATTCTGGAGGCCATCGAGATCGACTACATTGACGAAAGCGAAGTGCTGTCTCCTGCCGACGATGTGTACCACATCGACAAGACCAAGTTCAAGGTCCCCTTTGTCTGCGGTGCCCGTGATTTGGGGGAGGCCCTGCGGCGCATTGCCGAGGGCGCGTCCATGATCCGCACCAAGGGCGAGCCGGGGACCGGAGACGTGGTGCAGGCGGTGCGCCATATGCGGGCAATGAACGCGGAGATCCGCCGGGTGCAGAACCTGCGGGAGGATGAGCTGTTCGAGGCGGCCAAGCAGCTTCAGGTCCCGGTGGATCTGGTGCGGTACGTCCATGAAAACGGAAAACTGCCCGTGGTGAACTTCGCCGCCGGAGGAGTGGCTACCCCCGCCGACGCCGCGCTGATGATGCAGTTGGGCGCGGAGGGCGTGTTTGTGGGCTCCGGCATTTTCAAGTCCGGCGACCCGGCCAAGCGGGCCGCGGCTATCGTGCAGGCCGTGACCAACTACACGGACGCCAAGCGCATTGCGGAGCTGTCCACAGACCTTGGTGAGGCAATGGTGGGCATTAACGAAAGCGAGATCGCGCTGCTGATGGCGGAACGGGGGAAGTGAGATGACCGTTGCCATTCTGGCCCTGCAGGGCGCTTTTGCCGAGCACGCCGCCATGCTGGACAGGCTGGGCGTGGAGCACTTTGAAATTCGCCAGCCCCGGGATCTGGAACGCCCCTTCGATGGGCTGATCCTCCCCGGCGGAGAGAGCACCGTGATGGGAAAGCTGCTGCGGGAGCTGGCGCTTTTCCAGCCGCTGCGGCAGCGCATTGCGGCGGGCCTGCCCGTGTTCGGCACCTGCGCGGGGCTGATCCTGCTGGCCAAAGAGGTGGAGGGCGGTACGCCCGGCTTTGCCACTATGGATATTTCCGTCAAACGCAACGCCTATGGCCGCCAGCTGGGCAGCTTTTATACCGAGGCCCCCTGCGAGGGCGTGGGTACGGTGCCGATGACCTTTATCCGCGCGCCGTACATCGCGGCGGTCTCCGGTGGCACACAAGTGCTGGCCACAGTGGACGGCAGGATCGTGGCGGCCCGGCAGGACCGCCAGCTGGTAACGGCATTCCACCCGGAGCTGAGCGAAAGCCCGGCTGTGCACCGTTATTTTTTGCGGATGATCGCCGGGGAGTGACAGCAGGGCGAAAGCCTCTGCGCCGTAAAAAGAGCGCATGGTAGAGAATCGTGCTTGCACTTTCCTGCGCTTGATGCTACAATGAATAGCTGAAAATACGGCAAAGGAGTTTTGCTTTCATGAAATTGGGTATCGTCGGACTTCCAAATGTGGGCAAGTCCACCTTATTTAACGCCATTACCAACGCCGGGGCAGAGAGCGCCAACTATCCTTTCTGCACCATCGACCCTAATGTGGGTATGGTGGCCGTGCCGGACGAGCGGCTGGACAAGTTGGCCGAGATGTACGAGCCGGACAAAAAGACCCCCGCTGTCATCGAGTTCGTGGACATTGCAGGCCTTGTCAAGGGCGCCAGTCAGGGCGCTGGCCTTGGCAATAAGTTTCTGGCCAACATCCGGGAGACGGACGCCATCGTCCATGTGGTGCGTTGCTTCGACGATGAGAACATCATGCATGTGGTGGCCGATGCCGGGACCAACGTCCCTGTCGATCCGCTGGGCGACATTGAGACCATTGACCTCGAATTGATCATGGCCGATCTGGAAATGGTGAACCGCCGCATTGAAAAGGCCGCCAAGGCCGCCAAGGGCGACAAGAAGTTTTTGCATGAGGTGGACGTGTTCAAGGGCCTTGCCGAGCACCTCAACGCCGGAAAGTCTGCCCGCACCTATGAGTGCAGCGAGGACGACATGGCGCTTATCACCACCTCCGACCTGTTGAGCCTCAAGCCCATCATCTATGCTGCCAACACCGACGAGGACGGCTTTGCCAATCTGGACGGCAACCGCTATTATCAGCAGGTGAAGGATCTGGCGCAGAAGGAGGGCGCGCAGGTGCTGCCCATCTGCGCCAAGCTGGAGCAGGACATCGCCGAGCTGGAGGGCGAGGAAAAGCAGATGTTTCTGGAGGAGCTGGGCGTGGAGGAATCCGGCCTTGACCGCCTGATCAAGTGCTCGTATTCCCTGCTGGGCCTGATCTCGTTTTTGACCTACGGCAAGGACGAGTGCCGGGCATGGACGATCAAAAAGGGCACCAAGGCCCCCAAGGCCGCCGGAAAGATCCACACTGACATTGAGCGGGGCTTCATCCGGGCGGAGGTCATTGCCTATGACGATATGATTAAGTGCGGCAGCGTGGCCGCAGCCCGGGAAAAGGGCCTGCTTCGCAGCGAGGGCAAGGACTACGTGGTGCAGGACGGCGACATGATCTATTTCCGCTTCAACGTTTAAGCCGCTTCTGTTATTTACACATATCATAAAATAGTAACACGCCGCCCCGGGAATTTCTGGGGCGGCGTGTTGCTATCAAAAAAGCTACTTTTACGATTATAATGTTAGTTGTTGTAGAATATTTTCGGAAAAGGCGGCAAGGCGGGCGTCGATCCCCGGCAGGGTGACGGCGGTCCCGACGTCGTTGGCAGTTTCCAGCAGGCAGAATTCCGGCGGCAGGTAAAAGCCCTTGTTCATGTTCAGCGCGGAGATCACCTGCCGGGCCACAATGTCGCCTCCGGAATAGCCGGACACCACAATGGCAAACACCGCCTGCGCGGTGAAGGGGGCGGCGCGGTACAGCGCCGTCAGGCGGTTGATGGCGGCGGAGAGGTTGGCGGGCAGGGCGTCGTTATAATTGGGGCACAGCAGCACCACCGCGTCCGCTTCCCGGATGGCGGGATAGACCGCCTGCACCATCACGCCGCCGTAAAAGCACTCGCCCTGCTCCCCGTAGTGCAGGCACATGGTATAGGGGCACCCGGCGCAGTCCACCAGCGTGCCGTTACGCAGGCCGATCTCCGTGATGTCACAGCGGGAGGCAAGGCGCTGGCGGCAAAGGCTCCACAGGGCCAGTGTGTTGGAGGTTCTGTGATTGGAAGCGTGCAGCACCAGCAGCTTGGGGCAGCTGCGGCGGGGCGGGGAAAAGTCCGCCACCCGGGCGGCCAGATCAGCGCAGGCAAGGCCGTAGGCCTCCTCTAAGGAGCAGTGAGCGTTGCGGGATTGCACTGTGAAATTGCGCAGGTCCCCGGTGGCCTCTACCAGCGAGCGGCCGGGAAAGGCACAGCCCGCGCGGCTGGCGGAGAGCACCAGCTCCTGCCCCAGCGACTTGGTGTAAAGGTCGCCCTGTCCGTCCACGATCACGCCGCCCACGCTGCGGCGCAGGCAGCCGGGATGGGTGCGCAGAAAGGCCAGCAGGTCATAATATCCCCGGCTCGTCCCGGCGCTGTCCAGCGAAATGACGAACAGGATGCGCTCGCCCTCCGCCGGGGCGGCGAGGGAGGGAACGATCCGAGCGCGGCGGTCCTGTAAGGCGCGACGCAGCGCCGGGGCACAGCGCGGGGGCAGGCCGCCGGGGGCAACGATCAGCATAAGGCACCCTCCTTTCTCATATCATGGCGTTCAGCGTGGTCTCTGTCTCGCGCAGGCGATCCAGCAGCGCTGGGGGCAAGGGTAGCGTTTCCACTTCGGTGCCCTGCGGCGTGAAGCGGTTTTTCACGCCGAACCACACCTTGCCCAGCGGCACGGAGGAGCAGTGCCACCGCCCCTGCAGCGCCAGCAACAGCTGCATGGCCCCGGAGGACACGGCGGGGGCGAGATAAGGCTTGAAGCCCAGCTCCCGGATGCGGAGGTTGGCGGTCTCCACCTGCTGCGTCAGGTCCCGGGAGAGGGCGTCGTCATACTGGGCGATGGAGTTGGCCGCCACCAACCCGCGGCCATGGGGGCCGAACACGCGGCCCTCAGTGGGGTAGGCGGCAAAGCGGGCATCCCGCCGGGCAAGGTCGCAGGCCCGGGCGTTCATCACGCCAAGACCGAAGCCCCGCACCTGCTCGGGCAGCAGGCCACGGCCGTCAAAGGTGCCGTCCGGCGCGGTGTTGGAGGCAAGCCACGCCGCCCGGCACAGGGGATCGACGGGGTCGGAGAGCACCATGAAAAGGCCGGAAAACCCGGCGGCGCGGGCAAGGCGGGCAAAGTGCTCCGCTAAGGGGCGGTTGGCCGCAAGCTGCGCCATGCGCACATCCGTCACGCCGCTTCCCACGGCGGGAACGGCCTTGGCGGCGGCGAAAATGAACACGTCGCACTGGAACAACCGCTCCTCCGGCACGGCTTCCACGGCGGGCAGGGTGTCCTCTTTCCACGGCCAGACCATCTGGCCCATTTCGCAGACGTAGCGTTCCACCGTGGCGTCATTCACATCCCGGATGCCGATGGCGGAGAGATACGGCCCGCCCAGCAGCTTCAGCGCGGTGAGCAGTGTGCCGCCCACGTCCCCCACCGCCAGCAGGTGCACCCGCTTTTTCCCGCTGCGGGGCTTGGACCAGAGCAGTGCCTGACGCCAGCGGGGATTGGCAAGGTCGCACACCGGAAGCGGGCGGGGCAGCGGATCGTCCGCCAGCAGCCAGTCCACACCGGAGGATGCGCCGAGGTGGCGGGACTGGGTGGCGCGGAACAGGGCAGGGCCGTCGCCCCGGCGGACAAGGAACAGCTCCGGTTCCCCCGGCGGCGCGGAGGGGAAGGACAGACCGGAAAGGGCGGACGCGGCCAGCGCGCCATCGACGCGGTAAAAATACATAGGCGGGACCTCCTCTGTACCGTCATCAGTTGGAATTGAGAAGAGTATACCACAACTTTCCTTTATCGAACAACAAAAATGCCCCTGACACGGAAAATCCGCGTCAGGGGCATTACTGTCAAAAAAGCGGCAAAGTCACTTTCCTGACGGTCGTTCAGATTTTGTATCCAAGGTCCCGGTACTGCTGAATAAGCTGCGCGGCATATTGCCCGTCGGCCAGCTTTTTCTGGTCGTGCCGCTCGCTCATGTTGCCGATCAGGCCGATGGCGCAGAATGCCAGCGCGGCCAGTCCCGCTATGGGGTTGAGGAAAAAGCAACCGCCGACGATCACGACGCAGCCCAGTAGTAAGGTGCCCGGAGACACCTGATTCTCCTCATACTTCTTTGCCTTTTCCATCATGTCCTTCAGACGCTCTTTGGTGGCGGTGTCCAGCGCGGCCAGCAGCGCCGCCTTTTCATGGTCGGTCACATCCAAGCCCATGATCTTGGAGCGCAGCATCAGAAAGTCTTGCTCGTTAGAGCAGAAGAGAAACATCTCCTGTACGGTTTTTTCCGCATCCGCCGCGCTGGACCGCTGAGCGGCGCTTTGGGTCCGCGCCTCCCGCCGAAGCTGGCGCTGGGGATTTCGGGCGGGGGAGGGCACCGCATCCGGCGTTTCCTGCGCGGCGGGGGTGGGCTGCTCCCCCAGAAGCTGAATGCTCTGCTGCACATTGATTTCGGCACCGCATTTTCCGCAGTGTCCCAGCGCCCGTTCGTCGTTGACATGGATGAGCGCGCCGCAGACGGGGCATTTTCCGTTTACCTTTGCCATAAGAAGCATCTCCATTTCTATATTTGTAAGTGTAGGTATCTTTAAAGCAGCTCAGCGCCGCATTCGCAGCAGTAGCGGTCGCCGGGTTCATTTTCCGCGCCGCACTCAAAGCAATATTGGACCTCCGCCGGGGCGGTCTCTTCCGGCAGGGCGGGCGCTTCTTCTGGTGAGGGTTCCTCCGGGTGCGGCAGGCGGCAATACTGGGCCACCGCGTCCCAAAGGGTCCCCTCTGTGGGCCTGCGCACGGTGAGGAACAGCACGGCGGAGAGGATGCATTCCATCAGATTGCCGAAAACCTCCTCTTCCACCAGACTGCCTGACTGCAGCAGATGCACGCCGTACTCCCCAAAGTACAGATATATACAATGGTTGGAGGGGTCTTCCGCCTGATGGACATCCTCGATGGCGGCGGAGAGGGAAAATACCGCCGCTCTGCCAGTCCCTTTGGCGTAAACATGGCGGTCGGTGACGAGAAAGCCGCTTTTCCCACTTCTTGTAAGGGTGGAATCATACAGCAGGAGGGGGCGCTCGCTGCCGTAGGAAGCGTAGGCATCCCGGGCATTCTGCAATTTGGCCCGCCCCCGGCTCTCCTGGTCCGGAAAAAAGAAGCATCCGCTTTCGCCCATCCGCTGGAACACGTCCGCAAAGTATGCAAGGATGCCGTCCGTATCGGCTGGCAGGCGCTCCGTTTCGTCTGCTTCATGTTCCAGATCGTCGGAGAGCAGGTCGTCCAGCTCGTCCCGGTATTCCAGCAGGATCGCCGCTGCAGGGTCCAGCAGCGCCAGTGTTTCGCGGTAAAATGCGTCGCTGTCAAAGCCAAAATATGCCGCGAATTCCCGCAGCTCGTCCGCCCGCTCCGGGAACAGCGCCGTGGCGGTGCGGTAATAGCGGGGGGTAAGCGGATAGGCCGCCAGCATTCGGACGACTGCGGCGCGCCGCTGCATGGCGGGGATGCTGCCCTGTTCCAGATCGGCTTGGATTTTGTCCGCCCGGGCCATGTCCGCTTCGGTGAACATGCAGATGCGCTTTCCGGTCCTGCCGGAGATCAGCTCCGCTGCCGTCAGATGCAGCCCCAAAAGGTCCTGCTCGATACCGTCCCGCAGCGCGTCGGCAATGCCGCTGCGCAGCAGCTTGTCCTTGGCGCTGGCCGCGCTGATGGCCGAGCCCAGATTGCCGATGGCATTGCCCACGGAGTGCAGCGCCCCCGTGGCCATGTTCACCGCACCTGCGGCCATCATGCCCTTGGCCGCGCCCTCTAAGCCGAATCCGCCGCCCACCACGCGGCCCCGGCCTTCCTTTCGGACCTGTCGGTATTCCCGCAGGTCCTCCTGACGGCCTACGATCGCCTGATACGCCTCTTCAATCTCCTGCCATGCGCTATAAGCGTGGAGACAGTATTTGCGCAGCAGGGGGTCCAGCTCGTCGTCGGTGACGCCGAAGATCTGCTGCTGGGCCAGCACGCCGTTCAGGGTATCCAGCCCGGTTTGCAAAAGGGCGGTGAGATCGTCCGGGAAATTGCGGATCAGCGTGTCCATATCTCGGTAGTTGTCATAAAAGTGCTCCGCAAATTCGCCGGCGCACTCCCCGGCAGGCGCGTCAAAGACCTGCCGCAGGTGTAGATACAAGGCGATGCTGCCGTCATAGGAGACGGTTTCACCCAGAAGCGGCAGTGTCACGGTGGGGTCAGCTTTTTTCCTCTTTTTTGGTTTGGGTTGAGACTTGGATGCGGGGACAGCGGCGCTGCGCTTGGCTCCGCAAAAGGGGCAGAACTGCATTTCCTCTGTCAGCTCTGCGCCGCATTGATGACAGAACATGGTACTCCCTCCAATGTATCATCTGTTATCACATATGATACATGAATTATTATCGCATTTCAACCTCTGATTTCACATATTATACTTGTGATGAGAGGTGATGGACTTGACGGATGCCGTGAAAGCGCAGATCGGCCGCAGGCTCCGCGAAAAGCGGGAGCAGGCGGGCTATACGCGGGAGCAGCTGGGGGAGCTATGCGCGCTCAGCCCCCGGTTTATCGCGAATGTAGAACTGGGGGATTCCACCTTCAGTCTGGATTCCCTGATGGCGGTGTGTCAGGCGCTGTCCTGCGGCAGTGACGATCTGCTCTTCGGCAGCGCTGTTGACGACGGTGTCTGGGCGGAAACGGTGGAAAAGCTGCGGCATCTGGACGTGCGGTATCAGTCTAGCGTGGAAAAGGTACTGCAGGGCATGATCGAGGCCATCGTGCAGGCAGGCGCTATGAAAGGCCCCGGCGGCGCATAAGGCGGGCCGCGTGAAGATACATTGCACCCCCCCGGCTTGATTGGAGCCGGGGGTTGTTTGCAAGCGCGAGACTTTACAAATCCTGCGAAAATTGATAAAATACAATCTTCAAGACGGGGAGGAGGTGCCTGCGTGAAAAAGAAGAAATGGGCGGCGCTGGTGCTGTGCTTACTGCTGGTGGTGCAGACGGCTCTTCCTGCGGCGGGGGCTGCGGAGAGCGTCTATTTCGTGGCGGCAGGCAACGAGGTGCTGCCGCTGTCGGACGAAACGATGCCCTTTTGGAGCAACGGTTTTCTCTATGTGGCCGCGTCCATTTTCTCCGGCTCGGTGCGCCAGAGCCTTGGCATTTCCTACACGGGCACCAGCCAGACGGCTATCCTCTATTCCGCCGGTGACCACTCGCTGATCTTCGACCTGCATAAAAACTACGCCGAGGACAGCGGGGGCGGCGTCAGCTATCCCGGGGCGCTGCGGCGCGGGGGCGTGACGTTCGTTCCGGCGTATCTGGTGGCGAAGTATTTCGGTCTGACCTACTCCGTGATGGAGGTGGAGCACGGTCAGCTGGTGTGGCTGCGCCAGAGCGGCATGAGTCTGACGGACAAGCAGTTTGCAAACGCGGCGGTGTATCCCTGCGCCGTGAGCTACAATGAATATCTCAAGAAGAAAAACAGCGCCTCCTCCAGTGAGCAGAAGCCGCCGGAGGAGGAAGTCTCCGATGTGCAGAAGGACGGGAAGAGCATTTACCTCTGCATCGAGGCGGGGGAGAACACGGACACCCTGCTGGACGTGCTGGAGCGCACCGGGGTGCAGGCCACGTTCTTCTGCACGCCGGAGTTTATCAAAAGCCACGGCGGCGCGGTGCGGCGGATGACCGCCTGCGGCATGGGTATCGGCCTGCTGGGGCGTAGCGGGCAGGCGATGGAGGATCTGGCCGAAGGCGCGGCGGCGCTGCGGCAAGCCACCTGCGGCGGCACCCGGCTGGCCATGATCCCCTCCGGCACGGACGAGGAGCTGCGGGCGGCGCAGGCGGCGGGCTATTCCTGCGTGCAGCCCCGGCTGGACCGCAGCGGCTACGCCCTTAAAAGCGAGAGCGGCGCCCAGAGCCTTTTGCGGCGGGTGTCCGCTCTGCGGGGCAGCGCGGTGGTATGGCTGGGCGGCAGCGTGAACGGCACAGGGCTGCGAGCCTTTGCCGCGCTGGCGCAGGAGGCGGAGAGCCACTGCCTTGGGCTGACGGAGACCGCCTGAGCGCAGTATTTACAGAAAATTCAACCAACCCGCTCCCACAGCGGGTATAATGTAGAAAAAGATTTCCATACGGGGAGGAATTGCCATGGGGCGCAACATTCTGGTGGTAGAGGACGACCACAACATTTCCGGGTTGATCCAGATGTATCTGGTCAAGGAGGGCTTCGATGTGCGCATCGCCGCCGACGGCGGCAAGGCCATTGAAGAGTTCCAGAAGAAAACGCCGGACCTCATTTTGCTGGACATCATGCTTCCGGTGATGGACGGCTGGGCGGTGTGCGCCAAGATCCGGGAGACCAGCAAGGTGCCCATCATCATGCTCACCGCCAAAAGCGAGGTCTTCGACCGCATTCAGGGGCTGGAGATGGGGGCGGACGACTATATCGTCAAGCCCTTTGAGATGAAGGAGCTCATCGCCCGGATCAACGCCGTGCTGCGGCGGACGGAGATCCCCAACGACACCAGCAAAAAGCTCCATTTCGACAAGCTGACCATCGATCTGGATTCCTATGAACTGATCGTGGACGGCAAGAAGATCGACACACCCCCCAAGGAGCTGGAGCTTTTATATCATCTGGCCGCCACGCCCAACCGGGTGTATACCCGCAACCAGCTGCTGGACGAGGTGTGGGGCTTTGACTATTTCGGCGACAGCCGGACGGTGGACGTCCACATCAAGCGCCTGCGGGAAAAGGTGGAAAACGTCAGCGACCAGTGGGCGCTGAAAACCGTCTGGGGCGTGGGCTATAAGTTTGAGCTGACCGGAGCCAAACAGGAGGAGAAGGCGGCAAAATGAAGTGGCGGGATCATCGGTTCAGGGGCCTTTACTGGCGGCAGATGTACGTCACGGTGGGCATGGTGCTGCTGACACTTTTACTGCTGGGCGTGTCCTTTTTCTGCCTGAGCTATAATTACGCCCGCAGCCAGCGCAGCGATGAGATCGGCCTGCGGGCCGGTGTGATGGGGCGGCTTTCCGTCAGCTATCTGGAAAATGGGCGCTATCTTGCCATGGACGAGCTGCGGGACGACCGGGATTTTCAGCAGTTGGTGTCCTTTGCCGCCACGGTATCCGATCTGGATTTCATGATCTGCGACACGGAGGGCCATGTGCTGCTCTCCACTGACGAGAGCATGGCGGGCATGGTGCTGACCATGCCCCAGAGCATGACGGAGGAGATTATGAACAAGGGCTCATCCGCCCGGCGGGACGATCTGGGGGGCTTATATGACGGCAAGCGGCTCGTCGTGGGTGTGCCCGTCGTGAACGCCCAGAGCGGCGAGACGGTGGGCGAGGTATTCGCCGTGTCCACCACGTCCTCGCTCAACACCATGTGGAAGGGCTTTATCGGTTTGTTCTTCATGACGGCGCTGGTGGTGCTGCTCATTTCGTTCATGGCGTCCTCGGTGACCACCATGCGCCAGATCCAGCCCATCCGGGAAATGGCGGCCGCCACCCGGCAGTATGCCGAGGGAAATTTCGATGTCCGCATGAACGACTATGGCCGCGATGACGAGATCGGCGAGCTGGCAGCCTCGTTCAACAATATGGCTGAGTCCTTACAGCAAACGGAGCGGCAGCGGCGGGAGTTCATCGCCAACGTCTCCCATGAGCTGAAAACGCCCATGACCACCATCGCCGGGTATACCGACGGCATTCTGGACGGCACCATTCCCCCGGAGAACGAGCGGCAGTATTTGCAGATCATCTCCGACGAGAGCCGCCGCCTCAGCCGTCTGGTGCGGCGGATGCTGGATGTGAGCCAGCTGCAGGCCATGACGCCCCTGCGCAACGGCAACCATTTCGA
>CAKSVQ010000062.1 GCA_934504065.1 uncultured Dysosmobacter sp. | reverse complement strand
GGAATGAGGCGGCTTTCCAAATCCATGACGTTGGTAATGGCGGTTTGTTCCTGCGGAGCAATGATGCCGGCGGCGACGCCGGCTTCTACGGTGGCTTCAATATCTTCGTTGGTGATTTTTTCTTTGGTCGTGGTCGGAATCCCGAGAAGCTTCATGATGCAGCCGGAGGTTACCGTGAGCAACCATACCAAGGGTTTGAAGATAATGATGAAGCACTGCATGAGTCGAACCATGCCGAGTGCTGTGGATTCGGGACGGGTCATGGCTACTCGCTTTGGGATTAAGTCCGCGAAAATGATGAAGAGAAGGGTGACGGTGACGAACGCAGCGGAAAACGCAACGGACTCTAAGGCATCCGGTGGTACGAATCCTTGAAACCAATCGGAAAAGAGACGGGTGAAGGCGGCTTCACCGACAATGCCGCCTAAGATGGCGACGGCATTGATGCCGATTTGAACCACGGAGAAAAAAGAACCGGGGTTTTCTTTCAGGGAAAGAACCATTTTGGCTCGTTTGTCGCCTTTTTCGGCTAAACGGGTCAAGCGCAGTTTTCGGGAACCGGCAAGCGCAATTTCCGACATGGCAAAATAGGCAGCGGCAATCAATAACCCTGTAATTATCATTAAATTAATGAATAAACTATCCATGGCATGAATCCTTATTCCAGGTCGGTTGTTTTTGGGGAACGGCGTCAGCAGAAGCAATAAATTGCACGGGAAGACGGAGTTGTTCGATCAGCTTGCGAACGGACGGTTTTAGGGAATCAAAAATTACCCATTGGTTTTCTTGTTGCATCAGTTTCAGATGAGACAGTTCGTCCAGGGCATCCTGAAGCGTGCAGCTGTTATTGCGCAGCCAATCGTGAAGAAGGGAGCCGCAATGCCAGCGGAATACCAGCGAGAGATGCAGAATCAGCATGAAGCCGTATTCCAATGAAGACAGACAAGAAGTCGGCAGATTCAAAAGATCCGGAACCCATCGGCTGACCGTACGGCGGACGGTGCGGAAGGCGTCACAGATACGCCGGCATTGGATGGGAGTAAGCGTTGGATCCGTCGTAAAGAAAAGAGAGCAGCCGCAGGTGAGGTAGGCCTCTTCAACGGCTTGCTCGCGGCGCTGAAAAACGGTTTTACCGGAAGCTTCAAGTACCGCCGCTTCAAAAAAGGGCCCGAATCCGGCAGAGGTTTCGGCAGAAGGGTCGTTCTTCAGCCGGTGTTCTTCTTCGGTTTTAATGAGTAACGAAGTGAGTGCGGAAGACTGCAGCGTATCCGCTTCTCGATTAAACAGAATAAGCAGTCTCCCGGAAATTCCGTGAAAAGTGAGCGGGTAAGTCGCGGAAATTTCCAGCTGAACTAAATTCGGATGCAGGGTGATCTGGCTTCGGAAGTCCGTCAGCCGAGCCTTGATATCGTCGTTTAAATAAGCCAAAGGAACCAACAACTGTCCGTTATCGGGGCCTTTCAGAACATCGGCAGCGTCAGGTTGTCGGTAGATCGGTTCCGTAACCGTGACGGTATTGAGGGGATGGAGTTTGTCCGGATCTTCCGATTCGAGAGATCGATCGGCTACGGCAAACCCCAGCGGTTGAGCGGAGTCGATATCGAGAAAATAATCCAGCGGCGTACCTGAGACGGGAAGCGTAAAACGGCAAACGGCAGCTTTTTTCCGAGGGTCGGATTCAAAGGTAAACAGCGATTCGGCGACTTCGGGCGTCAAAGCCCACAATAAGGAAACGGAAGGTGTAACGACCGAGGCGGGGGAGCCGTTGAAAAAAGACGTATCGGCAGCTGACTGAATCGCCGCTTCAATAACGGCTGCGGCCTTATGTTGTCCGAGACGGCGAGACAATTCGCCGGTGAAATTCAGCTGATCGGCTGCCGTTCGGCAGGCAAGGTGCAGTGCGGTTCGGCACAGGAAGGCGTCAGTTGCGCCGGCGGTACATTTTCTGGAACGCCCCGCGACTCGAACCGCCGTTCTTTGCGGCAGCGGATGATTGAAATGTCTGAAAAAATTCGTGTTAGGAATCAGGGTTTTGGTTTGATCGGCTGAAAACTTGCAGCGGCCGATGCAAATTTTTTTCGGCTTGTCCGTGGCTTTGAGCCGAAGGTAGACGTAGTACCCGCGGTTGACTTTCATCAGCTCGCAGCCGGACGGAATGGGGAATTCGTAGTTTTCGTAAATCATGAAGACGCCGCGTCAAACCGAAAAAAAGCGGAGCCGGACCGGATGCAGCGGATCCGGCTCCGTAAAAAACAGGGGGAGGAAAGAGGAGCCCCCGGTTAGTTGTTTTGTCGAAGCGTCGGGAAGAGCATGACGTCGCGGATGGAAGCTGCGTTGGTGAGCAACATCACAAAACGGTCAATACCGACGCCGCACCCGCCGGTCGGCGGCAGGCCGTATTCCAAAGCACGGATGAAGTCATCGTCGTAATACATGGCTTCGTCGTCACCCTGACTCTTGGCATCCGCCTGAGCCTGAAAACGCCGGGCCTGGTCTTCGGGATCATTCAATTCTGAGAAGCCGTTGGCGGTTTCTCGACCGAAGATATAAAGCTCAAAGCGTTCGGTGATGCCGGGATGTTCGTCAGAAGCACGGGCGAGAGGACTGATTTCCACCGGATAGTCAATGATGTAGGTCGGCTGAATCAACTTGGCTTCAGCGACTTCGTCGAACATGGCCATCACAAGAGCAGCTTTGCCGGCCCACTGGGGCTGAGGCGCACCGAGGCGCGCCAATTCTTTACGCAGGAAGTCTTCGTCATCCAGGTTTTCTTCCGTGTACTGCGGGGCATACTTCAGAATCGCCTGTTTCTGAGTAAGCCGTGCAAACGGTCGGGAGAGGTCGATTTCAGTTCCCTGGTAATTGATGATGTCGCTGCCCGTAGTTTCTTTGGCTACGTGGCGCAGCAATGCTTCCGTAAATTCCATCTGATCGATGTAAGTCCAGTAAGTACCGTAAAACTCAATCGTCGTGAATTCCGGGTTATGGCGCGTGTCGATGCCTTCGTTTCGGAAACAGCGGTTGATTTCAAATACGCGTTCAAAACCGCCGACGACCAGACGCTTTAGATAGAGTTCCGGCGCAATACGCAGATACATGTCCATATCGAGCGCGTTGTGATGCGTGATGAAGGGACGGGCGTTGGCGCCGCCGGGGATCGGATGCAGCATCGGCGTTTCCACTTCCATGAAGCGGTGATCCTGCATGAAGTTTCGTATGCTCGCGATGATCTGGGAGCGCTTTTCGAAACGACGGCGGCTTTCCGGATTGATGATGAGGTCGCAGTAACGCTGGCGATAACACTGTTCCGGATCGGTCAGTCCCTTATGCTTGTCGGGCAACGGGCGCAGGGATTTTGTCATCAGGCGCAGTTCCTTGACGCGGATGGAGAGCTCTCCGTGATGCGTGCGGAAGAGCGTACCGCGGGCGGCCACGATGTCGCCTAAGTCCCAGGTCTTGAATTTAGTGTAAACCGCCTCGCCCACTTCAGCCGGGGTGATGAAATACTGCATGTCGCCGGTGAAGTCATGAACGGTGGCGAAGGCGGCCTTCCCCATGACGCGCTTGAGCATCATGCGTCCGGAAACAGCGACTTCGATCGCTTTTGCTTCCAGCTCTTCGGCGGTAAGGCTCCCCCACTGAGCCTGAATGTCGCCGAAGAGATCCGTGCGCTTGAAGTCATTGGGGAAGGCCGGACCTTCGGCCCGAAGCTGGTTAAGTTTCTGACGGCGTTCAGCGATGATGTGGTTCTCATCGTTATCGGTTGTCGGCACGCTCTGTACAGCGGTGTTGTCGGTCATGATGTTTCATCCCTAAGGAAGCAGCCCGTCGTATGGCAGAGACAAAGAAAACCGGGCGATGTTGTTTTCTGTGCCTGGAGAGTTGAAGGTAAGTCAATAACACTGACGGAATCCGAGCTCGACTTTGTTGAGCCAAAGGCACCGTGCCCAACCGAAGAACCGTTGTGTTTTCTTGACTTTTCTCGGTGTGGCGGGCACAGGGACGTCGTGCACGGCACTGTCCGGCGCGGCACAGGCGACGGCGCCGAAACGATGCGGCGTGCAGTCGTGAGTGTCCGCGGACCCCGCTTCATCGGCGACGGCTTCGTCGGCAGACGCAACCGGTGCATGTTCGGCGGTGAGGGACTCCGTTGTGACGGGGCAGACCAATCGGTATCCCCGTTTGGGGACGGTTTGAATATAAGTCGGCGTATCGGCGACCGGGCGGTTGTCGCGCAGGAACTTTCTTAACTCAGAAACACACTGCGTGATGGCTTGGTCTGAAATGGTTTCACAGTTCCAGACGGAATTGACAAGCATATCCCGCGAGACCACTTCCCCGACGTTTTCCGCAAGAAAACTGAGCAGGTCAACGATCCGCGGCGGAAGATGAATGCTGCGCCCGTTTCGTTTAATGGTGTTGGTGCCGGCGTGAACATGCCAGTCGCCGACGGTGAACTGATTGTTCTTCATAGTGACGGCCTCAAATAGGCGGGTACCGGCGTCTGCGGTCAGAAAGAAAGCCGAGCCTCAGAGGGCAGGTACTTTTGCTGATTAAGCCATTCTGAAGAAACGGGGATCAAGATACATAACGGACGCGTCATCTTTGTATAAATATTTTGAAACAGAAAGGAAAAATAAGATCAATCAAATTTATCAAGAGGGTGCGCCGGAAGCTGATGACCGTAAAGATGACCGCCGAAGGAACGTCTTTATCAGGAAAATTGGTTTAAAACTCCCCGAAGGAGAGGGGAAAGCAAATATCGTGTAGTACAATGAAAAAAGCGGTACATTGCAGCGCCATTCTTTTTTTGCGTCGGCGTTTGTTGTTTTCCCCTGCGGGTTCCTTCTGGGGCAACGGCAGCCGGGGACATAAAGGCTATTTTTATGGAAGGCAGTTTTTTCAAAGTCGGCGAATTTGAAGTGGATCCCCGAACCAATCAGATTTATCGGGAGGGGACGGCCACGGTGTTACCGCCTCGCCTGATGGATTTACTTTGTTTCTTTGCGTCACGGGCCGACGAGGTCGTTACTCGTAAGGAAATCGTCGATAACTGCTGGAATCGGACGTTTGTGACGGATCAGGTGGTGACGCAGTCGATTTTCGAGTTGAGAAAGTACTTGCGAGGCGGTCGTCCCAAGGCAGAGGCTGCGGACTACATCCGAACGGTTCCGAAACGCGGCTATCAGTTGGTGGCATCGGTGGCGGTATTGCCGACGGCGGCGGTGGCTGAGTTTGCGGCGGCAAACGGTGTGGAATCGCCCGCTGCGGCGTCACCGGCAGAAATGACGACGACGGCAATGCCGGAAGCAGAACCGATGTTGACGCCTGCCGAGGCGAAAGTTCCTGCGAAGAAAGAGACGGTATCAAAGGCTGAACTTCCGAAAGAAGCCGATGCTGATGTGTCGGCGCAGCCGGAAGAGTCGGCCGGCAAACATTTCCTCAAGTCGCTGTGGCTCAATCTTTCTTCCTTAGGTTTTAAAAAGGGAGCCTATTGATTCTCGGCGGTAACCAAAAAGAAACGGGGCTGATTCCTTGAGGAGTCAGCCCCTTTGTTTTTGGTCGCCGCGCAAAGCGCGTTTTCGAGATTTACCCATGATGATTACCCCCGGATATCAGCGAAGCCGTAGTAGCTGTTGACGGCGAGGATGGCGAAGGCGACGATGCAGGTGTTAAGCGTAAACATGATTTATTTCCTTTGAAATACAGTGTGTTGATAAAAAGTTTATAAAGACTTCTGCTTTTGCATCCGTTAGTTTCTGCAATCGGAAAGACCGAACCAGGCATTGACGGCCAAGATGGCGAAAGCGAGAAGGCAGGTATCGAGGGTAAACATAGTGATCTCCTTGCAGTTGCGAAACTGTGATGAATCAATGAGCGGGAGCAAAGATGCCGAGCCCGTGCTGGTTAAAGCGAAAGAGCATGGAAGCATAGACTTCGGGAATCTGCTGCCGTCCGTCTTCCCAGGCCATCAGCTGAATCTGGGAAACCCGAAGGATGAAAGCGAGCTCGTCAACGGTCAGACCGAGGTTCTCGCGGATATGACGTACCGTAGTGTTCAACATTTGATGTCTCCTTATATAAAGTTGATATTTTTTACCTTGATGCGGCGCATCAGGTTTTTATCAACTTGAGAGCATCTTATCGGCCGATATAGAAAATGCACGGCAAATTGATTTTCCCCTTGACGGAAATCAAAACCCATAAGGGTAAGCGATACCGACCATAATGATCTGTTTTATATGGTTTTGTCGACAAAAGATTAAGGGTGCCGAAAGCTGATTGTCGGGAACGATCCGAGACAAATGAGGATGGGGGATATCAGAAAAGTGCCGGGAAGAAAATGAGAAGTCTGGCTGGAGAAATCAGCAGGCAAATTCCTGAAAGAACGTCGTCCGACAGAGTGCCGGACGACGAGGCGGAAGATTGATTCGGCGGAAAACGGATTAGGAGTCTTGATGCTTGGGGATGAGGTTCGGATTGCGTTTGGCAACCAAGACGCCGTAGGTTGCTAAAGAGAACAGCAGGAAGAGCGTCATGAATTTCATCAAGTCGTTATTAATAATGGCAAAATACCCGACAAGGAACGCCAGACTGATGCCGGCAGCAATCCGCACGCTGAAGTCATGCACGGGATCCGTGGGGGTACTGCGGACGATCGTAAAAGCGGCGGCCATGCAGGTAAGGTAGGGCAGTACATTTAAGAGCGTTGAAAATTCGACGATATTTTCAAAATGAAGAAAGATGTCGTCCATGATGGGCGCGGCCAGAATGCCGAACGTTTGGAAAAATGTGATGATGAGCAGACCGACGGCCGGAATGTTTCTCACCATACCCTGATTGAAGATGGACGGCAGATGACCGTGATCGGCAGAGATTTTGAATACCTGCGACATGGTGAACTGCCACCCCATCAGACTGCCGAAAAGCGCGAGGAACATCAGTAGTGCCAGAACTTTGCTGACGGTCGGAGTGAAAATGGTGTTGAAGATGATGCAGAAAGGCGCTGTCGCAGAAACCAGGGTTGCATTGGGCAGAGCGCCGACGATGAGCGTTGAGACGGCGATATAAAGGACGGCTGTGACGACCGTGGCGATGAGAACGGCCGTCGGAACGGATTTTTCCGGATTTTCAACACTGTCGGAATTGGCGAAGGCCGATTCCAAACCGAGGAACGACCAGAACATCATCGGAACGGCGGTCTTAAAGGAAAAGACGTCATTGAGCTGCAGAGGGTTCCAATTGGCTTCAAAAATGCTTTGGCTGAAGTAAAAAGGCAAAGCGCAGAGCAGTACGACCATCGGAATGAAAATGCCCCACACGGTGATGGCACTGATTCTTCCGGTAAATCGAGATCCGGGTAAGTTGATGAGCGTTGCAAGCCACAACATGACGACGGTGGTGATGGGCATGACTTGCGAAGACAGCGGGATGTCAAAAACGGCAAAGAGGTAGGTGACGGTGGAAATCGTGATGGCAATGTTGGCTAAAAGCAGTGCCAAGGCGTAAGAAACATTGGTGAGAAAACAACCGAAATCGCCGAATGCATTTTCAGCAATGCTTCCCAAACCTGCGGTGTGTTTGGAATACATGCCGCAATAGGCGAAGGCGTAAGCCATGGCGACTGCCGAGACGCAGACGATGCCCCAGGAGAGAAGACCGATGCCGCCCACGCTCGCTATTTTGGCCGGAAGCATGATGATCCCGGAGCCCAACATATTGAGAGTCGTGAGGAGCGTGAGCTGCGTAACGCTCATTTTTGACTGAGGCATGGTTTTTCCCCATGGAGTTACGACGGCCAATGATACCCGGGTTTCTCCGTAAGAAAGATCAAGTATCCATCAAGAAAAAATTCGGCCGTCACCGGGCCTTTTTTCCGATTCCGTAAGAGGATTAAAACCGGAAGAAGGCGGCGGTGAACAGCCGATAAAACCAAGGAGAGATTAAGTGGTTGGGATCCGTCCCGATCGCCGTTGGGAGAAAGCCGGGGATCGGGACGGAAATCGGGCGATTACTGCTTGATGACCTTCACCGTGTAGGTGCCGTCGGCCTGACGGTAGGCCCCGTGGATGTCGGTTTCGAAGCCGGGGAAGTGTTCGCCGATTTCGCAGAGCATCAGCAGGAAGTCGAGCACGGCGCGGTTGTCCTTCGTGAGAACTTCGCCGGGCATGACGAGCGGAACTCCGGGCGGATAGGGAAGAATCATGTTGGCGCTCACGCGATCCTGCATGTCTTCGATACGTACTTCTTCGATTTCTCCCTTCAGTTCGCGCTGGAACGCTTCGTGCGGGGTCATTTCCATCTTCGGCAGATTTTCGAACGCGTGGAACATCATGTTCGGCAGATCATGCTTCACCGTGAGTTCATGGATGCCCTGGGCGAGATCCTGCAGGCGCATCCCTTCGTAGAACGCGGGGTTCTTCTTGTAGAGAGACGGAATGGCTTCGCGGATTTCGAGGTTGCGGTCGAAGTCGCGACGGAAGTTGCAGAGTTCACGCAAGAGCCCCATTGCCTTCGTGTTGTCAATACCGAAGGAGAAGAGGAAAAGGAGGTTGTAGGGGCCCGTCTTTTCCACGATGATGCCGCGGTCGTCTAAGTACTTCGACACGATCGAAGCCGGAATGCCCTTATCAGCCATCGTACCGTCGGCGTTGAGCCCCGGGGTGAGCAGCGTCACCTTGATCGGATCGAGGAACATGTGGTCGCCGTCCACGTTGCGGAAGCCGTGCCACGTGTCTTCGGGCTTGAGTTCCCAACATTCCTTCGTGTCGATGTTGTCCGGTTGCCATACGTCGAAGAACCAGGTGTCGGCGGCGTTGTGCAGGCGCTTTACTTCCTTACGGAAACGGATGGCGCGATCGATGGCTTCGTCCACGAGGCGATGGCCCACGTTGCTGCGCATCATGGCAGCGGCGGTTTCCGTCGAGGCGACGAGCGGATAGAAGGGCGACGTCGAAGTGTGCATCATGTACGCTTCGTTGAACGTTTCTTCGTTAATGTCGCCCTTCACGTGAATCATGGAAGCCTGAGAGAAGGCCGCGAGCAACTTATGCGTGGACTGGGTTTCGTAGAAAACTTTGCCCGGCACACGATCACCCGACATGCCGGCGTGACCGTCGTAAATCTTGCTGAAGTTGGTGTACGGTACCCAGGCGGAGTCAAAGTGGATGGACTTCACGTCGAGCGTCTGCTTGATGAAGTTCGTGTTGTAGAAGAGGCCGTCGTAGGTGGAATTCGTCACGACGGCGTGCACGGGCCACGTGGCGTTGGGCGTACCCTTCACCTTAGCTTCGATGGTCGCACGTTCAAATTCCTTCTTCGGAATGCCGCCGAGGATACCGTAGGCGTTACGCGTCGGACGCAGGTAAATCGGCGTCACGTTGCTCATCATCATGAGGTGCGTCAGCGACTTATGGCAGTTACGGTCGATCAGAACCGTAGAACCGGCAGGAGCCGAGTAAAGACCGACGATCTTGTTGGCGGTGGAAGTGCCGTTCGTTACGATGTAGCTGCGTTCGGCGTTGAAGGTTTCAGCGATGTACTTTTCCGCTTCGGCGTGCGGGCCGGAGTGATCGAGCAGGGAACCGAGTTCACCCACGGACACGGAAACGTCGGCCTTAAAGGTGTTTTCGCCGAAGTAGTCGTAGAACATGGCGCCCACAGGACTGTGCTGGAACGCCGTACCGCTCATGTGCCCCGGGGTGCAGAACGTGTACTTACCCTGCTTGGCAAAGTGAATGAGCGCGCGGGTGAGAGGAGGCATCACGGCGTTTTCGTATTCCTCAACCTTCTGGGAAATTGTGACGGCGATGTCTTCAGCGCTGGAAATTTCGTATTCGAAGAATTCAACGTTGAGAGAGAGCTGGCTGAACGTGGCGTCCGTCACCTTATCCGTGCTGGAGAAGGCAAACACCGGGAGCAATTCGTTGTAGTCGTGAATCTGCTGGCAGAGGGATTCGGGCGATTCTTCCCAGTCGATGACGACGCCGGCGAGACGAGCGTTGTTCTTCACGACGTTCATCAAGTCTTCGATATCGGCCGCGAAAACGACTTCAAAGCCGTGCTTCTTGAGTGCTTCGTTCACGCCGTTTAACGGGGCGTCTTTGAAGAAACGACCGGGTTTGACGAGTTCAACGATGATGTTCATGTTGTTACCTTTAGGAAAAAGGGAGAAAATTTTTCTCGGTACCGGTTCGGACGGGAGAGCCGAACCGGCGGTTTTTCAACAGAGTGAAAGGGGTTAGGCGGCGACGGCAGCGGCCGGAGCGGCGGTAGTCGGGGTCTTGGCTTCGTGGGTGCCCTTCTTCCAGGAGAAGAACATCATGATCACGAGGGAGACCACGAAGGTGGCGATCAACTGCGAGAAATCGGAGCCGGCGAGGGCGATGAAGCAGAAGCCGGAACCGAGCACCGCAGCAATAACCGAGAGCACGCTGCGGGTGGTGGCGCCTTCGATGCGCAGCAGGTTGATGCAGCAGTAGAAGTACGGGAGCATCGTGAGGAGCACCGCAATGCCGGTGATCATGCCGAAGAGGTCGGCCGCGGAACCGCCGGAAGCGTTCATCACCGTGATGACGGCCATCAGCGCGGTCATCTGCGACGCGGCGAGGATGAGACCCTTGCGGGGCAGACCGTTCTTGTCGAGTTCACCGTAAACCTTCGGAAAGTTGCCGTCCTGGGCGGCGCGGGCACCGGCCTGGGTGACGAGCAGCATCCAAGAACCGAGGGACGTGAGGCAGGCCAAAGCCGTACAGGCGGAGACCACCGGAGCAGCCCAGTCACCGACCATCTTGGATGCAGACAGAGCAAACGGAGCGCCGGAGGCAGCCATCACGTCGGCAGGGAACATGCCGGCGATCACCTGAGAGGAGCCCACGTAAACGAGACCGGCCAGAGCGGTACCGAGCATCGTCGCCAAGGGAACCGTGCGCTTCGGGTTGTCGACGAGGCCGGCGGAAACGGCAGCGGATTCAATGCCGACGAAGGCCCAGAGGCACAGCAACACGGAACGGGAAGTGGCCGTTACGTCGGAAGCACCTGACACGTTCCAGTTGGCGATGTAGGTATCGACGTCAAACCAGAACCAGCCGAAGACGGCCGTACCGACGACGGGGATCAGCATCGAAATAAGACCGAACGACGTGAGTTTGCCGATGAAGGAACCGCCCAAAAGGTTCAAAAGCGTGAAGAACCACACGACGCCCACGCAGGCAATGCCGGCCCAAATGGGTTCGTTCAGAATTGGGAAGAAGACGGAAAGGTAAGAAACCGCCGTCACTGCGATGGCGAGGTTGCCGATCCAGTTGGCATGGTAGTAGAGAACACCGGTTTGGAAACCGAATGCCGGGCTGATTTCGCCGGCGTAGGCGACGGGGCCGCCGCTCTGAGGGTTGACCGTGGAAAGACGGGCAAAAACGTAAGCCAGAGCCAGTGCGCCCACAAGGGCGATAGCCCAGCCGAAAAGGGCAACGGATCCGATGGAGGCTAAGTTTGAGGGAAGCAGTGCGATGCCGCTGCCCATCATGTTGCCGGCGACGATGCCGGTGCAAGCCATCAGACCAATCTTTTTAGGAGAGTTCATGATTGACTACCTTTAGTCATGGTGGAAAGAGCAACCTTTCCGAGCCGCGGCCGGGAGTATTTTCAGGAGACCACTTGTGGCGTTGGCCGGAAGGTTTCTGGGGCGGCAGTTTCGACTTCGGGTAGGTAAAAGTCCTCAGGGAAACGTCCTGAGAAAATCAGATTTGTATTTGGGTTGATCTGAAAATAAATTCATCAGAAAACAACGTATTGATATTTTTGTCAGATCAGAAAACTGAGAATTTTTTTGAAAAGCTGAGGTTTGCTGATGAGGTGAAGATGAAATCAACCGGGAGCTTTGACGATGTTTTCAGGGATAACCCGAGATAAGGAAAAAATGCGGGGTGAGGTGTTGACGCAATGAAGAGTGATTCCTGAGAAAAGTTGACAAAAACTAAAGTCGGTTGGGGAGAAAATCAACCGACGGACCGCGTGGG
>CAKSVQ010000061.1 GCA_934504065.1 uncultured Dysosmobacter sp. | reverse complement strand
ACCATCGACCCGGAACTGACCATTGACCGGGCTTTGGAAACCTATCTCAAGAAGGGGTACAGCCGTGAGTGGATCAATCAGCGGCTGCAGGCTATTCAAGTCCGCAAGGAGTTGACGGATGAATGGGATGCCCGCGGTGTGCAGAAAGGTGTAGAGTACGCCATCCTCACGGACGAGATTTCCCGAGCCTGGTCTGGCATGTCCACCCGGCAGTACAAAAATCTGAAGGGCTTGAAAAAGGAAAACCTTCGTGATAACATGACTACGCTGGAACTGGTACTGAATATGCTGGCGGAGGCCACCACCACGGAAATTTCCAAGCAGAAAGCACCAAGCACATTTTCAGAGAACATAGCGGTTGCCCGCGAGGGCGGTGAGGCTGCCGGAATCGCACGGAAGGCGGTCGAGGAACGCACAGGCGTTCCCGTCATCACCTCCAAGAACGCCGCGCAGCTCAATCAGGTCGTGACTGACCTTCTGGAAGGGGCGGCTGCGGATATGAGCGAGATGCCAGAGGAAAAATAGCGTTTTCGCATAACGGTTTTTCACGCGACCAATTAGCAGCTCTTGAAAGCATCCATCAAAAAAGTTTGAGAAAAGTTAAAAAAGAACGGAGAATTCCGACTTACACATGGTATTTTTGAGCCGGGGGTTCAAAAATCTACAGTGGTACGGCATGACAGAAAGAAACCCTGTAATCTCAGTGATTACAGGGTTTTTCTTGTGCTTATTTGAGGGCGTTTTCCCTTACAGCCATTGAATGCGGTGGGTTTCGCGGCAAACGACATATTAAAGCAGGTCCACAAGGGCGTCAATTATCTGAAAAACCCGCTCAAACTTGTCGGAGGGGATTCGACCGATAATATCCTTAAAGCGACCAATGGTTTCTTCATCGGTGGTAAATGAAGATTCGAAGCGGACGAGCTCAGGGAGCGGGATGTTCATTGCGCGGGCAATCTTATAGAGCGTATCCACGGTGGGGCATTTCAGACCCCGCTCTACCTGACCGAAGAAAGCAGGATTGAGGTTGGCCTTCAGGGCAAGTTCCTCTTGACTCATACCTTTTTGGCGGCGGTAGTAGCGGATCCGTTCGGCTGTTGCCATAGTGACCATTTTCTTTTGTTCGTCCATACCTCTCACCGCCTATAGTATATTAGTATTTCTATGCTATAGGACTTTTAGACATCGTTCAAATGGCTATAGAGTTGAAAGACGATATCTATAGACGTTGACGAGGGGAAAGGAAAATGATAAACTGAGAGCATCTCAATTTTGGAGGCCATGTGATGAACGCAGTAGATATTTCAAACTCCGTAAAAAGAATATCGCTTCTATTGTTCATTGGGATGTGTATTACGTCTTTATCTGCTTGTGGCGGAAGTGATAAAGGGTCTACAATAAAGACCTCATCCACAAAAGATCAAATTGAATCAGTCACCGCGATTCGGGAAGTACTGCTTGGAAACAACCCGTTTCTTTTAGACGGAGCGGAAACATACATCAATCGAATGACTACATTAGACGGAGAAGAGTTTTATGACCCACTTGAAATAGTAAATGTAGCTTCCGTTGACTTTGACCAGGATGGAGATATGGAAGCGGTAGTTGAACTCACAAATCAGATGGATGGGTGGAGAGTAGTACTCCACTATAGTGGTGGCAGCGTCTTTGGATATGGATTTGGTTTTCGTTCCATGCAGGATATATATGAGGACGGAACAGTAATAGGCTCGAACAGCGCTGAGGAAGAAAATATTTTTACATTGTCCTTTAAAAATGGCGAAGTTCAGACAAAGAAAACGAAGAGTAAAAGCGAGGTAAACTCAATTCAGTGGTACGGATATTCTGAGGAAACAATCGCTGCTGTTTGGAGCGAGACAGCTGTCGGCGATGTTATGAAGTCGGAGATTGGCGAAAAACTGCTGAAGTATGAGCAGGCCCGCGAGATGCTCGAAAATGGAGACTATGAATCCGCATTATCGCTTTTTGAATCTTTAGGCGAATTCGAAGATGCATCTCGACACGCAGATGGCATTCGCTGTATGGAGTATGCCGAAAAGCTCAGCAACAAGTTGTCCACCGCTGGAGACCTTTCGACCGAATGGCTTGCGGGTGCAACGATTCGATGTGATTATTCTCCGGAAACCTATACGTTTACCGAACGGCTGAGTTTTTCCAAATCGGGTTTATATGGATGGACGTTTTCGTTGGGGAGCGCAATGGGAGAACTTGATTACAACAATATCGACCCTGATGGTATCAAATCCACAGCCGAAGACCTCTACTATGATTATTTTTATGAGTCCGGGTATCCGGGGATCATCTGTACTGTTGAATGGTATGATGAAGCGAATGATGCATTTTTGAGTGGAAGTTATTCTGGCCTTGATGATGTTCCTCCATCGAATGATTCGGGCAAGGCGACGATGCAGGATGTGCGAGAATACGCAACGAGCAGGTATTTTGTCATAAGATACGATGGATTAGAGGAATATCGCGGAAATGAACAGGTTGTCAAGATTCCAGAAGGTGTCATTGCGGTTGAAGATGCTTTTGTGGGGAATAACACCGTTGAGGAAGTCTACATGCCAACGACCTTAACGATAATTGATAGTGAAGCATTTTTCAGGTGTGAAAATTTAAAGGCGATACATTTGAATGAAGGTTTGGAACGAATTGAATCTTCGGCAATTTACGACAACCCAAAACTTGAAGTCATCACACTTCCAAGCAGCCTTGTTGAAATTGGAGACGAGGGCATATACGGCCCCAATTTGACGGATATTTACTATGAAGGTACGGCAGAAGAATGGGAAAGTATTGCTGCAGCATCTAGCGTTAGGTCCGGTAAAGACCTGACGATACACACAAGCAATCTGGTTTTTAAGCAGCAGGATGGTTACGATAACTACTATGATGATTATGGTGAGGATGCGTCTATGCTGCCAGTAGGATAAAATCCTCCGAAGTAATGAAAGGGCGGTCAGCAATTTGCTGACCGCCCTATTCATATATCCGCAAGGAGTTCGACAAACAAGCTGAACCCCTTTTTCTTTTTGACTTGTCTTTTCCAGACAGGCGTGATACACTGAACTTGCCACACAAGTTCATATCGTATAGTACGCAGATGAGGTGTGCATTTTTATCTATGGTAAAAATGCAGGCCCTATTTTGGCATACCTCTTTGCGTATGTTGAACTTGTGTGGCAACAAGGAGCCAGCGTTTTTCGGTGCGCAGCTTCTTGCTGCGCACTTTTTTATTTTGCCGAAAATTCAAAATTGAAGAAGGAATTAGTTGTGTGGTTGCTTGGTCTAATTGGGCTTATTTGTGCGATGGGATTTTATGCGCCGGGTATTATGCTATTGTCCTCGTTTTTATTGCGACCGATTTTAATTGGTTTAGTCGGTGCTGTTATCTTGAGCTTTATTACTTCAATTTTTGAAAATCATAAAAAAATAATATTTCTGAAGCAAGAAGAGTACATCAAAAAGTGGAATCTGAGGAAAGAACTAAACGGATTATTGCTGAAAAACAAGCGGAAGCAGAACGTATCCTTGCAGAAGAACAGTGTGTATTTACAGAGGAAAAACCCCGGATTCATAAAGCGGATGAGGCAAATTAATGTGACAGGAGGGAAAACAATAAAATGACCAAAATTCGGAAATGAAATCACTTATGAAATGGAAACAATGGAAATTTGTTATGAGTGTGGCCTTAACTTTGCGAAATATCAAAAAGAGCTCGAACAGAAAGAACAAGAAAGAAAACGGATAGAACTTGAAGAGCAGGAGAAACATAGGGTTGAAAACTGGAAAGCGTTATACCCTGATGCAAATGGAAAATATTATCAGCATAGCATGTTCGGTCAGAGGGAAGATGACTGCTCTGGAAGGATGCCATTGGCATCAGCCCCGCAGCGGCGTTTAACGGCGTCTGTGGGACCTTTTGCCGTACATAAGAATCCCCCTCAAGCAGGCTTGCGCTTGCTTGAGGGGGATTTTTGGCCTTTCAGGCGGTGTTTATTTCAGCACGCGGACGCAGCGGTCGATCAGGGTCATATGGACGCTGTCGCCCTCCACAAAGCGCTGGGACAGCTGGGGGTTATAGACCTCCACAATGATGGGCTGGCCGGCCAGCATGACCTCGTATTCCACCTTGGCACCGTAATACGTGGCGCGGGAGATGGTGCCGGGCAGGGAGCCCTCTGTGGCAGAGAGCAGCACAGACTCGGGACGGACGGCCAGGCAGCAGCCGCCGCCGACCTCCACACCCTCCATCTTGCCGGGGGCGGGGATGGAGAAGGTCTTGCCGTGGACCTCCACCAGCGCGGCGTCGCCGTCCTTGCCGCGGAAGGTGCCGTCAATAAAGTTGGCCTTACCGATGAAGTTGGCCACAAAGCGGCTGTTGGGCTGCTCATAGATCTCGGTGGGCGTGCCCTGCTGCATGATGTTGCCGTCCTTCATGATGACGACCTTGTCGGAAATGGCCATGGCCTCGGACTGGTCGTGAGTGACGTACAAAGAGGTGATGCCCAACCGCTTTTGCAGGGCGCGCAACTCGTCGCGCATGCTCTCGCGCAGCTTGGCGTCCAAGTTAGAAAGGGGCTCGTCGAACAGCAGCACGCTGGGCTCGATGACCACAGCGCGGGCCAGCGCCACGCGCTGCTGCTGGCCGCCGGAGAGCTGGTTGGGGAAGCGCTTTTCCATGCCCTTGAGCTGCATCAGCTCCACCACGTCGTTGGTGCGGCGGATGATGTCCTCCTCGGGCAGCTTGGCCACCCGCAGGCCGTAGGCAATGTTCTCCCAGATGTTCAGATGGGGGAACAGGGCGTAGCTCTGGAACACCATGGAGATGCCGCGCTTGTTGGGGGGAATCTTGGCAACATCCCGCTCGCCGATGAACACGTTGCCGCTGGTGGGATACTCAAAGCCGGAGATCATGCGCAGCGTGGTGGTCTTGCCGCAGCCGGAGGGGCCCAGCAGCGTCACCATCTCACCGTCCTTGATCTCAAGGTCGATATGGTTCACCGCCACAAAGTCCTTGCCGGTATCCGGCTGCTGAAAGATCTTGGTAACATCCTTTAAAACGACGCCGGAGCTTTTCTTGCTGAACGTCGATTTTTCCTTTTGATTGCTCATTTCGTTCCCTCCGTTTTCTGAGTCTTAGCCTGCGGCACCTTGGAACGGGGCGCCAGCAGCAGATTGATGATGCCGTTGAAAATACCGATGAAGATCAGCAGGATGAACACCAGCATGGTGACGAAAGCCGCCGCCTGACTGTATTTCGCCTGATCGAACAGGGAGTAGATCTTGCTGGTGACGAGGTTCCACCGGGCGGAGACCAGGAAGATGACCGCGCTGACGGCCGTGATGGCCTTGGTGAAGGAGTAGACAATGCCGGAGAAGAAGGCGTTGCGCAGCATGGGCAGCGTGATGCGGCGGAAGGAATAGCCGGTGTCGGCGCCCAGAATGGTGGAGGCCTCTTCAATGGAGTTGTCGATCTGCAGCAGCGTGGTGGTGCCGGATTCGATGGCCACCGGCATATTGCGGAACGTGAACACGATGACGAGGATCGCCGCCGTTCCGGTGAGCACCAGAGGCTTGGTGTTGAAGGCCAGCACATAGCTGATGCCCAGCACCGTTCCGGGAACGGCGAACATCAGAACGGAGGCCACTTCAATGAAGCGCTTGCCGTAATAGTTGCGCTTGGCGGTAATGTAGGCGATGACCATGCCCAGAATGCCGCCGATCACGGCGGAGATCAGGCCGAGGATCATGGAGTTTTTCAGGCTGTCCCAGCCGTAGGCCAGCGCCTTCTTGTACTGGTCCAGCGTCAGGGAGTAATCATAGCCCCAGGTCCGGACAAAGGAGCCGAAGATCACAGTGCCGTAGAACAGCAGGATCACGGCGGAGACCAGCAGGCAGAAAGCAAACAGGGGCCACTTGATATGGGGCTCGTCGATGAGCTTGCGGGCCTGCGTGGGCTTACCGGTGACGGTGACGAAGCTCTTCTTGCTGACCCAGAATTTATTGAATAGGTAAGCAGCCACCGCGGGCAGCAGCAGCAAAAGCGCCAGCACGGAGCCCTTTTGCATATCGTAGCTGCCGGTGATGATCTGATAGACCTCAATGGACAAGGTGGAAAATTCACCGCCGATGGTGGCGGGGTTGGAGAAATCCTCCAGAGACTGGATGAACACCAGCAGGCAGCCGGAAATGATGCCGGGCAGCGACAGGGGGAAGGTGACCGTCCAGAAGGTGTGCCAGCGGCTTGCGCCCATGTTGCACGCGGCGTCTTCCACAGACGCATCGATGGAAGAGAGGATGCCGGAGAGGGTCATATAGGCCACGGGGAAGAAGCTCATGACCTGCACGACGATCAGGCTGCCCATGCCGTAGACGTTGTTGCCGGTGATGCCCAGCAGGGACTTGGTGATAAAGCCCTGCTTGCCGAAGAGAAAGATGATGGACAGCGACAGAATGAACGGCGGGGAGAGGATCGGCAGGGTTGCCATGACCTGCAGGAATTTCTTGCAGGGCACGTTGGTGCGGGTGATGGTATAGGCGAAGATGTAGCCGATGAAGGTGGCAATCACTGCCACGATCACGCCCAGCAGCATCGTGCGCCCGAATACCGCCAGATAGCGGGATGTAGTGAGGATCGAGATGAGATTTGCGACAGAGAAGTCGCCGTTTGCGTCCGTGAAGCTGAAAATCAGGATCTTCAGCAGTGGGTAGGCCACGAACAGCAGCAAAAGCAGAATGGTGATGACGATCGCCGCCAGCAGCAGGGGCTGCCGCAGGATCATTTTGGACTCATTCAGCTTTTTGGTGCGGGTGGTGTTTTTTCCACCCGCGGCAGCGGTTTTTGCCATGTCAGTTCCTCCTGCGTGATTTTCGCAGCGGATGCGTGCTTCCCCTCCCACTTGGGGGAGGGGAAGCACGAAAAATGCTGCGGTCTTGAATGGTGAATTACTCCTTGGGAGCGGCGGCGACCTTGGCTTCGAACTGGTCGCAGTAGTCCTTCTTCACGCCAGCGGCCCAAACGGCATCATAGTCGATGACGTTGACCTGATCCAGCGTCACCAGACCGTCGGCCACGGGAGCCTTGGTGTTGGTGGGCACGCGGAAGGAGTCGTTCTCGGCGTAGCAGCCCTGACCCTTTTCAGAGCAGATCCAGTCGATGAAGGTCTTGGCGTTCTCCTGCTCGTCGGCCTTGCCGCCCTTGATGAGGGCGACTGCGCCGACCTCGTAGCCGGTGCCGTCAGAGGGGAAGCTCAGCTCGATGGGGTAACCCTCGGCGGTGGGCTGCAGGCCGTCGTGAGAGAAGGTCAGCGCGATGGCAGCCTCGCCCATGGCCACGGCGTTGGGAGCGGCGGAGCCGGACTTGGTGTACTGGGAGATGTTGTTGTTCAGCTTGCCCAGATAATCCCACACCTGATCGTCGCCCATCAGCTGCACCAGCGTGGAGAGGACGGTGTAAGCCGTGCCGGAGGTGGCGGGGTGCGCCATGATGACCTCACCCTTGAACTCGGGCTTGAGCAGGTCTTCCCAGGAAGCGGGATACTCCAGACCCTTTTCGGCGAACCAGTCCTTGTTGCAGGCGAAGGCGATGCAGCCCACATAGATGGGGTTCCAGGTGCCGGTGGGGTCGAGGTAGTTATCGGGGGTGTTGCTCAGCTCGGGGGACTGGTAAGCTTCCAGCAGGCCCTTTTCCTGAGCGGCGATGTAGTTATCCGTAGAGCCGCCGAACATCAGCGTGGCCTGCGGGTTGTCCTTCTCGGCCTCAACACGGGTCAGCATCTCACCGGCGGAAAGGCGGATATAGTTGACCTTGATGCCGGTCTCTTCTTCAAACTTGTTGAAATAGTAAACGACCTCGGATTCGGGGAACGCGGTGTAGACTGTCAACTGATTGCTGCCGGAGCTGGCCGCGGGGGTGTCCGATCCCTGGGAGTCGCCGCTGGGAGCGTCGGACTTGCCGCCGCCGCAAGCGGTCAGCGACAGGACCGTCACAGCGGACAGAAGGATCGCCAACAGACGTTTTGTGGTTTTCTTCATGATTCAGTTCTCCTTTTCAGCCAATTTTTATTTCGATCCCGCTGACGCGGAACAGAAACCTTTAAGAAAGGCGGCACATCGCCCAAACGGCGTTGTGGTCGGAAAGCTCCTTTCCGGTGAAGGCCGCCAGAGCGGAGCCGGGGGCGGCGTAGGTCAGGTCCTCCTTTGCGGTGGAGACCATGTGGCTTTCGCCCGCGTGCAGGCCCTTGAGCAGGATCCAGTCCAGCCGCAGCGGCAGGAAGCTGCCGTCCGGCATGGGCTTGCGCCGGGTGAGCCGAGGCTCACCGGGAACGATCTCATACCCGTCGGATGCCGCCATGGGCAGCAGGGCCTCGTACTGGAACACGTCCTCCAGACAGCGGCGGCGCATCTCCGGGCTTGCGGCCACGTCGTTGATGTCCTCCTTGTCCCGCCCGTCAAAGGTGTTGGTGTTCAGATCGCCGCCAAGGACCAGCGGCATACCGGGGAGTTCTTGGCGCACGGCAGCGAGGATGGTTTCCATCTGGCGGCGGCGGCCCTCGCCGTGGGTGCGGTTTTCCAAGTGGATGGACACGGCGCCCAGCGGCTTCCCACCCACGTCCAGCTCAGCGAATACCGCCAGCCGTCCGCCAATGCGTCTTTGCCGATCGAAATACCAGTTATATTCCTCCGGCAGGCGGATCACGCCTGCCCGACGGATGGGCCAGCGGGAAAATACAGCGTTTCCGTGGAAGCCCTTTTCATTTTCGTCGTTGACCAGCTCAATAAACTCAAGGCCCCACGCATAGTTCAGGCCAAAGGCCTTGGCCAGCTCCCGGGCGGTGTTTTTGTTACCGGAGCGGGCGCAGCCGTCGTCCAGCTCGTTGGCGAGGATCAGGTCGAAGGGCTGAATGTCCGGGCAGTCCCGGAGAAATTCCTGAATCTCCTTCAGGTTCACGCCCCGCTCCATGTTGAACATCAGAACGCCCAGTTCCTTTGGCACCTGCGCCGGGGCGGGGACGAAGTTATCGGTCTCGGCCTGATGGAACTGGGGGATCAGCGCCATCACGGATTCCTGCGTCTGTGTGTCCAGCAGGGCGCCCAGACGCTTGCGCTCTTGCAGAGGGATCCCTTCCATGAAAGAAACACTCCTATCGTTTGAATTTGCGGCAGCTGGTGCGGATGATCAGCTCGGTGGGAAGAATGTCCGCGCTGTCTCCCTGTGCGCCGCCGATCTTTTCGAAAAGCCGCTGGGCTGCCAGCCGTCCCGCGCACTTTTTCTGCTGGGAGACGGAGGTGAGGCCCACCTGCGGCATCTGACTGAATAAGATGTTATCGAACCCGATGATGGAAAAATCCTCCGGCACATGAAGACCGCAGCGTTCCGCCGCGTCCAGCACACGGGTGGCCAGCGCGTCGGAATACACCAAAAACGCATCGGGCACATCGCCGGAGCGGAATAGGGAAAGCGCCTGTTGGCGGCACCATTCCCGCAGCTTGCCGCCCTTCTGGCGCAGAATGATCTCCCGGGGGGCAAGGCCGTTGAGGGCCATGGAGCGGCGGTATCCTGTAAGGCGCTGATCCAGCGTCCGGGAGCCCTGCCGCCCGCCGAAAAAAACGATGCGGCGGTGACCTAGAAGAGCAAGATACTGCGCGGCCTCGAAAGCGCCGCGCGCATTGTCCGCCTCTACAAAGCTGCAATGGGGACCGTGGTTGCTGCCTAAGTATACGCAGGGCAGCGTTCCAGTCATGCGGATGTGCTGAGATTGGGAAGTCGGCGAGCAGGCGGAGATCAAAAGCCCCTCCACCTGCTGGGCAAGCATCTGGTTCACGGCCTCTAGTTCATAGTCTGGGTCGTGCAGGGTGTTTGCCAGAATCACCCGATAGCCCTGCTCGGCGGCGTAGCTCTCCGCCGCGGTGCACAGCGCGGAAAAATAGGGGTTGGAGATGTCGGGGATGATGATGCCGATGGTCTGCGTGCCGTGCCCGGCAAGGCTTTTGGCCGCAAGGTCCGGCACATATCCCAGCTTCTCGCAGGCGCTGCGCACGGCCTCCTTGGTCGTGGGGGTGATGGCGGGGTGGTCGTTCAGCGCGCGGGACACCGTGGAGGAACTGACCCTGGCCAGCGCGGCCACGTCCCGCAGAGTAACTCGTCTCATAAGCGTCCCTTTCCCGAAGCGTTGGTACAGTGACACAAAACGAGATGCAGTGCAATCGTTTTCTCATTCAACCTAACATAAATTTAACAAAACTGTCAAGAGATTCACAAGGGTTTCTCTGTTTGTTCCAAAGAGTATCCCAGTCTATTTGTGCAAATTAACCGTGCAAAATCCGTTGAATTTTTGGGCACAATCACCTATACTAAAAGAAAAGGTACCGTCAAACTGCTTTTTCCTGTGAAAAACGGGAATGATTCATGCAAGCGTTTTACAAAAGGGGGGACGGGAATGCGCGCTGTGACCATCAAGGACATTGCCCGAATGGCCGGGGTCTCCTGCGCCACGGTTTCCCGGGTGCTCAATGGCACGCTTTCCGTCAAGCCGGAAAACCGGGAGCGGATCATGGAGCTCTGCCGCCAGCACGGCTATCGCCGCAACCAGCTGGCCCACAGTCTCAGCGCCGGGAAGACCGGGCTCATCGGCTGTATCCTTCCGGACCTGAACCAGCCCCTGTTTTCCCAGATGGCGCTGGTGCTGGAGCAGTACGCCCGGCAGAAGGGCTATCATGTGCTGCTGTGCCACGGCAGGGCAGAGGACAGTGACATGGAAAAGCTGTTTGATTTTCTGATCGGCCACCGGGTGGACGGGGTGATCTTCGCCGCTTCCTCCCGCCGGGCCGCCGCGCTGGTCCGGCAGTATGGCCGTCAGGTGCCCATTGTGCTGCAGGGCGACGCGGACGATGATGCCGGGGTGTGCGGTATCTCCACCGTCAGCGCGGACAGCTTTACAGGGGGCCGGATGGCCGCGGAGTATCTGGGCCGTCTCGGCCACCGCAGCGTGGCGTATCTGGGGCTGCGTGGGGAGAACTGCTCCCACCAGATCCGCCGCCGGGGCTTTTTGGAGGGGGCGCGGCGCTGCGGCATGACCGTGCGGGATATTTTCAATGAGACGAATGTGTCCACCACGGAGGTAGGCTATCGGCTGGGGCGGCGGTTTTTCTTTGCGCCCCACCGGGAAACGGCGGTGTTTGCCTGCTGCGACGTGGTGGCGCTGGGCGTGATGGCCGCCGCTGCGGAGCTGCATATCTCCATCCCGGAGGAAATCTCGCTGATGGGGTTTGACAACATCAATTACGCGGCCCTTCCCAACATCCGGCTCACTACGGTGGATTATCAGGCGGGCCGGGTGATCGAAACGGCCATGGACCGCCTGCTTGCCATGATGGAGAGCGACACCGCGCCGCAGACCATCCTGCTGCCGCCCACGCTGGTGGAGCGGGAGAGCTGCGCGCCGCCTCCGGTATCGTCTGTGCAATAAGAAACTTCTGCTCTCCCCGCTTGTTTTGCAAGCGGGGAGTTTTTTGCGGAAAAGAACATCTTTTCCTTGACGAATGAAGAGAAAGCGGATACTATTTCAATAGTTGATACTACAACTATTGAAGGGGGACGGACCATGGACGAGACCAGACGCCAGATCACCAAGATCGCCCGGGAGGCGGGCAGGCTAACGGTGCGCATGATGAAGGAGACGGGCGTGGGCAGTGGAGAACTGGACCTGCTGCACGCCGTCCGCCATGCGCCGGGCATCTCGCAAAGCGAGGTGTGCCGCCAGCTGAACATGGACAAGGGCGCCGCCGCCCGCCGGGTGGCCAGACTGGAGAGCAAGGGGTATCTCACCCGCCGCAAAAACCCGGAGGATGCCCGGGGCCAGATGCTGTATGCCACCGAGGCGGCGGAGGAGCTGAAAAATTCCAAAACGCAGATCGAGACCGTGTTTTATGAGTGGCTGCTGGAGGGGCTCACGCCGCAGGAGCGGGCGGAGTTTTCCATGCTGCTGCACAAGCTGTATGCCCGCTCCAAGCAGGAGCGGCGGGAGGACTTTATCCATGTGGCGGCTCGTTTGCAGAAAGAGGAGGAAGAAGGTTGAAACATTGTAATTTAAGGACTATCCGAAAAAGAGCGCACAAAGCTAAGCCCCCTAAGAGGGGGCAAAA
>CAKSVQ010000060.1 GCA_934504065.1 uncultured Dysosmobacter sp. | reverse complement strand
ACTCGCCGGTCAGCGCGCCGTCATAGGGCATGCCGAGGCACTGCATGTTGTCCTCAATAGAGCCTACCACAATGGCGTCCACATAGATACCGGGAATTTTCACCAGCTTGGGGTCGAGAGAGCCGCCCTGCACGATCTTTTCCACCTGCACGATGACCTTGCCGCCGGAGTTCTTGGTGGCCTGCGCCTGAGCGGTCACGTCCAGAGGGCCGATCTCGCGGTGCACGGTGCAGTTGCCGTATTCATCGGCATAGGAGGCCCGCAGGAAGCAGACATTGATGGGGAAGCCCTTGTACAAAAGGCGCTCCTCCCCTTCGATGTTCACCAGCTTCACCAGATCCTCCTTGGTGGCGGTGTTCAGCTTGCCGCCGCCGTTGCGGGGGTCGGCAAAGGTGTAAAGGCCCACGTGGGTGATGGTACCGATGTTGTGGGCGGCAATGTCGCGGTACATATGGGTGATGACGCCCTGCGGCAGGTTGTACGCCTCGATCTTGTTGGCCAGAGCCAGCTCGCCCAGCTTGGGGGCGCGGTCCCAGTGGCCGCCGACCACGCGCTTGACCATACCCTCATGGCCATAGTGGTCGCCGCCGGTGCCGTCCCGGTGACCCTGTCCGGCTGCGAAGAACAGCGTCAGGTCCTTGGGATGTCCGGTTTCCAGAAAGCGCTTTTCCAGCGCGATGGACAGCGCCTCGGGGCAGGCGCAGCTGACGAAGCCGCCAGTGGAGATGGTGTCGCCGTCGTTGACCAGCAGCGCAGCCTCTTCAGCGGTGAGCACGCGAACTTTCTTCATGCTTTTGTACCCTCTTTGAAAATATATTTTTTTAAGAGACCCAACGGAAGCCCCTGCGGGCCGCCGTTGTATTCCAGCGTTCTAAAAAGTCTCGCAGAGTTTCGCGCCCGCAGGCGCGAAAACAGTGAAATCCGTGTTCTGCCGCGACATGCGCGTGGCAGAACACACTTTGCGCGGAGCGTGTGTCGAAATGGCCGCGGAGCGGCCATGAGGCACGTAGCGGAGCGAAGCCTCCTCGAAAAAGTGGTAAAACCACTTTTTCGAAAGAATTTATTTGTTCTGGAAGTGCTTTTCCTTGCGCTTTTCCATGAAGGCGCCCATACCCTCTTTCTGGTCGGCGGTGGCGAAGCACATGGCGAACAACTCGTTCTCCAAAGCGATGCCGTCATCAATGTCCATCTGCATGCCGCGGTCGATGCAGGCCTTGGAATACTTCACGGCGATGGGAGCGTTGACGGTGAAGGACTTGGCCATGGCGATGGCGCCGGGGATCAGCTCCTCGGGAGCGTACACCGCGTTGACAAGGCCGATCTTCTCCGCCTCGGCAGCGCCGATGACCTTACCGGAGAAAATGAGCTCCTTGGCCTTGGAGATGCCCACGCGGCGGGGCAGGCGCTGAGTGCCGGAGAAGCCGGGGGTGATGCCCAGGCCCACCTCGGGCTGGCCGAACTTGGCGCCGCCCTTGCCCTCAGCGTTGGGGCCGGCAGCAAGGATAATGTCGCAGCTCATGGCCAGCTCGCAGCCGCCGCCCAGAGCAAAGCCGTTCACCGCGGCGATGGTGGGAATCTCCAGCTTCTCGATGCGGCGGAACAGAGCGCTGCCGCGCTGGCCCCACTTGCGGCCGCCCGCCACATCCAGCGGGAGCTGCTCGCCGATGTCGGCGCCGGCCACGAAGGAGCGGCCCTCGCCGGTGATGATGAGAGCGCCCAGCTCCGCATCCTTTTCAACCTCGGAAATGACCTGCTCAAGGTCAGAGATCACAGTGGAGTTCAACGCATTCAGCGCTTCGGGACGATTGATGGTGACAATACCGATATTGTCGTTCTTCTCGTAACGAATGGTCTGATACATAGTAGTTCCTCCTTTAAAATTCAGGCGCAGCACGCCTTGTTTGCTGCCATGATTTTATAGCAAATTATGTGCCAACTTTTTCGCACCGTCTCCGCCGCCGATGGGGCTGTTTTCTGTGCAGAATGTTAAGTTTTTGTCAGCTTTTTTGTGCCGCTCCACCGCCTTCTCTGGTTTCTTTTTCCAGCCTATTCAAAAGTGAATAGGCTGCTGTGCCGTGCTCTTCGCCGTGCAAATCGGTTTCTTTTGTGCGGAGAGAACAATTTTTCTCTATAAATTCTGTGCGGTTCGACTGTTCTTTTTCGATTTTTCCTCTTTTTATTCATTTATGAATATGCTATAATCAAGAATGAATAGAATCTCCTGATTTTCTTTTCAGAAAGGCGGCGGAGGCATTTGGCAGAATCCACAAATTTTTACGATCTCTTTGAAAATGACATCAATCTCAAGGGCCTTTTCGACATTATCAGCCCGGAAAACAATCTGGTGCTGGCCGACGACATGATGCTCTCCGACGCGAAAGGCATCATCCTGCGGGTCAGCGAGAATTACGAGCGCAATTTCGGTTTCAGCCATGGCTCCATCGTGGGCAAGAGCGCCTTTGATCTGGAGGTGAACGGCACGTTCACCCCCTGCATCACCGCGGAGGTCATCCGCCAGAAGAAAAAGATCGTGGCTACCCAGACCATCAACCACATCCACAAAAACGTGATGACCGTAGGCATCCCCCTGTTTGACAACAACGGCGAACTGAAATACGCCGTGTGCTTCAACACGGTCTCCATGGAGCAGATCAACGCCATCCAGCAGAACTACCGCAACCTGCAGGACTCCTTACAGCATTATTCGCAGGAGATCGCCGAGCTGCGCACCCGGGCCACCTCCACCAGCCTGCTGTTCAAAAGCGCCTCCATGCAGCGGCTGTGGACGCTGATGCAGAACACCGCCAACACTAAGGCCAACATCCTCATCACTGGGGAAACGGGCGTGGGCAAAAGTGCCATCGCCAAGGCCATCCACTCCATGAGCAACCGGGCCAACGGCCCGTTTATCGAGGTCAACTGCGCCGTGCTCCACGAAAACCTGATCGAATCGGAACTCTTCGGCTATGAAAAGGGCGCGTTCACCGGAGCGTCCTCCTCCGGCAAGATTGGCAAGATCGAGCTGGCCAACCACGGCACGCTGTTTCTCGACGAGATCGGCGAGCTGCCGCCCCACATCCAATCTAAGCTATTGCAGCTCATTCAGGAAAAGACCATCGAGCGCCTTTCCGGCACCCGGAAGATCGAACTGGACTTCCGACTGATCGTGGCCACCAACCGCAATCTGGAAGAGGAGGTGCAGCGGGGCCTGTTCCGCTCCGACCTTTTCTACCGCCTGAACGTCATCCGCATTCATATTCCGCCCCTGCGCCAGCGGACGGAGGACATCCTGCCCATGGCCCACCAGTTTCTGGCCCGCTTCTGCGGGGAATACAGCAAGAACCTGACGTTCAGTCCCCGGTTTCTGGCATTTTTGGAGCAGTACGACTGGCCCGGCAACGTCCGCCAGCTGGAAAACCTGATTGAGCGCATGGTCATCACCGTGCAGGACCCCATCATCGACATCACCGCCCTGCCCGTGGAATACACCGGGGACGCCGTGACTCCGGTGGAGGTACTGGTGCAGGAGGGCACGCTGGCCCAGCGGATGGACGCCTACGAGGGCCAGATCATCCGGGATGCCTATCAGCGCTGCGGCACCACGGTGGCCGTTGCCAGAGAACTGGGTATCTCGCAGGCCACCGCCGCCCGAAAGATCTCCAAATACGTCAACAGATAAGACAGCTTGTCAAATAACCTGTGCTTAAAGGAAAATGGTTCCATTCAGCAGAGGGAGTACGAGGGGGCATTGCCATGAGTCTCATTTCTTTAAAAACCGACCTGCGGCAGGAGCTGAAGCTCACGCCGCAGCTGATGCAGTCCATGGAAGTGCTGCAAATGAACGCGCAGGAGCTTTTGGAGTATCTGGGCCGCGTCACCGAGGAAAACCCGGTGCTGGAGCAGGAGGACTCCGCCGACCTGCGCCATTCCTACGAAGAATTGCGGCAGAAAGCAAGCTGGCTGGACGCCGGGCCCTCCGGCGCCACCTTCGCCCATGACGAAAGCGCCTACCCCGAGCGGGGGGCGGTGGACCGGGAGATGGAGAGCCTTTCCGCCTTCCTCATCGACCAGCTGGAGCGCAAGCGCCTGCCAAAGCCCCTGTTGGCCCTGACCCGCTATATGGCGGAGCTGGTGGACGAGGACGGCTATCTTGCCGCCGAGGATCTCAACGGGCTGGAGGAGCTGAAAATTCCCCGCACGCTGATCGATCAGGCGCTGGAAACGCTGCAAAGTCTGGAGCCCGCGGGCGTGGGCGCAGGCAGTCTTTCCGAGTGCCTGTTGTTGCAGCTTGCCCGGCGGAAGGACATTCCCCCCGCCGTGATGGACATTACTGCCCGCTTCCTGCCGGAGCTGGGCAAGAAGCACTATGGCCCTATCTGCCGCGCACTGGGACTGACTGCGGAAGAGGTACAGAGCGCCGAGCGGATCATCGCCACGCTGGACCCTAAGCCCGGCCTTGCCTTTCAGTCCTCCGAACCCACGGCCTACGTCCGGCCGGACGTATTCATCGTGGAGTTGGACGGGGAGCTGAAAGCAGTGCTGAATGAATACTATCTCCCCCGCATCAGTGTGAACGACTACTATGCCCGGCTCCTCCGGGAATCAGACGAAAAGGAGACCCGGGAATACCTGCGCCAGAAGATGCAGCAGGCCAAGTGGCTTCTGAACAGTCTGGAGCGCCGGGGCGGCACCCTCCGCCAGTGCGCCGACGCCATTCTGGAAGCCCAGCGGCCCTTTTTCAGCGGAGAGGTCACCACCCTTGCCCCCATGGGGCTTTCCGCGCTGGCCGTCACGCTGGGGGTACACCCCTCCACGGTGTCCCGGGCCGTCCGGGGCAAATACCTGCAATGCAGGCAGGGCACCTTCCCCCTGCGGTACTTTTTCAGCCGGGCCGTGTCCGGACCGGGCACCTCCCGACAGGCCGTAAAGCAGAAGCTGGCGGTGCTGCTGCGGCAGGAAGACCCCCGTCACCCCCTCAGCGACCAGCAGCTCTGCCGCCTGCTGGAGGAAAACGGCATGCCGCTGGCCCGCCGGACGGTGACCAAATACCGTCTGGAGCTGGGCATCGGCTCCTCCACCGCCCGCCGACAGCGCTGAAAAAGCCCGCTCCGCGAAAAGCGGGCCACCAGACGCAAAAAGGACCTGCCCCTTTCAATGGGGTAGGTCCTTTTTTAGTGCCGTTTCCGCGATCACTCCGCCTTCGGCTCCTCGGAAGAGAACACCGTCTTGGCGCTGGCCGCAATGCCTGCCAGCCCCTGCAGCTCGCTGGGAATGATGATCTTGGTGGCCTTTCCGTCGGCCACCTTGGCCATGGTCTCCAGTGCCTTGAGCTTGACCACCTGATCGTTGGGGGCGGACTCGTTGAGCAGCTTCAGGGAGTCTGCCATGGCCTGCTGCACCTGCATGATGGCCTGCGCCTCGGCCTCGGCAGCCATGATGCGGGCCTCCTTTTCGCCCTGTGCCTTCAAGATGGCAGCCTGCTTGGCGGCGTCCGCCTTCAAAATGGCAGACTGCTTTTCGCCCTCGGCCACAAGGATCTGGGACTGCTTCTGGCCCTCGGCCTGCAGAATGGACTCGCGGCGCTCGCGCTCGGCCTTCATCTGCTTTTCCATGGCGTTTTGGATTTCCTTGGGCGGGATGATATTCTTCAGCTCCACCCGGTTGACCTTGATGCCCCACGGATCGGTGGCCTCGTCCAGAATGGCCCGCATCCGGGAGTTGATGATGTCGCGGCTGGTGAGGGACTGGTCCAGCTCCATGTCGCCGATGATGTTGCGCAGGGTGGTGGCCGTCAGGTTCTCAATGGCGTTCATGGGGTGCTCCACACCGTAGGTATAGAGCTTGGGGTCGGTGATCTGGAAGTAGATGACCGTGTCGATCTGCATGGTGACGTTATCCTTGGTGATCACGGGCTGGGGGGCAAAGTCCGCCACCTGCTCCTTGAGGGACACCTTCTTGGCCACCCGCTCAATGAAGGGGACCTTCACGTGCAGTCCCACGTTCCACACGGCCCGGAACGCGCCCAGCCGCTCCACCACATAAGCCCGGGACTGCTGGACAATGACGATGTTGCTGATGATGACCACCAGCACCAACAGGATCAGGATCACGGGAACGATCCACGAAAAGATCAGCGTACTCATAAGGCTACCTCCGTTTTTTCATCTGTTTGTTTGATCTCCTGCACAAAGAGCTTCACGCCCTCCATGTTTTCCACGCGCACCATGCTGCCCGCCGGGATCACGCTGCCGTCTGCGCTGCGGGCCGTCCACGTTTTGCCGTCCACATACACCGTACCTGTGGAAAGGCCATTGTCAACAGTCTCCGTCACCCGGGCTGTCTCACCCAGCACCCGGTCCAGATTTGTGGCCACCGGGCTGCCCCGCTCCATGCGGGCCACCAACGGACGGGTCAGCGCCAGCGCGGCGGCGGACACCACCGCGAAAACCACCATCTGCACCGCGACGGACGCTCCCAGCCACGCGCCGATCAGCGCGCCCAGCGCCCCCGCCACGAACCAGATGGACACCAGCCCCGCCGTGGCAGCCTCCACAACACCGAACACCACTGCGGCGCCCAGCCACAGCCAGATCATTCCGTTCATGCGCTCATCCCCCTTTATCCGGATAGACGCTGCATCTTTGTTGTTTGTTCCAGTGTACCACACTCTTCAGGAAAAAAACAATGTCAAATCGGTTACAAACCGCCGTTGCGCCGGGAATCGTTTCCTGCTATACTATTATAATAATTTCGATCACAGATTCAGGAGGTGTGGGGCATGATCTTGACCGTCCCCTGCTTATTTGGTTTGGAGGCCCTTGTGGCCGATGAAATGAAGCGACTGGGACTTGGCGGTGTGCGCGCGGAAAATGGCCGGGTGCACTGCGAGGGCACCATGGCCGACATTGCCCGGCTGAACATCAACCTGCGCTGCGGCGCGCGGGTGCTGATGGAGCTGGGCAGCTTTCCCGCCCGGGACTTTGAGTCCCTTTTTCAGGGAGTGCTGGCGCTGCCGTGGGAGGATTTCATCCCCCGGGACGGCGAATTCCCCGTGAAGGGCTACTCTCTCAATTCCACGCTCCACTCCGTGCCCGCCTGTCAGGCCATTGTGAAAAAGGCGGCGGCCCGGCGGCTGGGCGAGCGGTACGGCCTCGAAACGCTGCCGGAGAGCGGCAGCCGCTACCAGATCCAGTTCGCCATCATCAAGGACACTGCCACACTGTATCTGGACACCTCCGGCGAGGGGCTTTACAAGCGGGGCTACCGCGCCCAGAACATGGGCGCGCCCCTGCGGGAAACGCTGGCGGCAGCGCTGGTGACTCTTTCCCGCTACCGGGGCAAGGACCCCTTCTGCGACCCCTTCTGCGGCAGCGGCACCATCCCCATCGAGGCCGCCCTCATTGCTAAAAACCGTGCGCCGGGGCTGGACCGCAGCTTTGCCGCCCAGCGGTGGAAGAACATGGACTCCAAGCTGTGGCTGGACGCCGCCGACGAGGCCATGGACAAGGAGTTTCACGGCCAGTACGACATCTGGGGCGGCGACATCGACCCCGCCGCCGTGGAGCTGGCAAAGCACAACGCGGAGCTGGCCGGGGTGGAGGACTGCATCCGCTTTGAAACGGCGGACGCGGGCAAGTTCCACCGCAGCAGCGAATACGGCCAGCTGGTGACCAACCCGCCCTATGGCGAGCGGCTGCTGGAGAAAAAAGAGGCCGAGGAGCTTTACCGCGTCTTTGGCCACGCCCTGCAAGACCTGCCGCCCAAGTGGCGGGTGTTGGTGCTCTCGTCCCACACGGAGTTCGAGCGCTGCTTCGGCCGCCCGGCAGACAAAAAGCGGAAGCTCTACAACGGGATGCTGAAATGTGATGTTTTTATGTACGGAAAGTAATCTTTCCTTTTCAAAATACGATTTGTAGTCGAAAAACCGCAGAAACCGGGGGGAGAACTTCATGCGGCACGTGTTTATCATCAACCCCCGCGCGGGAAAGCGGGACCAAACTGCCCGGTTTTACGCCATGGCGGAGGCCCTGCGCACCCGGCACGGTCTGGACTGCACCTGCATGCTGACCGACCGCCCCGGCAGCGGTACGGCCCTTGCCCGCCAGCTGGCCGAGAGTGGACAAGCGCTTCGCCTTTACGCCTGCGGCGGCGACGGCACCATTCATGAGGTGGCAAACGGCATCGCCGGGTTTTCCAACGCCGCCATGACCGCCATCCCCGCCGGAACGGGCAATGACTTTCTGAAAAACTTCGGCGCGGGGGCGGAAAAATTTCAGGACGCGGAAAATCTTTGGAGCGGGGAGGTCTTCCCGCTGGACCTGATCGACTGCAACGGGCGGCTGTGCCTAACCATTGCGTGCAGCGGCATTGACGCCCGGGTGGCAGAAAGCGTCCACGAGCTAGGCGGCATTTTCAGCGGACGGGGCAGCTATCTTGCCGCCGTAGCGGTGAACTTTCTCTTCCGGGGCATCGGTCAGCAGTGGACGGTGACGCTGGATGGAAAGGTCGAGGAGGGCGCATTTGCGCTGGTATCCATGTGCAACGGGCGCTATTACGGCGGCGGCTCCATGCCCGTGCCGGAGGCCCGCATGGACGACGGCGTTCTGCGCACGGTACTGGTCCGGCAGGTGAGCCGCCTCCGCTTCGCCCGGCTGTTCGCCCCCTATTCCGCGGGCCGCTGGCAGGAGCTGCCGCCGGAGCTAATCCGGGTGGTCACCGCCCGGACGGTGCGCATCCAGTCCCGGCAGGAGATCGTCACCTGTCTGGACGGCGAGTGCTTCCGCAGCCATGACGTGACGCTGCGGCTTTCCGAAAAGCGTCTGAATTTTTTCGCCCCGGCAGGGTGCAGCCCCAACGCCACGGCCCGAAAATGAGGGTTTACAAATTCTTCATAACTTTTCTGCAAAATCCCCTTTACAAACCGATTCGGTTGCGCTAATATAACAGCGTTAGCACTCGAGAGAGTTGAGTGCTAACGCTGAATTTGTTTTTAATTTTTTATATCATAAGGAGGAACCTCAAATGAAACTCACTCCGCTTGCAGACCGTGTCATTTTGAAAATGGTCGAGACTGAGGAGACCACCAAGGGCGGCATCATCCTCACCGGAAGCGCAAAGGAAAAGCCCTCTGTGGCAGAAGTTATTTCCGTCGGCCCCGGCGGCACCGTGGACGGCAAGGAAGTCACCATGACTGTCAAGCCCGGCGACAAGGTCATCACCAGCCAGTATGCCGGAACCAAGGTCACGCTGGAAGACGTGGAGTACGTGGTCGTCCGTCAGAGCGACATTCTCGCCATCGTCGAGTGATGAAAGAGGGGACTTTGTCCCCTGCCCCTCCGCCGATCAAGTCAGACGGAGAGGAACACGGCATTCAAATCATTTTTGCCGCGGCATGTACGTGGCAAAAATTCCCTGACCCCAGCCGCCTTGGGCGGTGCCGCCAGTCCGCAGACTGACGAGGGGGAATCTAAAGGGGGGACGGAGTCCCCCACTTTAAGAAATCTTTGGAGGTTTTTATTATGGCTAAACTGATTAAGCGCGGCGATGATGCCCGCAAGGCTCTGCAGGCCGGTGTTGACGCTCTGGCCGATACCGTAAAGATCACGCTGGGTCCCAAGGGCCGCAACGTTGTTCTGGATAAGAAGTACGGCGCTCCCCTCATCACCAACGACGGCGTGAGCATCGCCAAGGAAGTGGAGCTGGAGGACCCGTTCGAGAACATGGGCGCACAGCTGGTGAAGGAAGTTTCCACCAAGACCAACGATGTTGCCGGCGACGGCACCACCACCGCCACCCTGCTGGCACAGGCCATGATCCGCGAGGGCCTGAAGAATCTGGCCGCAGGCGCCAACCCCATCGTGGTGAAGAAGGGCATGGCCAAGGCCGTGGAGGCCGCCGTGGCCGAGGTGAAGAAGCAGGCCAAGACCGTGGACGGCTCCAACGACATCGCCCGCGTCGGCGCTGTTTCCTCCGGCGACGAGGAGATCGGCAAGCTGATCGCCGACGCCATGGAGAAGGTCTCTGCCGACGGCGTGATTACCATTGAGGAGTCCAAGACCGCCGAGACTTACTCCGAGGTCGTGGAAGGCATGCAGTTCGACCGCGGCTATATCACCCCCTACATGGCCACCGATATGGAGAAGATGGAAGCCGTCGTGGACGACGCCTATCTGCTCATCACCGATAAGAAGATCTCCGTGATCTCCGACATCCTGCCCCTGCTGGAGCAGCTGGTCCAGTCCGGCAAGAAGCTGGTCATCGTTGCCGAGGATGTGGAGGGCGAGGCCCTGAACACCCTGATCGTCAACCGTCTGCGCGGCACGCTGAACGTGGTGTGCGTCAAGGCCCCCGGCTTCGGCGACCGCCGCAAGGAAATGCTGCAGGATATCGCCACTCTGACTGGCGGCACCGTAATCTCCGAGGAGGTCGGTCTGGAGCTGAAGACCGCCACCATCGATATGCTGGGCCGTGCCCGTCAGGTGAAGGTCACCAAGGAGAACACCACCATTGTCGACGGCGCTGGCGATTCTCAGGCCATTAAGGACCGCGTCGCGCAGATTCGTGCCCAGATTGCCAACACCACCAGCGAATATGACAAGGAGAAGCTGCAGGAGCGCCTTGCCAAGCTGGCTGGCGGCGTGGCCGTCATCAAGGTCGGCGCTGCTACCGAGACCGAGATGAAAGAGAAGAAGCTGCGCATTGAGGACGCGCTGAACGCCACCCGCGCCGCTGTGGAAGAGGGCGTTGTCGCTGGCGGCGGCACCATCTTCGTCAACATCATCCCCGCTGTGGAGGCTCTGCTGAACAGCGTGGAGGGTGATGAGAAGACCGGCGTTTCCATCGTGGCCAAGGCTCTGGAGGCCCCCATCCGTCAGATCGCGGCTAACGCTGGACTGGACGGCTCTGTGATCCTCGAGAAGGTGCGCACCTCCGGCAAGAACGGCTATGGCTTCGACGCCTATAAGGAAGAGTACTGCGACATGGTCTCCGCTGGTATCATCGACCCCGCCAAGGTGACCCGCTCCGCTCTGGAGAACGCCGCTTCCGTCTCCGCCATGGTGCTGACCACCGAGTCTCTGGTGGCCGACAAGCCCGAGCCCCCCGCTCCCGCCCCCGCTGCCCCCGACATGGGCGGCATGTACTAAGTCGTCCTCGCAAAGCCTAGAAAACAAAGGATTTTTTGCTGGCAATCTGATAAACTTACCGCAAATTTACGACAATTGCCAACGAAAAAGCGCCGAGATATGTATGAAGCTACCGTCTGCATTTTGCAGGCGGTAGCTTTTTTTGTTGCAAAAAAATATTTTTTATAATCTATATTTCTCTGCGCGCTGTTGAGAAAAATGAGTTGAAAAGGGTGAAAAACGTGATATAATTTTGTTGTGACGAACGATTGGCAAGGTATTTTCTCCACCATGCCTTGCAGAAGCAGGAAAGAGGTGTACGCCGTGAAAAAAATCTTGACAGAGTATTTCCCGGCGCAATACACTGACGGCAGGCAGGCAGGCAGGCAGGCAGGCAGGCAGGCAGGCAGGCAGAGTAAAACTCTGCCCATTTTTGCTGCCAACTTTAATTTTATAAGAGAAATAGAAAAACGCTCCTATGACACGGGATAACCTGTGCCATAGAAGCGTCCTTTTGTCATTCACGGAATGTCAGTAGCTTCGCCGGTTCTACATTCAGAACAGCAGCGATATTAAAAAGCAAGTCGAGCGATATGGGGCGGCAGAGATTGGGAGCCTCGATTGCTCCGATGTGCTGGCGGCTGATACCGACACGCTCCGCAAGCTGCTCTTGGGTCAAACCAGCGTGCTTGCGGTAATATGCGATATTGTACCCGATTTCAATGAATTTCTGCGTGTTATCAAATTCGGGATAGCGGTTCTCTGCCACGGGCCTCACCTCTATTGATATTTTATCCCGCACAACGGAAAACTAAAATTAGATGGCAGAGAACGGTTGATATTTAGTATCTAACAATATATAATTGAGCAAGAAAAATTATTGAATTGCGGATAACTGCAAACAATGAAAATTGGAATGGAGGTCTACCACATGAAAAGAAAGCTCTTATCCCTTTTGCTGTCATTCACACTATGCATGGCTCTGTTGCCAACGGCAGCGTTAGCAACAGATAATAGTGTAGACGCATGGGACGGCTCGGCAGACACGAGCTGGTAC
>CAKSVQ010000059.1 GCA_934504065.1 uncultured Dysosmobacter sp. | reverse complement strand
CGCAAGCTCGCGCTGTTCGTCGGTTGCAAGAGTGTAGCTGACCATATCGTTCGTCCTTTCTGATTATCCATGTTGGTTTGTGACTTCTTTCACACTGCTACTGTTTTACAGCAATTTTCGGGCCAACTTTGCCTATCCGGCGCTTCCCACGATTTTTTTACGAAACCGTAAAAACCGTCTCCTTTTTTTCAACGTTCTGCACAGGTTTTCTGACAGCTTCTGGAGAATTTTCGGGGATGATCCCCCACCGCTTCCCCGTCATATGTGTCGCTGGCACACCTGTGCCGCAAAAGTGTGTCATAAAAGCGCCGCAGCTGTGTCTCAGACACAGCTGCGGCAGCAGAACCAGAAAGAGCTACATAATCAACAGCGCGGCCACGGGCCCACGATAAGCTGTGCACAGATTTTATACCGCGTAGGGACAGCGGCCACTTGCCAAAGGCGCTTTGCTCATGGTAAGATAAAAAACAAACGCCTGCCGGAAGTGCTCTTTCGGCGGGCGGAGTATGGCAGGAGGGCTGGCGCGATGAGCCGAGAGACAGAGAAACTGATGAAAGAGTTGGAAAACTTCCTTGCGCTCCACGCGGATGAAGTGGTGGATGAAGAGAGCGCGAATCGACTGACGCACCAGTTCCTGCAAGAGCACGTGATTGGGCGGGCGGTCCCCGGCGACGCCCCCCCGGAGACCGCGGACGATTATCTGGATCTGGCGGACGAGGCCCCGTCGAAGAAAAAGCGGATCGCGTATCTGCAAAAGGCGCTGGAGCTGGAGCCGGACCATGTGGACGCGCAGCTCCAGCTGATCTTCTGCACGCTGGAGGATAAGGAGGACGAGCAGCTTCCGCTGCTTCAGGCGCTGCTGCAAAAAGCCGCCGCCCAGATGGAAGAAGAGGGCTGCTTTGAAGAGTACATGGGCGATTTCTGGCTGGCGCCGGAGACTCGGCCATATATGCGCGTCCGCCATGCGTATTTTCACGCGCTGATTGCCTGCGGCATGTTGCGCTGCGCCATCGACGAGGGCGAGCGGCTTTTGGAGCTGTGCACCAACGACAACCTCGGCGTGCGCTACTCGCTGATGCACCTGTACGCCTGTCTGGAGGACGAGCTGCACGCGCTGGCCCTGCATAAGCAGTTTGAGGGCCGTGAGGAAACCCAAATGCTGCTGCCGCTGGCCGCCCTGTATTACAAGCTGAACCAGTTTGACAAGGCGGAAGACTACGTGCGGCGGCTGGCCGCAGTGAACAGGGACGCGAAAAAATTCTTCCGCGCCGCCGCTGCCGACAAGCTGGAGCCCCTCTTCGAGGAGATGGACCCCTACGGCTACCGCCCCGGCACCATGGACGAGCTGCTGGGAGAGGCGCTGGGCAACTACTATCTCTTCAAAGCTGTTCCCTTTTTCTTCCGCTGGGCCAGCGAATCCCTGCGCAAAACATCCCCCGCCGGGAAGAAGAGCGCAAAGAAGTCCTGAACAGGAATCGCGGCAAAAAATCCCGCAAACACCCACGTGTGCTGGTGTTTGCGGGATTTTTCTATTATCTCACGGGGCGGTCTTTATTTCAAAAGGTCGGACAGGGTCTTGAGCAGCGTGTCCAGATGGATGGGCTTTGCAAGATGCCCGTTCATCCCGGCGGCAAGGGCCTCCTGTCGATCCTCTTCAAAGGCGTTGGCCGTCATGGCGAGGATGGGAATATTTTTGCAGGTGGGCGCATCCATGGCCCGAATTCTCCGCGTGGCCTCATAGCCGTTCATCACGGGCATCTGAATGTCCATCAGGATCAGGTCATACTGCCCCGGCTGGGCCCGCTTCATCTTCTCCACGGCCACCGCGCCGTCTGTCGCCACCTCCACGGAGAATCCGGCTTCCTGCAAGATTTCCGCCGCGATCTCCTGATTCAGCTCGTTGTCCTCCACCAGCAGGATACGCTTGCCCTTGGCCGACGCGGTCCGGCGCTCCGGCTGCCGGGGCGCCTCGGCGGTGACGGGCTGGGAGAGGATGTCCCGCAGCTCCGACATGAAGAGGGGCTTCTCACAAAACGCTGTCACGCCCGCCTCCCGGGCTTCCTCCTCCACGTCCGACCAGTCGTAGGCCGTGAGGATAATAATGGGCCGATTCTCGCCGATGACCTTGCGGATGCGGCGCACGGTCTCGATGCCGTTCATGTCCGGCATCAGCCAGTCGATGATGTAGGCATAGAACTCGTCACCCATCTCCATGGCGTGCTTGGCGCGGATCACCGCCTCTTTGCCGGAAACGGTCCACTCCGAGCGCATCCCGATCTCCGTGAGCATGGAGGAGATGCTCAGGCAGGTGTCCGTGTCGTCGTCCGCCACCAGCACCCGCAGGCCCTGCAAGGTCTCCACCTTTTGACAGACCTTGCGCTCCCCCGTCAGGCGGAAGGTCAGGCACACGTCAAATTCGCTGCCCACGCCCTCCTCGCTCTTCAGGCGGATGGTGCCGCCCATCAGGTCCACGATCTTTTTGGTGATGGCAAGGCCCAGTCCGGTGCCCTGAATGCCGCTGACGGTGGCGGTCTCCGCCCGGCTGAAGGATTCAAAGATGTGGGCTTGGAACTCTTTGCTGATGCCGATGCCCGTGTCCCGGACGATGAAGTGATACCGGGCGCAGCCCTTGGGGGCCTTCTTTTCCTGCCGCACCCGCAGGCTGACAAGGCCACCCGTCCGGTTGAACTTGACGCCGTTGCCCAGAATGTTCAGCAGCACCTGCGTCAGCCGCAGCTTGTCGGCAAACACGTCCTCGTCCACCACGTCCACGGTGTCGATGAGGAAATCCAGCTGCTTGGAGCTGATGGTGGGCTGGATGATGGTGCGGATGTCGTGCAGCAGGTCCGGCAGATGCAGCGGCTTTTCATCGATCTTCACCTTGCCGCTTTCAATGCGGCTCATGTCCAGCACGTCGTTGATGAGGGAGAGCAGGTGCTCGCTGGAGGTGCCGATCTTGCGCAGGTATTCCTTGACCTTGTCCTGATTGTCGATGTGGGAGGCCGCCAGCGAGGTAAAGCCGATGATGGCGTTCATAGGCGTGCGGATGTCGTGGGACATGTTGTTGAGGAACTGGGTCTTGGCGTGGTTGGCGTATTCCACTGCGGCCAGCGCCTCGGTCAGGGCCTTGTTTTTCTGCCGCTCCGCCAGCACCACATCGTTGACGTTTTTGAAGCCCACAATAAAATCGTTGGTCTCGCCGTTGTCCGCGGCGGTGAAGCTGATCTGAAAATACTCCTGCTTGCCCTGATAGTCCCGCTTGTAGATGACGCTGTAAATCGCCTGACGGCGAATTTCATGCAGCACCATCTCATATTGGACCTTCCGGGCGAACTCCTCCCGGTCCTCTTCGCACACGTACCGGGTGAGATAGTTGCGCATGCCGACCGTGTAATCCAGCGATGCTTCGGCAGAGAAGAGCGGCTCTCTTGCCGCGCTCTCCCGCCCGGTGTCGCGGTATTTAACGCCGGAGCGGCCATCCTGTGAGACCAGCCACACAGTAGAGAACTCCTTGGAAAGGCCGCTGATGACCCGGGTCTGCTCGTCCATCAACTGGTGCTCCTGTTCCCGCTGGCGCTGCTCGGCCACGCCCGCAGTAATATCCTCCACGGAAAACAGCACGCTGGTGGGGACTCCTTGTCCATCCCGGGAAGCGGCGATCCAGCTGGCCCGGCACCACTCCCACGGCTCCAGCGTACCGTGGAACTCCTCCATGATCAGATCATTCTTTTCCAGCAGGGCGCCCAGACGCTGGCAGTCCGTGAAAACGCGCATTTTCTCCCGGTCCTCCGGCTGCACGCAGCGCTCAAGAAACACCTGCGTGACCTCGTCCGTTGTCCGGCAGTCCTGCGCGGCCTGTTCAAAAAAAGGAATGTTTTTCAAAGCCGTGCAGGTGTTGCCACGCAGGTCCACCCAGTACACGGCGAAAAAGGCGTTGGAAAGGCCGCCGATGGTGTGGAGCTGCTCTTCCAGCTGGGCGTTCACCTGCCGCAGCTGTTCCTTTTTCTGCTCTTCCTGAGCGATAATATCGTCGATCAGGCGGAAGCCCATCACGGCGGTGGCGTCGTCCCCCTCGGTGCGGGAGACGGTGACCTCATAGTGGTGGCGCTGCAGGGTGCTGAAGCGGTAGCTCAGCCGCTGGTTTTGCAGCAGGCACTGCCGCAGGTGCACCGGGGAGAGCACGTCGGTAAAGTCGGGCACCACACTGGGGTCGATGTCCCGGGTGAACCACTGCTCCAGCCGCTGCTGATAGCTGCGGAAGTCCACGGTGCTCTTGCCGTCGTCGGCAAACAGCACGGTACTCTCATCGGATTTCAGGACCGAGATGGTCCCATGCTGGAAGTCCAGATAGAAAAAGGCGATGAAGTCCTGACAAAGGGTGTTGAGGATGCGCTTTTCGCTTTTCAGCGCTTCGTTTTCGGAAACATCCAGAAAAGTGGTGTAAACGGCGCGCTTGCCCTCCGGGGTGGTGATGACCTCGGTGTGGGCCAACAGGCTGGCCGCGTTGCCCTGCTTGTTGGTGAGGGTACACTCATAGTTCACGGCGCCGTCCTCGGTGTGGAGGGCCAGAAGCTTTTGCAGGTCCGTGCTGTTGCGGTAGACCGCCTTTGCCACGATCTCGCCCATATTCCGGTTGGCGTCGTCCAGATCCCGGACTCCATAGACCCGCAGGGCCTCGGCGTTCATATAGAGGTTGGCCCGCTCGGGCAGCGTGTAGGAAACGATGCCGCAGGCCGCCCGGTCGATGATGCTGCGGTTATAGGCCGCCGTGCGGGTGTGCGCCTGCCGCAGGTCGCGGTTTTGCTGCATGAGCCAGCGCTGCGACTGCTTGTCGTCCTCCACGCGGAACACGCCGGAATATTCCCGGTGGTGGCCGATGATGGTGATGCCCGGCCCCTCCGTTTCGATCCGCCTGCCGTCGCAGCGAACGCGCATCTCCCCGGTCACCGGGTGGAGGTAGCGGTAAACAATGTCGGCCTCGCCCCGCACCAGCTCTTTTTGATACGCCTTGAGCAGCGGCATGTCCTCCGGGTGGATATGGGCCATGAAAAACGCATAGCACTCCTCCGGCGTGACCTCCGGCGAGACGCCGAGGAGGTCCTGCATGATGGCGTCGGCGTACATGCGGGGCTCACCGTCCCCCAGCTCCATTTTCCAAAAGCCCGTGCGGCTTTCCCGGATGTACTCGTTGCGTGCCTGCGATTCCAGCTCGATCATACGCATGATCTCCCATACTTTTTATTTTTATCAAAGCGGGGGCGCAGTCCCATCTGCGGCAGATTCGACAAAAAGCGCCCCGTGCGCAATCGTTTTTTATTATAGCTGGAAAGGTATGACATTTCAACCCTCTCCGCACGATCTGGCGGAATTCCTTTTGCCGACGCGGTTTGAAAGGACGGCTGCCATTCTCCGGCTGGGCCCGCCGGACTTGCGCGTCTTCGGTCACGGTCCCGTCGGCGCTCTATTGTCCAGCGTTATTGACTTTTCCACGATGAGGTCGTTAACACTGACACCCAGCAGCACGCTCAGGGCATAAAAATTATCCAGACTGGGAAGGGTCGTTCCTTTCTGCCAGAGGTAGATCGCCTGCACGGTGCTGAAGTGAAAAAACTGCTGCATCTGTGGGATGGAGATGTCCTGTTCCAGCCGTTTCCGGCGGATGCGCTCCCCGGTGGAACGCATATCGATGACGGGGTAAGGGATCATACGCCGATGCCCTCCTCCCTCCATGTCCGCAGGGAAAAGTGATACGGAAGCCCGGTGGGATCACACTGGGTGTTGAGCTGCTCCACAAGGCTTTCCACCTCCTTTGGGTGACGCTCGCCAATCAAAATGCTCTCTTTTGGCGGCATTCCGTCCATGGAGCAGCCGTCCGTGTACAGGCGCAGCTGGTACAGGTCCTCCGCCTTGGTACCCTTTGCCTTGGCCTCGTAGATCTCTACGCCGCTGTGCCTGCTGACTAACAGGTCCAGCTTTCCTTTCAGGCCGATGGAGCGGTAGGTGCGCTCTTCCCGGGATACCCGGAGGGTATCGGGTTCCCTCCGCTTCTTCTCGGCCAGCTGGCCGACCAATCGGCTCTCCAGCGACTCCCGCATGGTCTCCGGCTGCCGGACATTGGCCCGGACCCAGCGAAACAGGGCCTGTGTGCGGTGGTCCGTCTCCACGCATGCGTTTTTGGTGGACTCTGTGGCAGGCAGTGCGCAGCCGTCCTCGCTGATCAGGTCGATCTGGCAGAGAAAGCGGTTGCAGCTGGGATGCAGCGCCTTGCCGAACACGCTGGCATACAGTCCGTGGGCCACACAGCGGCCGTTGAGGCGGATCTCCAGCCCGGAAGAGGCCATGTTGCCCTTGTAGTAGATGGCCGTCCGCTTGTCCGGCTGGATCGTGCCGTAACAGCAGCGGATGGTGACCGGACCGCCGCCAAGGTCCGTCACAAGCTTCGGTACGGAGACAGGCGTGCCGTCCCACGCAGGCTCCAGCGCTGTAAGCTGACGGGGCGCCTCCTCTTCTCCCAGCAGAACGCGGATACGGATCTTCCCGGACGCCAGCAGCGGCGCGTACGTGTAGGCCACTTCCTCTTCCAGATAGGCCATCAGCTGGCGGAAGCCTGCCTGCGTCCGTTTGGTGGCGGGTCTCAGCCCCTCCAATCGGCTTCCGGCACAGCGGATGCGGACGCAGGTCCCGGTCTCATGGCCAATGCTCCCCTGCCCCGTATAAAACCCGGCGCGCATGGCGCCGTCAATGGCAAGGTACGGAGACATCACGCAGCGGTAGCGGTTCCGGGCGGCGTCCTCGGCTGTGCGGCTTTCGATGGACCACATCCCTCCCCCATTGCAAAAATAGGACAGGGCACTTTTCAGCCCGCAGCCATGCTCATTGTAAGGGGACAGTCCGCTGCATTTCGAAATGGTCAGCGCCGCGCCCAAGTCTTCGATGCCCGCTCCGTTGTCGCTGACGGACAGTTCCGCGTCTCCGCAGACTTCCTTCACGCAAAGCAGGATGTCCCCCGCTTCTTCCCCGGCCAGCGCGCCTGCAATGGCGTTATCCAGCAGTTCAAAAACGGCTTGGGCAGGCGTGGCGTAGTGCCCGCCAATGGCGGCAAACAGGGCAGCGCCGCTGGGAGTATTGCAAAGGACGGCATCCCCCAGGCAAACATCTGCCGGAGCAAAAATATTCTTCATCGTGCATTCTCCTTGTATTCAAATCCTATTTTTTCGTCTTCCCGGCATCACCGGGAAAGTCCGGCTATATGGAGTGCGTACAAGGCAGAGTGCGGAGATTCCTTTTCACAGGGCCTCCCTCCTTCCCTTTGGAACGCAAAACAGCGTGCAGGCTTTTTGCCTACACGCTGCCGTTCAAAGAGCGGAGAGACGCTGCCTGCGGCACCGCCGGAAGTTTTTATAGCAACCCTATCTTGTCAAAAGGAGACAGACAGGGTATACTAATCCCGACGGTGCGGCATCAGCCGTTGTGTAGGTGGGGTATCACCTGCGCAGGTGACAGAGTGCTGGTAACACTCTGTCACTGCCGTTGCTTTGTTATAGTGATAGTATAATATATACGCGCGCGTATTTCAATGTTGAACATATCCAAAATTATACGCGCGCGTATATTGCTTTTGCACAATTCAACTATCGGATTTTTATAGAGCAGCTGAAGGAAGTGAAGAAATGGCGACATCTGAAGCTCAGAAAAGAGCAAATGATAAATGGAGGGCCAAGTTTATTGAAGTCCGTTTCCGTGTTACTCCAGAGAAAAAGGCACTGATCGATGCTTTCGCCAAGGCTCACAACGAATCCGTTACCGCCTTTCTCAATCGCGCCGTGGACGAAGCCATGGCCCGGGACGAGCAAAAATAATATGGCATCGTTTACAGGCAAAATCCCGCCTCAGATCAAATATCGGATATAGAGCTAAAGGAAAACGAAAGACGGAAAATTCCCTCTCAGTTCTTTACGCATGGGAAAGAAAAGTTTGGTGCGGAGAAAACCGCTGATGTTGTTATGGATATTGAAACCTATGATCGCCGCAAAAAAATGCTGAAGCTCAGGGAGGAACTTCTTGCCGTTGAAGAAGACCGTCTACAAGGCCACACCGGGTGTACCATTGACGAGCTTGATGCCTGTCTTGATGACATCATTACAGAGAATGCTTCAGCAGATGTTGAAGCGTATGATGAAAACGGCTCTATGATCAAACGAGCAATCCCTGAATTCAGGCACAAAACAATCACCGAACGGCTCGAAGCTTACTACGGAAAGCCTATTGACGAAATCGAACCATGCAACGAAGAAGAGATCGACTGGGACGGCTCAGTAGGAGACGAGATCCTCTGATGATTGATCAAAAAGATTCATTTACATTGGTTGCGACCTCCGACCAGATTGGAGGTCGCAATTATTAGGATTCCAGAAAACGCAGATACTCAACCGTTTGCTGGCAGCCGACAAGAGACATTTATTCTATATTCTAAATACACAGGCAGCCGCATTTCTGTAAATAGCGGTACGCCATCGTAGATATGCAAGATCATGAGAAAACACAGGCAACCATCCGCCTGATGAATGAACTTGCAAAGGGCCATCACTCCGGCGAAACAGAAGGCTGGCTGACGCCGGACGATATGAGGGCACACTTCCGCGCAAGAGCGAATGAAGAATAAAATTCATTATTCGCCAGAGTCCCGTCATGATTTGGATGATATTTGGGACTACATTATATTGGAACTTCAAAACCGTTCCGCTGCGGAGCGCGTGACCAATCGCATTATGGATGCGGTTGACCAGCCGAAAAACTTTGCCGAGATAGGAACCCCATTATCCTCTTTGCAGATGTGGGAACAGACTATCGTTTTCTTGTCAGCGGCAATTATATGGTGTCTTACTGTGTGCAAGGCAATGACGTCTACATTGACTGTGTTCTGTACGGCCGCAGCAATTACATGAACGTCCTATTCAAGAATCTGCTATGCGAAGAAACAACTGAAGAAAATTAAAAAGCGGTAGGTTTCTTCGGAAATGATATGTACCCGGTTTTCTGAACACTGGACTAAAATCGAATCATTAGGCTTCCATCATGGATGCCTCCCTGAACTTGGAGGGAGGCATCCATTTTGTTTTAGATCGGATTCTGCTGTTATTGTAATCGTCGATATACTCATCGATAGCTTTGGAAAAAGATTCGAAGGACGGATACTCCTTCTCAAATCCATAGAACATTTCGTTTTTCAGCCTGCCGAAGAAAGCATCCATAATACAGTTGTCATAGCATTTGTCCCAAGAAAAATTAAACTGCGATACGTCCGTTGTCCACTTTTGCAGCGGCTTCTCGGTACTAAAATCTCGATTGATAATGTCGTCAGCAACTTTCCCGACATCGCTTTTGTAGGAATGATACTTTTCCTTGGGACATTTGCCAAACTGTGCAAGCTGGTGCATAATCCGCTGGGCGCGTTTGTGATTCACCCGAAAGCCACGGTTCACAAGCTCATGGAGCACCCACCTTACGCCGTATCTTTTCCTGTTCTCATTGAAGATGGCGGCAATTTCAGACGATAACTCGGCGTTTCGTTCTTTGACTCTATCCGTTTTACTGAGTTCGTAATAGTATCAGCTCATATTTTTCTTCTGCCGTCCATACCTTGTTCTGATTTTTGTGGTGTAGTGCTTCTAGCCCACAGGCATCTTCTATACAAACCCACATCCGAATCGTATCGTGAAATCGCCTTTTCTTTACTCCGTCTGGTATTTCTGCCCATTTCCCTTGTCGGTACAATTCAACACACTTCTTTTTGTACTCGTAAATATAGCGCACAAAAATACCCAATACTGGGTGTCCAGAAAACCGGGTACATATCAAAACCTACCGCTTTTTTGTCACGAACACACGGGCAGAGTTTCTCTTCCCATGTAAATATCAAACGTAACATTCTTATGGCACAAACAGCCAACATTCAAACCCATGTACCCTTGTCGTAAATTTCAGATTTTTGGGTCTTTTTTCCGACACGACTCTTTCACCCTTTCGGAAATAACTCGACCAAATCGGCTGAAAACCCCGAAATTTCAACGGTTTCAGCATTTGAGAAAGTGTTAACTTTTTTACCCCTGAAACAACCGAAAAATTAACACTTTTTCCGTGTTAATTTTTCGGTTCTTTTAGAGGCAATTTGGCTCTCTGATCTCCGTTTAAAAATAAGGGCAATTCAGAGAATTGCCCGGGTAAAATCAAGATGCGAATTGCTCTCCGCCCACACTTTTCAGTCCGATTTGCTGATAATAAACAGCTCCGAATACTCGCGAATGTCATCTCGCGAGAGGTATAATCATCACAACATCTGGCCGTATCATCGATGCAAAGAAGTGGGATAATTACATCAGGGGTTGCTTTAACATCCAAGCTATCATAATCAAAACAGCGCGATGAATGCAGTCCGGTTTTTCAAAATACGATACGAAGATCATATGTACATCGCTCATTTTGATATCATCAGATGAAATTACGTTCATGATTTTTCGTCCGGTTTCCACAGCAAATTTCTTTGATAAGTTTGATAAGTGAGAGACCCCGCACTTGGATTTCAAGTTCAACAGCCGCAAAAATTTTCTCAACTACTGCCACCCCAGATAATTTTCGTCGCTGCTTTCAGCGAATTTAAGCTGCGCGGCTGCTTCATATTCTGTGTTTATTTTTTGCTTCTGTCACAGTTTTTTAAGGAACAATTTCGGCATATATCCGCTTTCATAAGTGCCATGCGCAACGGGAATTTCCTCTTGCAATGCTTTCTTTGCAGTGTCTTTTTGAAAAGCGTATGAGGCAAATAAAGATAAATTTTTCAAGCACGGATGTGTCTGAATAACCGTTGCGCATGGACGCCGCATCTCGTTTCAGGTCCTTTGCGGCCCGAATTTCTGACACGCCATCACGAACAACCGGAATCAAATAATCGATGGTTCCATTTCTAAAAACAGATGAAATTGAAATACTCCAGATCAAAACTACACCCGTTTTCTTCTGCGAGTTGGGAACATTTTTTCATAATTGGCTGCACAGTCAGCCGCCCAAATATTTGAATGGACCGCTGCATTTCATAAACAATTTTGTCGTGGCACGGCAATTTTTCCATTGCAAATTGCCTTTACTTTCTTTCTCCATAAGGCCCCGTAGCTGTACCAGATTCACAAAGAAAATACGCGGAACCCATCGCTCGTCATACTTCATACAGCAATAGAGTGTCAGCGTTTTTAGGAGGAATCGTGTGCTTGTGATTGCTGTTTTGGAAGGGAAAATGAAGAAAATCTTTCCCCCACAAGCCTGTCTTTTGGATATCTCCGTGCGTGTCTGGCAAGTACAAGCTCACGTGTTATGCGGCCCTAACAAGTTCCTTTTCTCCCTTCCCCGTACAACGGAACATATCCACGTAAATGCTGTCTCCTCGGTAAAGCGATGCCGAAAATAATCGCTTACCGCAGAAAAATTTGGTGCTTTCTTCTACAGCGTGTATTCCAAAAATCAGTGGTAAGCTACATTCAGGCTTACTTCTCCCTAATCGAGAAAAAGCCCGGCTTTCGCCGGGCTTTTTCGACAGCCTGTCCCCGTTTCGTAAAGAAACGGGGGAATTTTTATCAAGCATATAAGCAATATATTTTACACATAGGACAGAGAATCATGCAAGTGGTCCCGTTCCAGTTCTTTGCTGATCTGCTCCCCGGCGGTCATATCGCCGGAGTTGAGATACTGCTTCACCAGTGAGTGCCGCTTCTTCCGCAAGGGGTCATTTCCCTGCCGCAGCTGATCCAACACCGCAAGCAGTTCCTGCTGTGTTTCCACCACATAAAGCCCCGTCAGCAGCTGCTCAAAGAGCGGCGAAAGCTTTCCGCTCTTCCGACAGAAAATGACTGGCCGCCCTGTCAGAAGATATTCCCCGATCAGCGAGGTCGGGTCGGCCACCAGAACATCTGACGCCTGAAAAGACGGAATATAAAAACTATCCTCATCCAGACAGAGTGACGGTTCCTCTTCATACTGCCTGCGGAGCGCCGCGAGTTCCTCATTGGTCATCTCCCCGGTTGCGAGGAAGTCCGAAAAGCACAGAGGATGCGGCCGGAAAATCAGGCGGCATTCCGTGTGCCGGATGGCATACTCCGCAAGAACATCCTTATACTCGAAGAAGCTGCAAATACCCTCCCGTGTGTTCCAGCGGGGCAGCCAGAGAATCGTAAATGTTGATGTCTCCCCGCGTTCCCATGGGACCTCACGCAGTGCATCCAGCGGTGGGTAGCCCCGGAAAAGCAAGTGGCGGTCATCCAAATTCGGCGGTACGCCTAAATAGCTGCGGATGGTTTCCTCCTGTCCAGCCGCACAGCTGAAATAGAAATAAAGGTGCCCACAGAAATCCAGCGGCATACTGAATCGTTCCAGCGATTCCAAATTGGTAGATATTCCATACGGTGTATAGC
>CAKSVQ010000058.1 GCA_934504065.1 uncultured Dysosmobacter sp. | reverse complement strand
AAGATCTATCAGTGCGGCGTGCCCAAGGAGATGGCCGTGGAGCTGTTCCGCCCCTTCATCATGAAGAAGCTGGTGGAAGACGGCACTGCCAACAACATCAAGTCCGCCAAGAAGATGGTGGACAAGGGCGTGACCGAGGTGTGGGACGCGCTGGACGTCATCATCAAGGACCACCCCGTCATGCTCAACCGCGCGCCGACGCTGCACCGCCTCGGCATTCAGGCCTTTGAGCCGGTGCTGGTGGACGGCCGGGCACTGAAGCTGCATCCCCTGAACTGCACCGCCTTCAACGCCGACTTCGACGGCGACCAGATGGCAATTCACGTGCCCCTGTCTGCCGAGGCGCAGGCCGAGGCCCGTATCCTGATGCTCTCCGCCAACAACCTGCTGCGTCCGCAGGACGGCGGCCCCGTTACTGTCCCCACGCAGGACATGGTGCTGGGCTCCTATTACCTGACCATGGACCGCATGGGCAAGGCGGAAAAGGGCGCGGAGACCATCTGGTGCGAGGACCCCGGCGAGACGGCGCTGCCCGCCCAGTCCGTGGTGGACGCTGACGAGTTCGTGGCCGCCAACGCGGCGCTGGCCAAGGGCCAGAAGAAGGCCACCTACAAGCCGCTGCACTTCTATGCCAGCGAGGACGAGGCCATCATGGCCTATAATGACAAGATCATCGGGCCCCACTGCCCCATTCTGGTGCGCCGTACGCTGGAGGTAAACGGCGAGGGCTATACCCGCACCGTGGAGGGTACCCCCGGCCGGATCATCTTCAACAAGAACATTCCGCAGGATCTGGGCTTTGTGGACCGCAGCGATCCCGCCCACCTGTGCGATTACGAGATCACCTTCACCTGCGGCAAAAAGCAGCTGGGCCAGATCGTTGACCGCACCATCAACAAGCACGGCTTCACCGTGGCGGCAGAGGTGCTGGACGCCATCAAGGCCACCGGCTACCATAACTCCACGCTGGCCGCCATCACCGTTTCCATCGCGGACATGACCATCCCCCCCAAGAAGTATGAGATGGTCGCCGCCTCCGAGCGGGCGGTGCTGGACATTGAAAACCAGTACAAGATGGGCTTCATGACCGACCACGAGCGCTATAAGCAGGTGGTGCAGGTCTGGGAGAAGACCACCGACGACGTTTCCACCGCTCTGCAGGAAAACCTCGACCGCTACAACCCCATCTTCATGATGGCGGACTCCGGTGCCCGTGGCTCCATGAAGCAGATCCGTCAGCTGGCCGGTATGCGCGGCCTGATCGCCAACACCGCCGGTAAGACCATCGAGATCCCCATCAAGGCAAACTACCGCGAGGGCCTGACCGCGCTGGAATACTTCATTTCCTCCCGCGGCGCCCGTAAGGGTCTGGCCGATACCGCTCTGCGTACCGCTGACTCCGGTTACCTGACCCGCCGCATGGTGGACGTTTCTCAGGACGTCATCATCCGGGAAGAGGACTGCCATGTCACCCACGGCATCAAGGTCTCCGAGATCAGCGAGAACGGGCAGGTCATTGAAAAGTTCTCCGACCGTCTGCGCGGCCGCTTCCTTGTGGGCGACATCGTGGACGCCGACAGCGGCGAAATTCTGGTGCCCAACACCAAGATGATGGACGAGAGCGACGCCAAGCTGCTGGAGAGCCGCAAGTGGGTGCAGAAGAATCCCCGTCCCGGCGATGCGTGCAGCTTCGACCCCGCTGACGAGGACAGCAAGCCCACTGTGATGATCCGCACGGTGCTCACCTGCAAGGCCCACAGCGGCGTCTGCGCCAAGTGCTATGGCATGAACCTTGCCACGCAGCAGCCCGTTGGCCCCGGCGAGGCGGTCGGCATCATCGCCGCCCAGTCCATCGGCGAGCCCGGCACTCAGCTGACCATGCGTACCTTCCATACCGGCGGTCTGGCCGGCGGCGACATCACCCAGGGTCTTCCCCGTGTTGAAGAACTGTTTGAGGCCCGCAAGCCCAAGCGGATGGCTACCCTTTCCGAGATCGGCGGCAAGGTTCGCTTTGAGGAGGCCACCAAGGGCAGCCTGCTGAACATCATCGTCACTGCGGACGACGGCGACACCCGTACCTACGCGGTGCCCCACACCGGACTGCAGGTCAAGGACGGCGACACCATTGAGGCTGGCACCCAGCTGACCTACGGCGCACTGAACCCCCACGACGTGCTGCGCATTCGCGGCGCGGACGCGGTGTATAACTACCTCATTCAGGAAGTTCTGCGCGTGTACCGTCAGCAGGGCGTGGACATCAACGATAAGCATATTGAGATCATTGTCCGCCAGATGATGCGCAAGGTGCGTCTGGAGGACGCCGGCGACACCAAGCTGCTGGACGGCTCCATGGTGGACGTTCTGGAGCTGGACGACGCCAACGAGGCCATCGACCGCCGCAACGCCGCCGGAGAGCGGCAGGAAAACGGCGAGCCGCTGCGCCACGCCGTGGGTACCCAGCTGCTGATGGGCATCACCAAGGCCTCTCTGGCCACTGATTCCTTCCTGTCCGCCGCCTCCTTCCAGGAGACCACCAAGGTGCTGACCGAGGCCGCCATCCGCGGCAAGATCGACCGTCTCCACGGCTTGAAGGAGAACGTGATCATCGGTAAGCTGATCCCCGCAGGCACGGGCCTGCAGGCTTACCACACCTTTGCCGAGGAACTGGTCCCCGACACCGCAGAGACCGTGAGCGAGGAAGTTCCCGTTATCGAGGAGTAAGCAACAAGCCTTGATATTTTCACAAGGAGGGCCGCATCTGCGGCCCTCCTTGTGGCTTGTTGAGAAAAGCCTCGCAGAGTTTCACGTCCGCAGACGTGAAAGGTATGAAATCCGTGTTCTGCCGCGACATGTGCGTGGCAAAACACACTTTGCGCGGAGCGTGTGTCGAAGTGGCCGCGCAGCGGCCATGAGGCACGTAGCGCAGCGAAACCTTTTCGGAAAAGTGGCTCTGCCACTTTTCCGACGGTTTTGAGGAGGGCCGCAGATGCGGCCCTTCTTGCTCTATTGCCGCCGTTTGCGCCGGGATGGGGAAAACCTTGCGCAACGGCGGCGGACGGGGGTAGAAGCAGGTCGAAAAGCGGGTATTTTTCTGACTGATACACAGTTGACATAACGGTGTGGAAAAGTCTGTGGAGAATGTGTAAAACCCCGATATATGAACGGTTTGTGAAGGTGACGGCGGCATTATGGGAAACGTTGCGCAACAACATTTTTGTAAAACACCGCCGGAAACGGTCGAAAAAGACGGAAAAAGTCCCCGGTGAGGGGGATACTTGCAATTCCCGCAGAGACTGTGCTACAATAAATTGTTATTAAATCAGCTTTTGGAGGATGTATGGCGTCAAAAAAACAAGATTACGGCAACGAGAGCATCTCGTCCTTAAAAGGCGCTGACCGCGTGCGCAAGCGGCCCGGCGTCATCTTCGGCTCCGACGGTCTGGACGGCTGCGAGCACGCGGTATTTGAGATCCTGTCCAACTCCATTGACGAGGCCCGGGAGGGGCACGGCAAGCGTATTACCGTCACCCGCTTTCTCGACCGTTCCATTCAGGTGGAGGATATGGGCCGGGGCTGCCCGGTGGACTGGAACGAGAAGGAGCAGCGCTATAACTGGGAACTGGTCTACTGCGAGCTATACGCCGGAGGAAAGTACGACAATGTTTCCGGCGACAACTATGAATATTCGCTGGGCCTCAACGGCCTTGGCGCCTGCGCCACGCAGTACGCCTCCCGCTATATGGACGTGACCGTCTGGCGGGACGGGCAGGAATACGCCCTGCATTTTGAGCGGGGCGAGATCGTGGGGGAGCTGCAAAAGTCGCCGCTTCCCAAGTCGCAGGCGAAAAAGACCGGGACCCGCACCCACTGGCTGCCGGATCTGGATGTGTTCACGGATATTGCCATTCCGGTGGAATACTTTGCCGATGTGATGAAGCGGCAGGCAGTGGTGAACGCCGGGATCACGTTTTTGCTGCGCAATGAGACGGAGCCGGGCAAGTTTGAAGAGACCGAGTTTTACTATGAAAACGGCATCACCGACTACGTGACGGAGCTGGCGGGCGAGGAAAGCCTGACGCCGCCCGTATTCTGGCAGGCGGAGAAAAAGGGCCGCGACCGGGCGGACAAGCCGGAATATAAGGTGAAGCTCTCCTGCGCGTGCTGTTTTTCCAACAAGGTCAATGTCATCGAGCATTACCACAACTCCAGCTGGCTGGAGCATGGCGGCAGCCCGGAAAAGGCCACCAAGTCCGCCTTTGTCTCCGCGGTGGATAAGTACCTGCGGGACGAGGGGAAATACCAGAAAAACGAGAGCAAGATCACGTGGGCGGATATTGAGGACTGCCTTGTGCTGGTGTCCAATAACTTCTCCACCCAGACCAGCTACGAAAACCAGACGAAAAAGGCCATTACCAACAAATTCGTGCAGGAAGCCATGACGGAGTTCCTGCGGGCGAATCTGGAGGTCTATTTCAAGGAAAAGCGTTCTGAGGCGGAGAAGATCGCCGAGCAGGTACTCATCAACAAACGCAGCCGGGAAAGCGCGGAAAAGCAGCGGCTGAACATCAAGAAGAAGCTCTCCGGCAACATCGACATTGCCAACCGGGTGGAAAAATTCGTGGACTGCCGCACCCGGGACGCATCCCGCCGGGAAATTTACATCGTGGAGGGCGACTCCGCATTGGGCAGCGTGAAGCTGGCCCGGGACTCGGAATATCAGGGCATCATGCCCGTCCGGGGCAAGATACTCAACTGCCTGAAGGCGGACTATGCCCGCATTTTCAAAAGTGAGATCATCACGGACCTTATCAAGGTGCTGGGCTGCGGCGTGGAGGTGCAGAACAAGCACATCAAGGACATGGCCGCCTTCGATCTTGGCTCACTGCGGTGGAACAAGATCGTGATCTGCACCGATGGCGACGTGGACGGCTTCCAGATCCGCACCCTGATCCTGACCATGCTCTACCGCCTGACCCCCACCCTGATCCGGGAGGGCTATGTGTATATCGCGGAAACGCCACTGTTTGAGATCAACTGTGGCGGCGACACGTGGTTTGCCTATTCGGATAAGGAGAAAAACGACATCGTGCGGGAGCTGGAGGGCAAAAAATTCAAGATCGACCGCTCCAAGGGCCTTGGCGAAAACGACCCGGATATGATGTGGCAGACCACCATGAATCCGGACAGCCGCCGACTGATCCGGGTGATGCCGGAGGACGCGGAGCGGACGGCGCAGATATTCGATCTGCTGCTGGGCGACAATTTGCAGGGCCGTAAGGACCACATTGCGGAAAACGGGTATAAGTATCTGGAAATGGCGGACATCAGTTAACAGGGCGCTTCCCCGTCCGCCCCGCCAAATTTTGAGACCGGAAGATAAGGAATTTTGAACTATGCCAAAGAAGAAGCGGCCGGAGGAATCCCGGCCAAAAACGAATAATCCCCATGTGCACGGCCTGCACGCGGCGGTGGTGGAGCAGTCTATTACCGACACGCTGGAGACCAACTATATGCCCTATGCCATGTCGGTCATCGTCTCCCGGGCCATCCCGGAGATCGACGGGTTCAAGCCCTCGCACCGCAAGCTCCTCTATACCATGTATAAAATGGGGCTTTTGACGGGGGCGCGGACAAAGTCTGCCAACATCGTGGGCCAGACCATGCGTCTCAACCCCCATGGTGACGCCACGATCTATGACACCATGGTGCGCCTTTCCAAGGGCTATGGCGCTCTGCTCACGCCCTTCGTGGACTCCAAGGGCAACTTCGGCAAGAGCTATTCCAAGAGCACGTCCTACGCCGCGCCCCGGTATACGGAGGCCAAGCTGGCCCCCATCTGCGGCGAGATCTTCAAGGATATTGACAGCGACACCGTGGATTTTGTGGATAACTATGACAACACCATGAAAGAGCCGGCGCTGCTGCCCACCACCTTCCCCAACATTCTGGTGTCCGCCAACAGCGGTATCGCCGTGGGAATGGCGTCCCAGTTCTGCGGCTTCAACCTCAAAGAGGTGTGCGACACCACCGTCGCTTACCTGAAAAATCCGGACTGCGACCTGACGGAGACCCTGCTGGCCCCGGATTTTCCCACCGGGGGCGAGCTGATTTTGGATGCCGCCGCCCTGCGGGACATCTATGACACCGGACGGGGCAGCGTCCGCGTCCGGGCGAAATACCGCTATGTGAAAGAGGAAAACCTGATTGAGGTCTATGAAATTCCCTATTCCACCACGGTGGAGGCCATTTTGGAAAAGGTGGCCGAGCTGGTGAAGGCGGGCAAGGTCAGGGAAATTTCCGATATGCGGGACGAGACGGGTCTGGACGGGCTGAAGCTGGCCATCGACCTCAAGCGGGGCGTGGATCCGGACAAGCTGATGACCAAGCTCTATAAGCTCACGTCGCTGGAGGATTCCTTTGCCTGCAACTTCAATGTGCTCATCGGCGGTTCGCCCCGGGTGCTGGGCGTGCGGGCGATTCTGGAGGAATGGACGGCGTGGCGGACGGAGTCCGTGCGGCGGCGGGTCTATTTTGTGCTGAAAAAGAAGCAGGATAAGCTGCACCTGCTCAAGGGACTGCAGCGCATCCTGCTGGATATTGACAAGGCCATCCGCATCATCCGGGAGACGGAGGAGGAAGCGGAGGTCGTTCCCAATCTGATGATCGGCTTTGGCATCGACCAGATCCAGGCCGAATACGTGGCGGAGATCAAGCTGCGCAACATCAACAAGGAATACATCCTCAAGCGCACGCAGGAGACCGAGGCCCTGCGGGACGAGATCGACGATCTGGAGGACACGCTGAACAGCCCCCAGCGCCTGAAAAAGATCATTGTGGAGGAGCTGAAGCAGGCCGCTAAAAAATACGGCGAGCCCCGCCGCACCACCATCGCCCTCAGCCATGAGATCGAGGTGTATCAGGAGGAGGACGCGGCGGAGGAGTATCCCGTGACGGTGTTTTTGTCCCGAGAGGGGTACTTCAAGAAGATCACGCCCGCGTCGCTGCGGATGAACAGCGACCAGAAGTATAAGGAGGGCGATGGGCCGCGCCAGAGCTTTGAGACCACCAGCGCCGCCGAGATCATGTTCTTTACGGACAAGTGCCAGGTGTATAAGACCCGCCTGAGTGAATTTGACGACGCGAAGGCCAGCGTGCTGGGCGACTATCTGCCTGCCAAGCTGGGCATGGACCCGGACGAGAGCGTGATCTACGCCGTGCTGCCCGGGGATTACAGCGGCGCGCTGTTGTTCTTCTTTGAAAACGGCAAGGCGGCCCGTGTGGACCTCACAGCATATAAGACGACCTCCAACCGCCGCAAGCTCACGGGGGCATATTCGGATAAGTCCCCGCTGGCGGCGATGCTGCGCATCGATCAGGAGCAGGAGCTGGCGGTCTATTCCAGCGAGCCCCGGTGCCTGATCTTCCACACGGCGCTGCTGGCCCCCAAAACCACCCGCTCCACGCAGGGCGTGGCGGTGATGACCATGAAGCCCAAGTACCATCTGGAAACGGTGAAGCCCGCGGCGCAGACCCCCATCGTCAACCACAGCCGCTACCGGGTGCGCGCCGTGCCCGCCGCAGGCGCGCTGGTGCGGCAGGAGGATTCCGGCGAGCAGCAGATGGACCTGCTGGAGTAAACAACAGGAGGAGAGGGAAATGTTTGATACGGTAAGAAAGAATCTGGAGAAGCGGGGCTACCGCGTACAGACCTTTGCCACGGCCAAAGAGGCGGCGGACTATCTGGACGGCGCCATCGACGGTGTGAGCGTGGGCTTTGGCGGGTCCATGACGCTGCAGGCCATGGGGCTTTATGACCGCCTTGTGGGCCATAACGAGGTACATTGGCACTGGACGGACGGTGTGGCTGCCTGCGGCGCGGCGGCGGATGCCGGGGTGTACGTCACCTCGGTCAACGGCCTTGCGGAGACGGGAGAGCTCATCAATATCGACGGCACCGGCAACCGGGTGGCCTCCATGGTCTATGGTCATGAAAAGGTCTATCTGGTGGTGGGCCGCAACAAGCTGGCCCCTACTTATGAAGAAGCCCTCTGGCGGGCGCGGAACATTGCCGCGCCGAAAAACGCCCAGCGTCTGGGGAAAAAGACGCCCTGCGCCGTCAAAGGTGACCGCTGCTATGACTGCAAGAGCCCGGACCGCATCTGCCGGGGACTGGTGGTGCAGTGGGAGGCCATGATGGGCATGGAGACGGAGATCATTTTGATCGATGAGGAGTTGGGACTGTGATGGAAAAGAACACGGCATTGGAGCGCACTGCGGAGGCGCTGCGGCAGCGGGGCTTTTCCGTGCGGACGTTCGCCACGGCCAAAGAGGCGGCGGACTATCTGGACGGCGCCATCGACGGCGTGAGCGTGGGCTTTGGCGGGTCCATCACGCTGGAGGAAATGGACCTCTGGGAGCGCCTGCGGGCGCACAATCAGGTCTATTCCCATATGCACGGTTTCCCTCTGGGGCCGGAGGCCGCCCACGCCAGGGTGTACATCACTTCGGTCAACGGCCTTGCGGAGACCGGGGAGATCATCAACATCGACGGCATTGGCAACCGGGTGGCCTCTACGCTGTACGGCCACGAAAAGGTCTATCTGGTGGTGGGGCGCAACAAGCTGGCCCCCACTTACGAGGAAGCGCTTTTCAGGGCGCGGAACACGGCGGGGCCGAAGAACGCCCAGCGCAAGCAGGTCAAAACGCCCTGCGCCGCAGGCGGCGAGCACTGCTATGACTGCAAGAGCCCGGAGCGGGTCTGCCGCGCGCTGACGGTTTTGTGGGCCCCCATGTCCGGCATGGAGACAGAGGTCGTGCTGATCGACCAGCCCTTGGGCTATTGAGCGAAAGAAAGGGGAGGCGGGGCCTGTGAAAAAGGGAATGCTTCCGGCGCTGCTGCTGGCGGCCGTGCTGCTGAGCGGGTGCGCCTCCCTGCTGGAGCGGGAATACAGCACCACAGAGCCCCACAGCAGCAAGTTCTGGGAAAGCGAGACCGCCGACACGCTGCGAGCGGAGAACTATCAGGATGTGGTCAACGACCTGCTGCTGCTGATCGGCCAGCACACGGAAACGGCGGTCATCCGCCTGTATGATTACGAGGGGGAGACCCCGGCGGCAGACACGCTGGAGCGGGCGGCGGCGGAAATTCAGGAGCAGACGCCGCTGGGCGCGTACGCTGTGGCCTATATCACCACGTCCTCGCAGGCCCAGCGGGGATACAATGAGATCGCCGTGCAGATTGCCTACCGCCGGACGGCGGAGCAGATCCAGTCGCTGGTCAGCGCCACCCGGCCGGAGGCGGTATACAGCCTGCTGGAAACCGCCCTTGCCGAGGGCAAGACGGAACTGGCGGTGCGGATCGGCTATTGGGGACAGAGCGGCCAGAGCGATGTGGAGACCGCCGTGGCGCAGGTGCGGGAGCAGTACGGCCTGACAGACGAGGAGCCGTGGCTGGTGAATTATTATCCCGCGCAGGGCCCGGTGGGGCTGGTGGAGTTTCTGCTTGCCCCCACAGAGGAAGAACTGGCCGCCGCGCCGCAGGCAGAGGAGCCTGCGGCGGAGACCACGGAGCCGGACGGGACCTGAGAAAAAGAAGAGAAAATTTTGAGAAAATGCTTGACAAATCGCGGCGTGCCTGCTAAAATCTATTTTGTTCCGCGGGCATAGCTCATCTGGTAGAGCGCCACCTTGCCAAGGTGGAGGTAGCGAGTTCGAGCCTCGTTGCCCGCTCCAAAAAGAAACACCACCCATTGGGTGGTGTTTCTTTTTGGAGCGGGCAAGTTTGCTGCGCAAACTTATCCTGCGGGGGAATTAAAAAGCAGGGGAAACCCGACTAAGGTTTCCCCTGCACAGCTTGTCGAAAACCTGTGTTTGACGGAAAAAGATTCTATTTAGCAGGGGGAGTACGAGGGGGCGGGAGCCCCTTCGTGTTGGATCGAATGCCTGCAAAAAGCCCGCAAACGCGGGCGTTTGCGCCGCGCAGCGGCAGCTTTTTTGGCTGCGCAGCAGGAAAAAAACGAGGCATTAGGAAGGCTGTCGAAAAAGTCTATGTAGACTTTTTCGACAGCCTGAGCAGGGGAAACCCGACTAAGGTTTCCCCTGCAAACATCCCCTTCCTTGCGGAGAACGGAAGATTTTGCATTTTTTCATCAACGTAAAGCAAAAAATCACTCATCCAGATGGATGAGTGATTTTTATTGCTAGTCATGTAAGCTTGAGTCCGCTGCCTTCACCTGCGCGCAACGCGCGCATTTCCGTCAAACACGGCAGCACCGTGAAAGAAGACGTTTACTCTTCTTGGATCAGGCGCAGCATTTCTTCGGCCGGGTCGATGAGGGGCAGGCTTGTCCGGCGGGCGAGGGCTTCTTTGAAATAAGGGAAGTGGGTGCAGCCCAGCACCAGCGCCTCCATGCCGCACTGGCAGAACCACTCCGCAAGCTCCGGCAGATGGTGGCGGGACACCAGCTCCTCCGGCGGGAGGGAGGCTTCAATGGACAGCACCACCGGGAGCATACAGGCCCCCAGCAGGTCCAGCGTGGGGTTGGCCCCCAGCAGCGTCCGCTCAATGCCCGCCAGCCCCTGCGCGTTGGCGGCGATCAGCCCCAGACGGCGGTACTGAGGAGCCAGCGCCCGGTAAACGTCCAGCGGTGTGATGATGCGCATTCCGGTGGTCTCTGCCAGCGGCGGGAAATCCACCGCGCCGGAGAGGGAGTTGCAGTAAATAAAGGCCCGACCGCATCCCTGCTGCCGGGCGCGGCGCAGCACGGCCAGCACCGCCGCCGTCTTTTCCTCCGGCGAGGAGATCTGAAAAGCGGTCTGGGCCCGGGGGTCTTCGGCCATGGGAAAGGCCAGACCGGAAAGCCCGGCCCGATGCAGGCACTCCAGCCCCATTTGGGTGTCTACCGGGGTTCCTGCCAGCACGGCAATGGGATGGTCAAACATAGGTCACTCCAGCTTTCTTCGGAAATTTCCATAGATGTGAACGCCCTCCTGCACGGTCAGAAACGCCTGTGGGTCAATGGTCCGCACCGCGTGGAGCAGCTCTTCAATCTCGTATTTGGAAAGGCTGACGCATAGCACGTGCACATCCTTTCCAGTGTATGCGCCCGTTCCGTTCCAATAGGTCACGCCTCGGCCCAGATGGTCAGTGATGAAGGTGCCCAGCAGATGCTCATCCGCGTGGGTGAAGATCAGCGCCATGACGCTGACGTTCTGCTGGTGCATCCGGTCCAGCACCATGGAGGTGAAAAAGTTATAGATCACCGAGTAGATCGCCACCTCCGGGCTGAAAAGAATGAGACAGGCGGCGTATAAAAACACATTAAAGGTCAGGGAAAAGCGGCCCACGGTGAAGCTGCTGCCCTGCTTGCTCAGGCACAGGCCGATCACATCCAGTCCGCCGCTGCTGCACCCGCAGGTGAGCACGATGCCGCTGCCCACTCCGGTGAGGATGCCGCCCAGCAGGCAGGCGGTGAGATAGTCCCCCACGATGGGGACTGCGGGGATAGGAATGAGACTGTAAAAAAGGGAATAGGCGGCGGTGCAGATCATGGTGCGGATCACCAGCCCCCGCCCCAGATAGCGGAAGCCCACCAGCAAAATGGGAATGTTTACCAGAAAATAGAGGATACCCGCAACGTCGTGGGGCCCGAAGTCCCAGTGGGCTTGCAGCAGTGTGCGGATGAGCTGGCACACGCCCATAGTGCCGCCTGTATACAGGTGCAGCGGCACGATGAACAGGTTCAGTCCGGCGGCGGAGATCAGTTCCCCCGCCACGGCGGCCACGATCCGCAGCCAGCGGTTGTGCAGCGTGTTGTAGAGCATGGCGTACCTCCTGATTCAATTCTTCTGATAGGATACCCTCCCTAGTCCGATTATACGGCTGGGAAGGCAAAATCACAAGTAGCAAGCGCACAAAAAGGCTTTTCGGTAAATTAGCTCATAGAGAGTATTGCAGGCAGCGGCGCAGCCGCTCCTCCGCCCGGTGCAGCGTCCGGTGGACGGTGGAGCGGTTCACGCCAAGGCGGCGGGCAATGGCGGCAGAGCCAAGCTGCTGCCCGTAGCGCAGGGAAAGGACCTCAAGCTGGCGGGCGGTCAGCTCCTGACGGCAGGCCTTGCGCAGATTCTGGTGCAGCCGGGTGAGCTGCTCGGCATTGTCTGCGGGGGTCTGGGACCAGACGGCCATCTCCGCAGGCCAGTCGGTGCGGCAGTCAGAGGGTATAGCGTTCATTTCGGTAAAAACTCCTGTCATAATAGTGGCGCGTCAGCTCCGCCAGCTCCCGGCTCTCCCGCAGCAGCGGGACAAGCGCCCGGATGCGGCGGTCGAGGGCGGCGGAGGCCTCCGGTGTGGCGGGCTGCTGCGCACGAAGCTGCCGGATGCGCCGCCGCAGCGCCCACGCGCTCTCTTCATAAAGTGGGGAAAGCTGGGATAAGGTCATCGAACCGCCTCCTTTCCGCAGACCTCGCGACAGGGAGCAAATTCCTCCCGCGCAAATTCGGCAAGACAGCCGCGGCAGACGGTCTGCCCGTTGCAGGCCCAGTATTCTGCCCATAAAGAAATCTCCCGTCCGCATAGCGTACAGCGGGGGAGAAAGCGCCGCCGTCGCCAGGTATTATACAGCAAAAAAAGACCTCCTTGAAAAAAGTGAAAAAATTGAGAAAAAGTTATTGACAAAACCGTACTCGTCTGGTAATATAAATCCTGCTGTTAGGACTACAACTTGCTGGTGTAGCTCAGCTGGTAGAGCAGCTGATTTGTAATCAGCAGGTCGGGGGTTCGAATCCGTCCACCAGCTCC
>CAKSVQ010000057.1 GCA_934504065.1 uncultured Dysosmobacter sp. | reverse complement strand
CGGAAGCAGGCGGAGTATGAGGCCTACATCCGCCAGTAGCTCTCTGTATTCGACGCGCTGGGGCGGGACTATCTCACTATCTGCCTGATCGATATGAAAAAGGGCCGGGTGTCGGTGCTGAAAAGCGCCCGGACCGTGCACGTGGGCTTCCACGACGTTCGCAGCGATGAAATTTATGACCAGCGGTGCGCTTATTTTGTGGACACGCTGGTGGTCCCGGAGGACCGGGAGGAAATGTGCAAGGCGGTGAAGCTGGAGCGGGTGGCAGATGCGCTGGCGGAAGCGCCGGAATACAGCTTTACCTACCGGGCGGATGTGCGGGGCCAGCGGCACGACTGCCAGATGAAGTTTTTGCGGATGGCGGAGCCCAATCAGGCGGTGATGACCGTCCGCTATATCGACGAGCTGGTGGCGGCGGAGCGGGAGCGGCAGGCCACGCTGGAAAAGGCCATGGCCGCCGCAGAGCAGGCCTATATTGCCGCCGAGCACGCCAATCAGGCTAAGACCACGTTTCTCAACAGTATGTCCCACGACATCCGCACCCCCCATGAACGCCATTCTGGGCTTCACGGCGTTGGCCAGCACTCATGTGCACCAGCCGGAGATCGTGACGGACTACCTCGGCAAGATCATGTCCTCCAGCAACCACCTGCTGAGCCTGATCAACGATGTGCTGGATATGTCCCGCATCGAAAGCGGCAAGATGAAGATCGAAGAGCGGGAGTGTAACCTCTCCGTGGTGATTCACGACCTGCGCAATATGCTGCAGGCCGACATCCGGGATAAGCGGCTGGACCTGTTCATCGACACGGTGGACGTGATGGATGAAAATGTGATCTGCGATCGGCTCCGGCTCAACCAGATCCTCATCAACATCCTCAGCAACGCCATCAAGTTCACCAATCCCGGCGGCGCGGTGTCTTTGCGGATCATCCAGAAGGAGAACGCGCCGGAGGATTATGCGGACTTCGATTTCATCGTCCGGGACAACGGCATCGGCATGAGTGAGGAGTTTGCAAAGCATATTTTCGAGCCCTTTACCCGGGAGGAAAACAGCGCCGTCAGCCGCATTCCCGGCACGGGGCTGGGCATGGCCATCACCAAGAATCTGGTGGAGATGATGAACGGCCGGATCGCCGTGCGGTCCCAGCTGGGCAAGGGCAGCGAGTTCACTGTTTCCTTCCGCTTCCTCAGGGGCAGCCACACGGCCAGAAAGCGGGGCATCAAGAGTCTGGAGGGCTTCCGGGCACTGGTGGCGGACGACAGCACGGATTCCTGCGTCAGCACGTCCAAGATGCTCAAGGTCATTGGAATGCGGTCGGACTGGACCACCTCCGGCAAAGAGGCGGTCATCCGCGCGCGGGTGGCCTATGAGGAAAACGACGCCTATAAGGTCTATATCATCGACTGGCTGATGCCGGATATGAACGGCGTGGAGACGGTGCGCCGCATCCGCAAGGAGATCGGCAGCGATGCCGCCATCATCATTCTCACAGCCTACGACTGGTCGGACATCGAGACGGAGGCCCGGGCGGCTGGAGTGACCGCGTTCTGCGCAAAGCCGCTGTTCCTTTCGGAGCTGTACAGCGTATTGCAGGAGACCTCCTGCCCTGCTGCCCCGGCGGAGGAGACGCCGGACTTCATCGCGCCGGACGAGTTCCGGGGCCGCCGGGTGCTGCTGGTGGACGATGTGGAGCTGAACCGGGAGATTGCCGAGGCCATTTTGAACGAGGCGGGCGTGGAGGTGGAATGCGCCGAAAACGGCGCGGACGCCGTGCACATCCTCACCCGCGCCAAGCCGGGGCGGTTTGACCTTGTGCTGATGGACGTGATGATGTCGGTAATGGACGGCTATGAGGCCACCCGCCGCATCCGTAAGGTGGAGGACCCCCGGATATCCGGCATTCCCATCATCGCCATGACGGCCAACGCCTTTGAGGAGGACCGTCAGGCCGCGCTGGCCGCCGGAATGAACGAATATCTGGCAAAGCCCTTCTGCATTGAGGACCTGCGGGACGTGATGCGGAAATTCATCAAATAACAAAGCAAAACCGGAGCTGCTTCCATTGAAGCGGCTCCGGTTTTCTGTTCGTTTGTTCAATCCCGCAGGCCCATGGTCTCCCACTTGTGGCCGTGGAAGCGGGGCACGAAAAATGCCGCACGCAGCACCCAGTCGGCGACCATGGACATCCAGATGCCCAGCACGCCGAAGCCCCAGTACCGCCCCAGCATCACGCCAAGGCCCACCCGCAGCGTCCACATGGACACGGTGGAGACGATCATGGTAAAGCGGGTGTCTCCGGCGGCCCGCAGCGCCTGAGGCAGTGTGAAGGCGGCGGGCCAGAAGAGAATGCCCGCGATGCCGTGCATCCAGATGATCTGGCGGGCGTACTCCGATGCCTCGGCGGAAACGTTGTAAAGCCGCAAGATCAGGGGCAGTGCCGCGAGAATCAGCACGATGATGCCAGTCATATAGAGATAGGCGGATTTCATGAGCTGTTTGGTATAGTGCCGCGCCCGCTCATAGCTGCCCGCGCCCACGCAGTGGGACACCACCGTCACAATGGCGAGACCCAGCGCGTTGCCGGGCACGCACTGGAACGAGCACACCGTGTTGGAAATGGCGTTGGCCGCCACAGATGCCGTGCCCAGCACCGACACCGTGGACAGCAGCAGGATCTTGCCCAGCTGGAACATGCTGCCCTCCATGCCGTTGGGCACGCCGAAGCGCAGAATGTTTTTCACCACATAGGGGTCGTGATGGAAGGTGAAGTGCTCCACGTGCATGGGCAGGTCAGGCCGCCGCAGCAGCACCACCATGACCACTGCCGCCACCAGACGGGACACCAGCGTGGGATACGCCACGCCCTCCACGCCCATGCGGACGATGAAGATCAAAATGCCGTTGCCAATGATGTTGATGGCGTTCATCATCAGCGAGACCCACATGGAGATGCGGGAGTTGCCCATCACCCGGAACAGTGCCGCTCCGGCGCTGTAAATTGCCAGAAACGGGATGGAAGCCTCCACAATGATATAATAGGTGTTGGCATAGGCGGCCACATCCGGCTCCACATGGCCGAAGACCACATTGAGCACAAAGCCCTTGCCCAAGTAAAAGAGGAGCATGATGAAGATGGATACCTCGCCCATGAACAGCAGCAGCTGCTGGCCGGAGTGGCCCGCCTTCCGGGCCTCCCGGCGGCCGAGGTACTGCCCCGCGATTACCGCGCCGCCGGTAGCCAGCGCGGAAAAAGCGTTGACCAGCAGAACGTTCACCGTGTCCACCAGACTGACGGCGGAAATGGCCGCCTCGCCCACCTGCGACACCATCACCGAGTCGAAAAGACCCACGGTGATGGCCAGAAGCTGTTCGATGACCAGCGGAACGATCAGCCGCCGGAGATCCTGTTTGGTAAATTCAATGTTGACCTTCCGCACCTGCGGCAGGGTGTCCTTTTCTTCCATAGGAGTATTTGATCCTTCTTCCCATTTGATTTTCCATTGTTTTCGTCAGCGAAATTCCCGGGGGCTGACATGAAAGGCGTTTTGAAAGGCCCGGAGGAACGTGGAGTATTCGGCAAAGCCCGCCTGCTCCGCCGCCTTCATGACGGGCATGCCCCGGCGGATCAGCTCGCCGGAGAGCAGCAGCCGCTTCTGGCTGACATACTGGTGCACGGTGTATCCGGTAACGGCCTTGAAGCGGTGCATCAGGTAATAGCGACTGAGATAAAAGCGTTTGGCAAGGGCGTCCACGGAGAGGTCCGCGTCCAGATGGTGGACGATGTAGCGCAGAATTTCCTCCATCTTCGGGTCAATGCGGTAGCTCTCCGGTTCGTCCTGCGCGGTGCGGCTGGCCAGTGTGTCCCGGTTCACGCCGATCAAAAGCTGCTGGCAGAGCGTGTCGGCCAGTCGGGCCGCGCCGAATTCCCGGGAGTGCAGCGCCTCTTCCAGCGAGCCGATGGTCTGCATGTACCAAAGCCGTCTGGCCCCGCCGGGGCGCAGCAGGTGAAAGCCCTGTTCCCGCGCGGCGTCGAAGCAGGTGTCCAGCGTCTCGCCGGGGTCGCTGCGGCTGCGGAGCCATGCGCGGTCCAGCCACAGCACGATCCGCTCATAGGGCTCGCCGGGGTCGATGACGGGCTTGTGGATGAGGTTGTGCTGCACCAGCAGCACGTCCCACGGCTGTAAGAAATAGGTCACGCCCTCCACCACATACGTCACCTTGCCGCCCAGTACCAGAATGAGCTTGTCAAAGTCGTGATAGTGATAGTCCAGCCGCTGGGCGCGGGAGTCCTTTAAATGGAACAGGCGGAAGCCCTCGTTCAGATAGCCGCGCTTGTCCGCTTCCCGTTCGTCTGCCATGGCGCACCTCCCGTCTTCGTGGGTTGACGCCCTATCATACCGCACATTTTTCTGTTTTACAATGCAAATTTGGCACAAAACCGCGCAAAAATTTCCCATTCCTTTGGGTAAAACGAAAAGGGGCGGCGGGGCGGAGGGAGGCACCGGGAAAAGGCGGAGCGCACAAAATAGCGAAAATTGTCCACAATATAAAAATATGCGTTGCCCACACATGGACAAATTGGCGAAAAATGGTGTTGACAACGCCGGGGGCGCGTGGTATGGTAATACCACAATTCAAAAACGGCAAACGAAGTTCTTAGGGAAGCGGCGAAAGCCCGCCGAAGGAGTGAAACTCTCAGGCGCCCGGCGACCGGGTGGGGACTAAGAATGGATGTGGCTCTGGAGAAGCCCGGCAACGGGTACCGAAGGTGCAAGGCGGCGTGTCCGCTGAATCTCTCAGGTAAAAGGACAGAGTAGGGAAACGCAGGGGTTTACCTGCGGACTTCTGTGCTTTTCTTTTCCGGGGCGGCTGATGATCAGTCGGCCCGTTTTATTTTGCAGGAGGGAAACCCTATGTTTGCGACTATGGAAGCGGCCATGTTCCCCGTTGTGGCCAAGATCAACGAGTATCTGTCCAACTATATTCTGGTCTTTCTGCTTATCGGCGTGGGCCTTTGGTACACGGTGAAGACCCGTTTTATTCAGGTGCGCTGCTTTGGCGAGGGCATGCGCAAGGTCTTCGGCAACCTGAGCCTCAACGGCAAAAAGCACGACAGCGGCATGACTTCGTTTCAGGCCCTTGCCACGGCCATTGCCGCACAGGTGGGCACGGGCAACATCGTGGGCGCGTCCGGCGCCATTTTGACCGGCGGCCCCGGCGCCATCTTCTGGATGTGGGTCATCGCTTTTTTCGGCATGGCCACCATTTATGCCGAGGCCACGCTGGCGCTGCGCACCCGTGTGATCGACCCTGACGGCACCATCCACGGCGGCCCGGTGTATTACATCACCACCGCGTTTAAGGGTGCGTTCGGCAAGTTCCTTGCCGGGTTCTTCGCCGTGGCCATCATTCTGGCGCTGGGTTTCATGGGCTGCATGGTGCAGTCCAACTCCATCGGCTCCACTTTCCAGACGGCCTTCGGCATCCCCTCCTGGATCGTGGGCATCATGCTGGTGGTCATCTGCGCGGTGATCTTCCTTGGCGGCGTGCAGCGTCTGGCCGCCGTGACGGAGAAGATCGTACCCATCATGGCCGCCATCTTCCTGCTGGGCGGTCTGGCTGTGCTGATTGCCCGCATCCGTTACATCCCCGCCACCTTCGGCATGATCTTCAAGTATGCCTTTGAGCCTCAGGCTATCATCGGCGGCAGCTTTGGCTACGCCATCAAGACCGCCATCAGCCAGGGCGCCAAGCGGGGCCTCTTCTCCAACGAGGCCGGTATGGGCTCCACCCCCCACGCCCACGCGCAGGCCCATGTGGCCGATCCTCACGATCAGGGTGTTGTGGCCATGATCGGTGTGTTTATCGACACGTTCGTGGTGCTGACCCTCAACGCACTGGTCATCATTGCCACGCTCTATACCCCCGGCGGCATTCTGGAAAGCGGCGTGGTGCCTGACGGCATCGGCAAAGCCAACCTTGCCCAAACGGCCTTCGGCAGTGTGTTCGGCTCTACGCTGGGGCCTGTGTTCGTGGCCATCTGCCTGTTCTTCTTCGCGTTTTCCACCGTGCTGAGCTGGAACCTGTTCGGCAAGATCAACGTGATCTATCTCTTCGGCAAGCACTCCGCCAAGATCTACTCCGCCATCGCGCTGGTGTTTATCTTCCTCGGCACCGTCATGAGCAACGACCTTGTCTGGGAGCTGACGGATATGTTCAATAACCTCATGGTCATCCCCAACGCCATTGCCCTCTTCGCCCTGACGGGGATGGTGGTCTCCTCCACCCACGGCGTCAAGGCCAAAAAGTAAGAGACTGTGTCAACCGCCCCGCTCTTCATGAGCGGGGCGGTTTTTTCCGGTGGAAGTGCTTTGCAAAAAACAGAAGCATTTTCCAGCCGAAAAAACCGGGCGAAAAACTTGTAATCAGGCGTTGCATTGGCCGGAAAAACCGTATATAATGTGATGCGTTAAGGAATTATGTCGACCGCTCCGGGCGCGCCCGGGACGCGGCGCTTTCGATAAAAGAGGTGGCTGTATGATCCGATTAAAAGATGTGGAAATGGAGTACGAAAATGGGACGAAGGCCATCCGGGGCATCACGCTGACCATTGAGGACGGGGAATTTGTCTTTCTGGTCGGTCCGTCCGGCTCCGGCAAGTCCACCATCATCAAGCTTTTGACGGGAGAGGTGGAGCCCTGCGCGGGGCGCATTATGATCAACGGCTTTTCCGTCAGCAATATTTCCGAGCGGCAGATTCCCCTGATGCGCCGCACGCTGGGCGTGATCTTTCAGGATTTCCGCCTGATCGAGAAGAAAACAGTGTATGACAATCTGGATTTCGTGATGCGCGCGGTGGGCAGTGCCCCCAAGGAGATCAAAAAGCGCATCCCCTATGTGCTGGAGCTGGTGGGGCTGGACGGCAAGGCCGACCGCTATCCCACAGAGCTCTCCGGCGGCGAGCAGCAGCGGGTGGCCATCGCCCGGGCGCTGGTGAATAACCCCACCACCATCATTGCCGACGAGCCCACCGGAAATCTGGACCCGGAGCGGTCGATGGAGCTGATGAACCTGCTGGTAAAGATCAACGAGCTGGGCACCACCGTGGTGGTGGTGACCCACGAAAAGGATCTGGTGGACCACTTCGGCAAGCGGGTCATCACCATTGAATCCGGCCATGTTATCAACGACAGTGTAGGCGGCTATGTGGGAGGACACATTCATGGGTAAGCACAATTTCCGGTATTTCGCCCATGAGGGCCTTTCCAATATGTTCAGCCACGGCTTTATGACCTTTGCCGCCATCGGCATCACCGTGGCGTGCCTTTTGATCATGGGCACCTTTGCGCTGGTGGCGGTGAACGCCGACGCCCAGCTGCGGGACTTGGAGCAGGAAAACGAAATTCTGGCCTATGTGGACGACAGCTGCACCCCGGAGGAATCCCGTGCACTGAAGGCGCAGCTGGAAAAACTGGACAATGTGGCCTCGGCCACCTATATCAGCAAGCAGCAGGCCACGGCGGACTTTGCCTCCCGCTATCCGGACGAGGAACTGTTCCAGAATCTGGACCCCCAGATCTTCCGCGACCGCTATGCCATCAAGGTCACAGACCTTGAAAAGCAGGGCAGTACGGTGGAGGAGATTCTGGCCGTTCCCGGCATTGCCAAGGTCAACGCCCATGAGGAGATCGCCGGGGGCTTTGTTACCGTGCGGAACGTGGCCACCGTGGTGTGTGTGGCGCTGATCGCCATTTTGTTCGTGGTGTCGGTGTTTATCATTTCCAACACCATCAAGCTCACTACCTTCGACCGGAGAGAGGAAATCGCCATCATGCGCATGGTGGGAGCCACCAACGGCTTTATCCGCTGGCCGTTCGTGTATGAGGGCTTCCTCTTCGGCGTGCTGGGCGCAGTCATCGCCTTTTTCCTCCAGTGGGGGCTTTACGAGGCGGTGGCCCGGGGCGTCGCCAATAACGACAGCTTGCAGCTGATCGACGTGCTGCCCTTCCAGCAGCTGTGGAAGCCCGTGGCCCTGACATTCGGCGGGGCGGGCATCATCATCGGCGTGGGCGGCAGCCTTTCCGCCATCCGGAAATTCCTGCAGGTGTGAGATATGAAGAAATGGAAACAGTTTTGCCGCATGGCCGCAGCAATGGTGCTGGCGCTTTGTCTGGTGGGCGGGGAGCTTTCCCCGGTGCTGGCCGTCAGCCAGCAGGACATTGACAAGCTGAAAAATGAGGCGAAGGAGCTGGGCAGCCAGAAAAAGCAGCTGGAGGCCAAGCTCAAGGAGCTGGCAGGCAACAAGGCCAAGGTGCTGGAGCAGAAAAAGCTGCTGGACCAGCAGATCGCAAATACCTCCTCTCAAATTCAGAATGTGGAGGCACAGATCGCCGACTATGCCGACCTTATCACCCAGACTGAAGCCGAGCTGGCAGACGCGGAGCAGCGGGAGGCGGCGCAGTACGACCTGTTCTGCAAGCGCGTCCGGGCCATGGAGGAAAGCGGCGAGGTCAGCTATTGGTCGGTGCTGTTTGGTGCGTCCAGCTTCACGGATATGCTGACCCGGCTCAACGATGTGAACGAGGTCATGGACGCGGACCAGAAGGTGATCGACGATCTGAAGGCCCTTCAGGTGGAGATCACGGAGAAAAAAGAGGAACTGGAGGACAGCAAGGCCGAGCGGGAGGCCGCCAAGGCGGACCTTGTCAGCAAGAAGTCCGAGCTGGACAAGCAGCGCCAGCAGGCCGTGGCCATGGTCAACGAGATCAACGACAACGAGCAGGAAAATAAGGATACATTGGCCGCGCTGGACAAGGAGGAAGACCGCATTCTGGCCGAAGCCAACCGTCTTTCCAAGAAGCTGGCCGAGGAGCAGGCGGCCAAGGGCCAGTCCGCCCGGTCGAACCCCGGCGGCTATATCTGGCCGGTGGACAGCCGCTATATCACCTCCACTGTGGGCGGACGGGCGTCCCCCGGCGGCATCGGCTCCACCAACCATAAGGGCACGGACATCGGCCGGGTGGGCTATACCTCACCTATTTACGCTGCCAAGGCCGGAACGGTCATCATTTCCCAGTATTCCAGCTCGTACGGCAACTATGTGGTCATTTCCCACGGCAGCGGCAACACCACCCTCTATGGCCACATGAGCAGCCGCAAGGTGGAGGCGGGGCAGACGGTCAAGCAGGGCGATGTGATCGGCATCACCGGCTCCACCGGCCACTCCACAGGCCCCCACCTGCACTTTGAGATCACGGAAAACGGCGTGCGCATCAATCCCCTCAGCCACGGGGCCAAGCCCTGCATGGGCTATCTCAGCGGTTACACGCTTTCCGGCAGCGCCTGACATAATCTTCCCTCCCGCTCCATACCATGGGGCGGGAGGGATTTTCTATGATCGGTTTGTTGGAATGGGCGCCGCGGCAGGCGAACGAGCGCCGCAGCGCCGTGCAGATGGAAGAGGACCGCATTTTGCAGATGCGGGTGTGCCGGGTGCGGCTGCGGCGGGGGGAGCGGACGCCGGAGCTGTTGGTGCGCCGCCGGGTGGACAGGGCGCTGCGGCGGCTGCAAAAGCTGGGCATCACGCAGGTCATTTTGCCGGAGGCGTTTCCCTTTTCCGATGCGCTGGCGCGCTTTGGACTGAAAACTGTCTCCACCCGCGCCCTGCGGCAGGCGCTGGCAGCGGACTGGGTGGATGCACTGCTGCGTGGGCGCGCCGGGGCCGTGGTGGCCGTCCGCGCCAATACCCTTACAGGCGAGGCGGCGAGGACGGTGACAGAGCTGTGCCTGCGCTGGCGCTATGTGCTGCTGGACGTTCCGCAGGGCGGGGAGGAGCTGGGCCGCGCTCTGCGGCGGGAATACGGCGTTTCCCTGCTGTTGGAAAGAGCGCCGGAGCGCCTTGCGGCGGCGGACGCGCTGGTGCTGTTCGATCCCGGACTGGAGATAGAGGGCTGCGGTGAAAAGACGGTCGGGCTGTATGACGGCGGCGGGCCGCTGCCGCCCGTCGTCCTGCCGCCGATGATCGAAGAGCAGCTTCCCGCCGGGGCGGACCGGGGGCAGCTGCTCTCGGCCCTGCGCGCTTCCGGCAGCCTGCGTCCCGGCCAGATGACCGTTGGTCGAGGGCGGACTTGACATTCCGGGCGGTAACCTCTATAATATAACGTCATGATAATATAAAATAAGTATGTGCGGCGAAAAAGCAGGGAAATCGCCGCCCACAAGTTCGCAGAAAGGAAACGACGATATGGAAAGAGAATACAAAATGAGCGCTGCCCGCGCGCAGGAGCTTCAGGAGGAACTGAATTATCTGAAAACCACCCGTTCCGACGAGGTGGCCGAGCAGATCAAGGTGGCCCGCGGCTTCGGCGACCTGAGCGAAAACAGCGAGTATGACGAGGCGAAAAACGAGCAGGGCAAGCTGTATTCCCGCATTGCGGAGCTGGAAGAAATTTTGCAGCACGTGGTCATCGTGGACGAAGCCAACGCCCCTACCAACGTGGTCACCATCGGCTGCAAGGTGACGGTGGCTGACGCCTCTGGCAAGGAGATGCCCGCCTATAAGATCGTCGGCTCTCAGGAGTCCGACCCCATGCACGGCATCATTTCCGAGGAATCCCCCTTCGGCAAGGCGCTGCTGGGCGCAAAGGAAGGCGATTCCGTCACGGTGGAAGCGCCCCGCGGCGCCATTGTGTACACGGTGCGCAAGATCGAGCGCTGAGAGGAGTGCAACATGGCTGAACAGAAGAAGACACAGCAGCCTGCCCCCGAGCAGGACCTGAACCAGCAGCGCAAGGTGCGCCGGGAAAAGCTGGCCGCCCTGCAGGCCGAGGAAAAGGACCCCTTTCAGCAGACCCGCTTTGACTGGGACCACACCTCCCAGCAGATCAAGGACCACTTCGACGAGCTGGAGGGCCAGAGTGTGAAGGTCGCCGGGCGGCTGATGAGCAAGCGCGGCATGGGCAAGGTCAGCTTCTGCGACTTGCAGGACCGCGCGGGCCGCATCCAGCTTTATGCCCGGCAGGACGAGATGGACGAAGAGGTCTATCAGCGCTTTAAGAAGTACGACATCGGCGACATTGTGGGCGTGGACGGCGAGGTCTTCCGCACCCAGCGGGGCGAAATGAGCGTTCGGGCGAAGAATGTCACCCTGCTTTCCAAGTCCCTGCTGCCCCTGCCGGAGAAGTTCCACGGCCTGCAGGACCGGGAGCTGCGCTATCGGCAGCGGTATGTGGACCTGATGGTCAACCCCGAGGTCAAGAAGAATTTTGTCATCCGCTCCCAGTTCATCAAACACCTGCGGAACTATCTGGATGATATGGGCTATATCGAGGTGGAGACACCGGTTCTGAACACCATCGCAGGCGGAGCCGCCGCCCGGCCCTTCATCACCCACCACAACACGCTGGACATCGATATGTATATGCGCATCGCCACGGAGCTGCCCCTGAAGCGGCTGATCGTGGGCGGCATGGACCGGGTGTATGAGATCGGCCGCATCTTCCGCAACGAAGGCATGGACCCCAAGCACAACCCGGAGTTCACCACTGTGGAGCTGTATCAGGCTTATGCTGACTTCCACACCATGATGGACATTGCCGAGGGCGTGTATACCACCTTTGCCCAGAAGTATCTGGGCACCTATGAGCTGGAATGGATGGGCGAGAAGATCGACCTGACCCCCGGCTGGCCCCGCATGACCATGGTGGAGGCCGTCAAAAAGTATGTGGGTATTGATTTCGACGCCATTTCCGACGATGCCGAGGCTGTGGCCGCCGCCAGGGCCAAGGGCGTGGAGCTGGCGGACGCCGCAGAGAAGACGTGGGGCAACGCCCTGTATGCCTGCTTCGACCAGAAGGTGGAGGAGCATCTGGTGCAGCCCACCTTCATCACCATGTACCCGGTGGAGGTGAGCCCCCTGACCAAGCGCAGCCCTGTCGATCCCCGGCTGACGGAGCGCTTCGAGTTCTTCATCTGCCGCAGCGAGATGGGTAACGCCTACTCCGAGCTGAACGACCCCATTGACCAGCGTGAGCGCTTTGAAAAGCAGGTGGAGCAGCGCGAGCGGGGCGACGACGAGACCGAAATGCTGGACGAGGATTTCCTCAACGCGCTGGAATACGGTATGCCTCCCACGGGCGGCATGGGCATGGGCATTGACCGCGCCGTTATGCTGTTTACGGGCACCGATACCATCCGCGAGGTCATCCTCTTCCCGACAATGAAGCCGTTGGACTCTGATAAGAAGGTTTCCAAGGAAGTTTCGGCTCCTGTGCCGTCTGCTCCTGCCGCGGAGGAAAAAATCGACTTCTCCAATGTGCAGATCGAGCCGCTGTTCCAGGATCAGGTGGATTTTGACACCTTCTCCAAATCCGATTTCCGGGCCGTGAAGGTCAAGGAATGCGAAGCCGTGAAGAAGTCCAAGAAGCTTTTGAAGTTCGTTTTGGACGACGGAACTGGCGTGGATCGGGTGATTTTGAGCGGGATCCACGAATATTACGAGCCGGAAGAGCTGGTTGGCAAGACCTGCATCGCCATCACCAACCTGCCCCCGAGAGCGATGATGGGCATTGACTCCTGCGGTATGCTGATCTCCGCCGTGCACAGTGAAAACGGCGAAGAACGGCTGCATCTGCTGATGGTCGATCCCCACATTCCGGCAGGCGCAAAGCTGTATTGATCGATAAAAGCCCGCTGACTTTGGTCAGCGGGCTTTTGCTTATAAAAGAAGTGAGCCGTCTGCCGCTAACAGATGGCTCACAGTTGTTTGTGAGCTACACTCGCGACGGCTCAATGTAGCTTATGTATT
>CAKSVQ010000056.1 GCA_934504065.1 uncultured Dysosmobacter sp. | reverse complement strand
CGCTCTTCAATGGCCTTGACCACCAGATCCATCTGGCAGTTCTCGCAGCCGAGAGACACCACCACCGTGCCGTAGACATTGGGGTTGGCGGCATAGCCCGCCATCACGTCCATGGTCAGCTGCTGGTCGGGGGCCACCTGAGAGCAGCCCTGCTGGTTATTGAAGGTGACCGCCCCGGTCACCTGCTGGGCAATGATGCGGGTGGTATCGGAAGCGCACACGCTGGCAGGCAGGATCAGCACGTGGTTCCGCACGCCCACGCGGCCGTCGGGGCGCTTATAACCGTAAAAAGTCATGGTCGTTTTCTCCTTACGCTTTACTCTTTGACTTCCAGATTCTCCCGGTGGCTCTCCACGTTGTGCACGTGGACGTGCTCCCCGGCCTTAATATCACAGGAGGCGATGCCGATATGCTCGCCATATTTCACCACGGGCTCGCCTTTGGCAATGTCCCGGGTGGCCAGCTTGTGATAGATGGTGATGTCTTCCAAAGCGGGGAGGGAGACCTCTTTGCCCTCGCAGACATACGTGGCCGTTTCGCCCTTGGCGATGGGCTCGATGGCAACCGCCACGTTGTCTCTGGGGTCAATAATCATCGCGTTACGCATTTGTTGTTACTCCTTTTTGATTGCAAACCAGAAACCGTGAAAGGGGCGCTTACAGGGGGATGACCAGCGCGCCGATCAGGGCCAGAACGAAGATGCACACGGAGGAGATGAAGGAACCCAGCGTATAGGTCTTGAGACCTCCGGTGACCGTCAGACCGGACATGTTGGTGGCGACCCAGAAGCCGGAGTCGTTCACATGGCCAATGGAGTTGCCGCCGGACAGGCAGGCCAGTGCAATCCACACGGGATGGCAGCCGATGGCGGGGGCAATGGTGGCCATGATGCCCATGGAGGTCATGCCGGCCACAGTGCCGGAGCCCTGCGCCACACGGAAGATCATGCCGATGAAATAGGCAAGGAACATGGCGGGGATCACGGAGGTGGTGTTGGTGCCCAGCAGGCTCACGATAGCGTTGCCGATGCCGGTGGCGGTGATGACAGAGGAGAAGGAGCCGCCTGCACCGGTGATGAGCAGCACCACGCCGGCGCTCTTCAGGGCCTCGCCGGCGGACTTTTCCAGATTCTCGCGGCCGATGTAGGGCAGGCTCACAAGGTAAGCGCCCAGCGTGCCCAGCGTCATGGCCACCAGCTTATTGCCGAGGAAGCTGCAGATCAGGGGAGATTCGTCGAACATGGCGCTGCCGAGGGTGCCGAAGAGGATGCACACCACGGGGATCACCACGGGCAGCAGGGCCATGCCGAAGGAGGGACGGGCCTTGGTCTCGTTCTGGGCGGCGCGGGCGGCAACCAGCTCGTTCACCACGTTGGAACTGTGGTTCACGTCCTTTTCGTCGTTCCAGATGCCGCGGTTGTGGATCTTAATGTACACAAAGTCGGAAACGATCACGGTGATGAAGCCCACGATCAGGCCAACGATCATCATGATGCCCAGGTCAAAGCCAAAGATGTCGGCAGCGGCCAGGGGGTTGGGGGTGGGGGGCACCACGCAGTGGGCCGTGGTGGCGCCGATGGTCAGGCAGCCCGTGACATAGCACATCTTCATGTCGATCTTGGCGGCAATGGTGATGCCGATGGGAATGAGGATGATGAACGTCACGTCGAAGAACACAGGGATGGACAGCACGAAGCCTGCAAGGCTCAGACCCCAGACGGAGCGCTTGGCCGGGAAGGCGGAGACCAGCTTGTCGGCAATGATGTCGGCAGCGCCGCTGTCGCTCATGAGCTGGCCCAGAATGGTGCCGAAGCCCACGGGCAGGCCGATGCTGGTCATCATGCTGCCGAAGCCGGAGGAGATGGTGTCCATGGTGGTCATCAGGTCAAGACCTCCGGCCACGCCCATGAACAGGCTGGCCAGCACCATGCCGATGGATGCATTGAGCTTGAGGACGATGATGCAGAACAGAATGATCGCGATGGCGATCACCAGTGCCACGATCAGCATTGCAGGAGATACCATAGTGTGATTTCCTTTCTCTTTTCGCGTTTTTCGCTTTTTCTTTGCTGTTTCTTACTTATCAAAACCGCGTGTCCGGCGGGGCGTCGGCCCAAGACGGCCGCCGGACGCACAGGCTTTTTTAAAACAGGTTGCCGTTTTCGTCAAAGGGCAGGTCATAGGGGGCGGTGAGCACCTCGAAACTGGGGTTGTTCTCCACCAACGGCAGCATTCCCTCGGAAATTTCGATCTCGCCGATGTGGGCGGTATTGGGAATGCGGATCATCTTCATGTGGTCGTGGTCCTCCGCCTCGGGGCAGCACATCAGCGCAAGCTGGATGGCCTCCCGGTCGTTGTCCATGATCATGGGAATCTTCATCAGGTGCAAAAAGGTGTTGGTCACTCCGGTGGGATAGGTCATTTCCAGCTTCATCCGGTTCACAAGGCGGCGGGTGGTGACCTCCGCAAGGCCGATGCCCTGCGCGTTGCCGTGGGTCTCGTCGGTGATATCCAGAACCACGCACTTTTCCGCCTGAATGCCGCCGGAGCAGTACTGGGGCAGCACGAAGCGGCCGGACACGTTGGGGTCCATGCCGTCGCCGGAGATGTTCTTGCCGATCTTGTCCACCACCAGCACGTCGCACTTGTCAAAGAGCAGGTGGGCAATGGTCTGATAGGAAATCTCCTTGAGCTTGGGCTCCTCGGTGATGATCTCTTCGGGGCTCAGGCCCTTGATGAGGTAGGTATCGTCATAGGCGTTTTCAATGATGGCGATGCCGCCCAGCACCGGGGCGTTGTCCAGCATCGTCCGGCCATACTCCTCCACCAGCTCATGCATGATGGCGGGACTCTGGTGGTGGATGCTCTCGGCGCCCTTCTGCTTGCCAAGGCCGATGGCCATCATCTTCATCAGGCCGCTTTCATAGGGGCCGCGGAAGGAGGTGTGGGGCTTGATGCGGTTAAAAAGAATGATTCCGTCGGCTTCGGCGGCGTTTTTGTCCATGAACACCGGCTGGTGCCGCACGCCGGAGGTGCCGATCTGCACCGTCTCCATGGAGCTTTTCACGGGGCAGCCCATGGCCTCCTCCGTAATGCCGTAGTCCTTGAGGATCTGAAGCTGGCCCTCGGCAGTGGCGCCGCCGTGGCTGCCCATGGCCGCCACGATGAAGGGTTCGCCGCCTTTGGACCTGACAAAGTCCACAATGGCGCGGGCCATCAGGGCATTGTGGTTGATGCCGCGGCTGCCGCAGGTGATGGCGATCTTCTGGCCGGGCAGGATCTTGCCGCCGATCTCGGGGCGGTCCAGCTCCCGGATGACCGTGGCGGCAATGTCGCCCTCGGGGATGCAGGTCTTGTCAAAGTTCTGGCGGACCCGGACCATTTTGGGGATTGGGGTATCCTTGATGAGGTTGGTAATTGTTTCCATATCTTATCTCCTCCCATGCCGCAGCGGGCGGCGTTTATGAACAGTTATACAGATTCTTGATCTGAATTCCGGTGTCGTAATACGCCGTCTCCAGACCCTTGTCCTGAAAAATGGCGTCGGTCAGTAGCTGAATGGAGCGGTAGCCTTGGGCATACGGTCCCTGATCGATCAAAAACTGCACCGCGCCTTTTTTCATAAAGGCCACGTTGGAGTCCGTCACGTCGAAGCCCACCACTTTTACGCGGCCGGAAAGGCCCGCGTCATCCACGGCCTGCGCCGCGCCGGAAAGGCCTGCGCCGCTGACGAACACGCCTGCAAGCCCCGCCGTTTCCCGCAGCTTTTCCTTTGTCAGGCAGTAGACCAGATCATGGTCGCCGCCACCATACACCACGCCGGAAAGCCGCTCCGCGCCGCCCAGGGCGCGGAAGTGGTCGGCAAAGCCGCGGATGCGGTCCTCACTGGAGGCGTGGAGCCTGTCCACGCCCACGGCCAGCAACGCGCCGTCCGGGGCGGTGATCTGTTCCATCAGCGCTGCCGCGCAGCGGCCGCTCTGGTAGGAGTCCTGCCCCACAAAGCAGTCCCGCAGCACCGGGTCGATGTCCTGGTTATAGACCACCGTGGGCACCCCCTGCGCCTTGCGCACGGCCTTGAGCCTGGTATGGATCTCATCGGAGGCGATGCCGCGCAGGGCAAGGCCCTGCACGCTGCCTGAGAGCAGCCGCTCCAGCGCCGCCAGATACCCCGCCGGGTCGCTGGGGGAGGCGAACTCCACCAGCGTTTCCACGCCGTGCTGCTTGGCGTAGGCCACGCCGCTTTCCACGCCCTCCATCACCTGTTTTTGAAAGTCCGGCTCGCGGAAGGCCACCAGCACGCCGATCTTGTTCTTCTTCCGGGACAGGTAAAATGCCCGGCCCAGCGCGTTGGGCTGAAAGTCCATTTCCGCCATGACGGAGCGCACCTTTTCCGCCGTTTCCGGCTTCACCTGCCCCCGGTTGTGCAGCACGCGGTCCACCGTTCCCCGGGACACGCCCGCCTTTGCCGCGATCGATTCAATGCTTGCCATGGAAGTCTCCCCTCTCCGCCATCGGGCGGCTGGCTTTTTCTTCCGTGTACGTGCACGAAACGCCGTAAAAAAGAAAAGCGAAACAAAATCGCTCAAAACTTGCTTTTTTCACAGATAGTATAATTTGTAACAATCTCGTTTGCAACTGTAAGATTCTACGAAAAATGCGTTGTATTTTCATAGAAATGCAACATTGCAGGAAAAAATCGACGCTTCCAGCGTCTCCCCGGTGTGGCATTTGCCGCAATTTTTACCTGCACATTTTGCGGGCCACCGCACACGCCCTTCCGTGCCAAAGGCCGTGCACCCCAAAAATTACAGTCCCCCGCCCGGCACAAATGTGCCGGGCGGGGGACTTTTATGTTGGTATGTCGAGGCCAACTCCCACATTATTTCTTTTTTTTCTGGCCCTCGTCCAGCATTTTCCGGTTGCGGTCCAGCAGGTTGGCGGAGACGATATCCAACTGCTCGGACTCCCGATAGCGGTCCACCAGCGGGCTCTCCTGCAAGTCGGGCTCCTTTTCGCCCCGGAACACCAGCTTCAAAAGCACGGGGGTCAGCACGGCGCAGCCTACCACAGTAATGATGACCGGGGTCATCAGCGTCTGGCTCAGCACACCCATGGAAAGCCCCCGGTTGGCAACGATCAGCGCCACCTCGCCGCGGCAGGCCATGCCAGCGCCCACCTGCACGCACTCCCGACCATCAAACCCGCACAGCTTCGCACCCAAACCGCAGCCGATGAGCTTGGAAAGGATGGCCACCGCCAGCAGCAGCAGAGAAAACGCCACCACAGCCGCATTCATGTCCGGCAGCACGGCCTTGATGCCGATGCCCGCGAAAAAGACAGGGGTGAGCAGCAGATAGCTCAGCGGGTCGAATTTCGAGGCGATGTACTCCGCCTTGGGGGTGGAGGAGACCACAAGGCCCGCGGCAAACGCGCCGATGATGTCCGCCACGCCGAAAAACTCCTCGGCGCAGTAGGCCATCAGCAAACACAGCACGAAGGCCAGCACCGGGTAGCGCCGCAGGTTTTTGCCGTAGGCCTGCCCGATCATCCAGCGGAAGAACCGCACAGCGGCCACGCCCACCACCACGGCGAACACGAAGAACAGCACGATCTTCACCAGCACCAGCGCAAGGCTCACGCCCTCGCCCGCAAAGCTGGTGACCACCGTCAGGGCGATCAGGCCCAGCACATCGTCGATCAGCGCCGCCGCCAGAATGGTGCCGCCCACCTTGGTGTCAAGCTTCCCCAGCTCCTTCAGCGTTTCCACGGTGATGCTGACGGAGGTAGCCGTCAAAATAGTGCCGAGGAACACGTCCTCGATCAGGCTGTTATTGGGCAGCCACCCGGCCTTGCCAGCTAGCAGCCCCAGCACCGTGCCCATGGCCATGGGCACCAGCACGCCGCAAAGGGCCACCAGAAATCCGGGCTTTCCAGCTTTTTTCAGATCTGGCAGGCTGGTGCCCATTCCGGCGCTGAACAGGATCACGATCACGCCCAGCTCGCTGAGCTGGGACAAAAACTCCGTTTCCGTCAGCACGTTCAGCATGGCGGGGCCTAAAATCAAGCCCGCCAACAGCGCGCCCACCACCTGCGGCATCTGGAACTTGCGCGTCACCAGTCCCAGCACCTTGGTGCTGACAAGGATCAGGGCAAGATCCAGCAAATAATGATATGACATGAAAAAACGCATCCTTTCTCCACTTGTTTCCCGGGCCATCATTATAACCTACGCCCAACATTTTACAAGGGAAAAACTGCACAAAAGTTTTATTAAAACGTTTGCGTTAACCGATGTTAATGTTCTTGTTTTTTTCTTGACAGAATCCTGCCGCTGTATTAAAATATTCCCGCAAGGGAGTTCTCGGAAAGAGGGCTGAGAGGAGGGTAGTTTCCCTCGACCTCACCTGATTTGGGTAATGCCAACGTAGGGATGCGCTATCCACATTTTTACGGGATCAAAAGAACCCCCGGCTGTGCGCCGCGGGGATTTTTTCTATCCGGCGCCTGCCGTTCTCTCTTGCTGAGGGAACGGTTTTTTCGTTCCCATTCCGGCTCTGCCGGAAAAGCGACGGATCGGGGGCACCACCTTCCGCCGCTCAAGAAAAATAGTGCTGAAAAAAGAAAGGAGCATTCCACATGAAAACAGCATTATCCATCGCCGGAAGTGATTCCAGCGGAGGCGCCGGCATTCAGGCAGACATCAAGACCATGACGGCCAACGGCGTATACGCCATGACCGCCGTCACGGCACTGACTGCCCAGAACACTACCGGCGTCACAGACATTCTGGAGGCAACGCCCTCCTTCCTCGCAGCGGAGCTGGACGCCGTGTTCACCGACATTTTCCCCGACGCGGTGAAGATCGGCATGGTCTCCGCCGCCGGGCTGATCGAGGTCATTGTCGACAAGCTCACCCAGTACGGCGCAAAGCACGTGGTGGTCGATCCCGTGATGGTGGCCACCTCCGGCTCCAAGCTTTTGCGGGACGACGCCATCGACGCCCTGACCGGACGGCTTCTGCCGCTGGCCGAGGTCGTGACGCCCAACATTCCCGAAGCGGAGATCCTTGCCAACATGGCGATCCGATCTCCGGCCGATATGGAGCGCGCCGCGCAGGTCATCAGCGAGGCTTATGGCTGCGCCGTTTTGTGCAAGGGCGGCCATGACCTCAACGACGCCAACGACCTTCTTTGGAAAAATGGGCAGGCCCGCTGGTTCAGGGGCCGCCGCATCAATAATCCCAACACCCACGGCACCGGGTGCACCCTCTCCAGCGCCATTGCCTCCAACCTTGCCAAGGGCATGGAGCTGGAAGCGGCAGTGGAGCGGGCCAAGGCCTATATCTCCGGCGCGCTGGGGGCCATGCTGGACCTGGGCCGCGGCCGGGGCCCCATGAACCACCTGTTCGACCTGAAAAGCGACTTTTTCCGGGAGGATGCCTGAGATGAACAACGAATCGGTATCCGCCCGGCTGCGCAAGGCCGCCGACCCCGTGTGGGAGCAGTGCCTGCACCATCCCTTTGTCACCGGGATCGGCGGCGGCACGCTGGACGTGGAAAAATTCCGTTTTTTCATGTTACAGGATTACTTATACCTCTTTGATTATGCCAAGGTGTTCGCGCTGGGCGTGGTCAAGTCCCGCTCGCCGGAGCTGATGCGCACCTTCTCCGCCAATGTCGATTCCATCCTCGGCGGCGAGATGAACATTCACCGCGCCTATATGGAACGTCTGGGCATCACGGAGCAGCAGGTCTTCGCCGTGCGTCCCGCGCTGGCCAACACCTCTTATACCCACTATATGCTCTCGGTGGCCAACGCCGGGGGGCCCATGGAGATCGTGGCGTCTCTTCTGGCCTGCTCATGGAGCTATGCCGAGATCGGCGAGGCCCTTGCTGCCATCCCCGGCGCGGCGGAGCATCCTTTCTACGGCGAGTGGATCCGCGGCTATGCCTCGGAGGACTACGCCGCCACCAACCGCGCCCTCATCGCCCTGATGGACGAGCTGTCCAAAAACGCCTCGCCGGAAGAGGTCGCCTATCTCACGGACATTTTTGTGAATTGCAGCCGCTATGAGCTGGGCTTCTGGGACATGGCATGGGAGATGCGGGCATGAGCCAGTTGGAGTTCGACCACGTATCCTACCAGTATCCCAGCGAGGATTTTGACATCATTGACGATTTGAGCTTTTCCGTGGAGAAAGGCTCGTTCCACTGCATCATCGGGGTCAGCGGGTGCGGCAAAAGCACCATTTTCCGCATGACCAACGGTCTTCTGCGCCCAAAATCCGGCGTGATCCGGGTGGACGGCGCCCCTATCGACGGCAAAAAGCACTACTGCGGCTATATGCCCCAGAAGGACCTGCTGTTTCCCTGGCGCACCATCGGGGAAAATCTGGCCCTGCCGCTGGAAATTCAGGGCGGTCTGAGCCGCGCCCAGCGCATCGAGCGCATTGACGACGCCCTTGCGGACGTGGGCCTTGCCGGATGCCGGGACAAAATGCCCCAGGAGCTTTCCGGCGGCATGCGCCAGCGGGCCGCCTTTGCCCGCACCATGCTCACCGGAAGCAACCTACTGCTGCTGGACGAGCCCTTTTCCGCGCTGGACTTTCTCACCCGCATCTCCATGCAGGAATGGCTGCTGGGACAGTGGGAAAAGCACAAAAAAACCATTCTCTTCATCACCCACGATGTGGAGGAGGCCGTGTTCCTTTCCTCCAGCGTGCTGGCGGTGACCAAAACGCCCATTCACACGTTGGAGGAGATCACCGTGCCCGCCGGGTATCCCCGCACCCGGGAATGCCTGACACGGCCGGAGATGGTGTCCCTGCGGGAGACGCTGGTGGACACGCTGAGAAAGCAGGTGCAGCCATGAAACGCCTTGGACAGGGCAATCTGCCCGCCATGATCTTTTTATTCCTGCTGCTGATGGGCTGGCAGCTGGGGGCCATGGAGATTGGGGCCTCCTACATTCTGCCAACGCCTGTGGAGATCGTGAAAAAGCTGTGGGAGCTGCGCAAGCCCCTTTTCACGGTCCACCTGCCCGCCACCATGAGCGTGACCCTGATTGGCCTTGCCATTTCACTGGTGCTGGGGCTGGGGCTGGCGGTGCTGATGGATTGCAGCGATTTCTGGCGCAAGGCGCTCTATCCCATCGTGGTGGCGTCCCAGACCATTCCCACCACCACCATCGCCCCGCTGTTCGTGCTGTGGTTTGGCTACGGTATCTGGAGCAAAGTGCTGGTCACCATTCTTATCACCTTTTTCCCCATCGCCATCACTGTGTATGACGGGCTGCGGTCTGCCAAGGTGGAAATGGCGGAGCTGCTGATGACCTACGGCGCGACAAAGTGGGATATTTACCGCAAGGTAAAGGTGCCCTGCGCCCTGCCGTATTTTTTCTCCGCCATCAAAATGGCGGTCCCCATGAGCATCATCGGCGCGGCCATCGGCGAATGGCTGGGCGCACAGAGCGGCCTTGGCTATTTCTCCCGCCGCATGATGACCCAGTTGGACGGTGCGGGGGTCTTTGCGCCCATCGTGCTGCTCTCCGCCACGGCTATGCTGACGGTGGCGGTGGTCTCTCTGCTGGAAAAGCGCGTGGTGCGCTGGCGGGGAGAATCATAATTCCTCAAAAAAAGCAAAGCCTTTTTTTTGAAGGAGTTTCGCTGCGCTCCGTGCCTCATGGCCGCTATGCGGCCAATTCGACACACGCTCCGCGCAGGGAGTTTTTCCAGACGTACATGCCGCTGGGAAAAACCGATTTCACAGCTTTCGCGTCTGCGGACGCGAAACTCTGCGAGGCTTTTATGGCCTTCTTCAAATTTAATACAAGGAGCAAGATCCTATGAAAAAAATCGCTTCCGCCCTGCTGGCGTGCCTGCTGCTGGCAGGCTGCGGCTCCAATGCCGCCCCCGCTGACACCGCCCCTTCCGACAGCGACGCCCCGGCCCAGCTGGAAACCGTGGACGTGGTGCTGGACTGGTATCCCAACGCCGTGCACGCCTTTATCTATGAGGCCATCGACAAGGGCTATTTTGCCGACGAGGGCCTGCAAGTGAACGTGCTCTTCCCCTCCAACACCACTGACCCCCTGACCATGACGGCAGCGGGCAAGGCTGACATCGGCTTCTACTATCAGGAGGACACCATCATCGCCAAGGCCAACGAGAACGTTCCCGTCAAAGTGCTGGGCGCGGTGGTGCAGGAGCCCATCAGCGTGGTGTGCTCCCTTGCGGAAAAGAACATCAAGACCCCTGCCGACCTGATCGGCAAGACCATCGGCTATTCCGGCACCCGCTTTGCGGAGGTGGCGGTGAACCAGCTACTGCAATCCGCGAACGCCACGCTGGACGATGTGACCATGATCGACGTGGGCTTTGACCTGATGAGCTCCATGACCACTGGAAATGTGGACGCCACTTACGGCTGCTTCATCAACCACGAGATCCCCGCGCTGGAGGAAGAGGGCTTCGACATGGACTATATAAAGCTCACGGACTACGGTGTGCCCAATTACTACGCGCTGATGCTGGTCACCGGAGAGGGCCAGCTGGAAAAGAATCAGGACAAGTACACCCGCTTCCTGCGGGCCTGCCAGAAGGGCTTTGCGGACATGAAGAACGATCCCGACGGCGCCCTTGCCATTATGATGAGCAACCAGAACACGGAGAACTTCCCCCTGACGGAATCCGTGGAGAAGAAGAGCTTTGACGTGCTGCTGCCCATGATGGAGACTGACAGCGCCGCCTTCCTCTCTCAGGACGCCGCCGTCTGGCAGGAGAATATCGACTGGCTGCAAAGCACCGGAATGATCGACTCCACCTTCGATCCCGCCGAGGTCATGGTGGACCTGCTGGGGTAAGCGGCATGGACATCGACTGGAAAGCCCTTGCCCTGCAGGGGGCAGAGCGGGTGCAGCCCCGGCTGCTGGCGCTTTTAAAGGCCGTGTGCGCGCCGGACAGCGGCACAGGCACAAAGCCCGGCAACCGCGCCGTGATCGACGCCCTGCGCCCCCTGCTGGAAGAGCTGGGCGCGCAGGTGGAGGAGATCCCTGACCCGGAGTTGGGGTGTCATCTGGCAGCGCGAGTGCTGCCTGATGGCAAACCGGAGGGGAAGCTGCTGCTGATGGCCCATCTGGACACCGTATTCCCCGAGGGCTCCACGGCGGCGCACCCCTTCCATCAGGAGGGGGACTGGATCTACGGACTGGGGGCGGGGGACTGCAAAAGCGGTGCCCTCATTGCTCTCTTCGGCGCGCTGATCTTAAAGGAGGCCGGGCAGCTTCCCCCGTGGGAGCTGACGTTTCTTTTCAACTGCGACGAGGAGATCGGCTCACCCTCCGGGCAGAAGCTTTTTGCCCGGGAAGCCCAAAACGCGGACTGCGCCATGGTGTTTGAGGGTGGACGGCAAAGCGGCGAAAAAATGGGCTTTGTCACCGCCCGCCGGGGCGTGATCCTTGGCAGCATTCAGGTGGAGGGCCGGGAGGCTCACGCCGGAAAGGCCTATCTGGAGGGCCGCAGCGCCGTGCTGGAGCTGGCCCACCAGATCATCCGGCTGTACGGCTTCAATGATCTTGATAAAAAGATCTACTACAATGTGGCCCCCATCTCCGGCGGACGGCCCAACGGCGTGGTGGCCGGGGAGGCCCACGCCCAGTTCTGCGTGGCAGGCCTGCCCACCAACGCGGACTTTCAGGCCGTGGAGGAAAACCTGCGGTCCCTGCCCCGGCAGGTCACGGTGGACGGCTGCCGCGTAACGGTGGAGTTCCACACCCTGTTCCCCGCCATGGAGCGGACGGAGGCGAGCGGACGGCTTTACGCCTGCGTGGCGGAGGCCGCCCGGACGCTGGACCTCTGCCCGGAGGAGATCGCCGACGCCAGCGCCACTGACGCGGCGTGGATCTCTTCTTTCGGCGTGCCCGCCATTGACGCCATGGGCGCCATGGCCGAGCGCATCCACACCCCGGAGGAGCACGTCTGCGTTTCCTCCATCTGCCAGCGCACCGCGCTGGCCGCGCTGGCCATTCATCAGGTCTGCCGCGATTTCCGCCGCCTGTGATTGGGCGCAAACCTCAAACCCATCTTCACAAAACCGGGAGTACGGTTCAGCGTACTCCCGGTTTTGTTACCTTTTACCGGAAATTTTTATTTTTATGTAAGTAAATTTTGCGTAAATATAATTAACATTTCCGAAAAGCCATGTTATAATGATACCAACCTGCGGCGCGCCGATTTTTGCGGCCGCCTGAAAAAACTCGGTGGAGGAATGGAGCTATGGCTATTAAGATCGGCATCAACGGCTTTGGCCGGATCGGGCGCATTGCCCTGCGCATCATGGTGGAACGCGGGTGCAGCAGCTATCAGATCTGCGGCATCAACCTGCGCAACGCAGATCTGGACTATATGGTCTATCAGGTGAAGTACGACTCGGTGTTCCGCACCTTTCAGGGCAGCGTGGAGCACGACGGGAAAAACCTGATTTTAAACGGCAAAAAAATACGGGTATACAGTGAAAGCGACGCCTCCATGCTCCACTGGGACGACTGCGGCGCGGAGTACATCATTGAATCCACCGGCGTATACAATACCACGGAAAAGGCCTCCGTCCATCTGGCGCAGGGCGCGAAAAAAGTAGTGATCTCCGCTCCCTCCAAGGATAACTGCACCCCCACCTTTGTCATGGGCGTGAACCACAAAAAGTATACGCCGGATATGGACGTGGTCTCCAATGCCTCCTGCACCACCAACTGCCTTGCCCCCATGACCAAGGTCATCAACGATACCTTCGGCATCGAGCAGGCCCTGATGAGCACCATCCACGCCGCCACCGCCAAGCAGAAGGCCGTGGAC
>CAKSVQ010000055.1 GCA_934504065.1 uncultured Dysosmobacter sp. | reverse complement strand
CTCGTACTCCCCTGCCATATAAAATCTTTTTCCGTTAAGTAGAGGTTTTGGCAAGCGGGGGAGGTACGCCGATACGGCGTACCTCCATTTCCCGTTTAAGGCAGTTCTGTCTGTCATGTGTATTTGCTTTACAGAACTTACTTTTTCCCTGTTTCAGGGTCTTGCGCGGCAAAACGCTTGTCGCCGCTTTCGCGGCGGCGCGGCTTTGCCGCTGCGAGGAAATGGCCGTCGCTCTCCCCCGAATTTCATTGGAGGTGTTTCCCTGTGGATTGGTTTCCCCTTTATAACTCCCTGCGCATCGCGGCCATTTCTTCAGTTGCCGTGTTCTTTCTGGGCATTCTGGCCGCCTATTATATTGCGCGGCTGCCCCGGCTCTTCAAGGGCGTGCTGGATGTCATACTGACGCTGCCGCTGGTGCTGCCCCCCACTGTCATCGGCTATCTGCTGCTGCGGTTCATGGGGCCGAAGCGCATCTTGGGCGCGTGGATGCTGAACACCTTTGGCATCAAAATCGTGATGACGTGGTGGTCGGCCATTTTCGCCACCGCCGTTGTGATCTTCCCCCTGATGTACCGCACGGCCCGGGGCGCTTTTGAGGCCCTTGACGAAACGCTGGCCTACTCCGGCCAGACACTGGGACTTTCCAACGTGTGGATCTTCTGGCACGTGCGGATGCCCTGCTGCCGTCAGGGCATTCTGGCGGGCACCGTGCTGGCCTTTGCCCGTGCACTGGGCGAATACGGCGCGACCAGCATGATCTCCGGATACACCCCCGGCAAAACTGCCACCATCTCCACCACGGTCTATCAGCTCTGGCAGACCAATAACGACGCTTTGGCCATGAAGTGGGTTCTGGTGAACCTCGCCATCTCCGCCGTGGTGCTTTTGACCGTAAACCTGCTGGAGCGCCGGGACTTTCTGGTGACCGGAGGAAAAAGGAGGCGCAAGGCATGAGCCTTTCCGTAGATATTGAAAAAAAGCTGGGAAGCTTCACGCTTTCCGTCCAATTTGAAACCGAAAACGAACGGCTTGCTCTGCTGGGCGCCTCCGGCTGCGGCAAGAGCATGACGCTCAAATGTATTGCGGGCATCGTCACGCCGGACCGCGGGAAAATCGTGCTGGACGGCGTAACACTGTTCGACAGTGACGCCCACATCGACCTCACACCGCAAAAGCGGAACGTAGGCTATCTTTTTCAGCAATACGCCCTCTTCCCCAATATGACCGTTCGGCAGAACATTGCCGTGGCCGTGCGCGACAAGGCGCGGCGTCAGGCGGTGACAGAGGAAAAGCTTCGCCAGTTCCGGCTGGAAGAGGTCGCCGGGCGCAAACCGGGGCAGCTCTCAGGTGGACAGCAGCAGCGCGCCGCTCTGGCGCGCATCCTTGCCTCCGAGCCCAGAGCCATCCTGCTGGATGAGCCGTTTTCCGCGCTGGACAGCTATTTGAAGTACCAGCTGGAAGTGGAGCTTGCAGAAATGCTGGAGCAGTTCCCCGGCAGCATTTTGTGGGTCTCCCACGACCGGGGGGAGGTCTTCCGCAACTGTAACCGCGTCTGTGTACTGGATCAGGGACACTCGCAGGGCACCCTTACCTTGCAGGAGCTCTTCCGCGCCCCACAGACCGAAGCGGCTGCGCGGCTGTCCGGCTGCAAAAACTTTGCCGATGCCGTGCCCTCTGGCAGCAGCGTTACACTGCCCCAGTGGGGGCTGACACTCTCCTGCGGCCGGGAGATTCCGGCGGGCATTCGCCGGGTGGGCATCCGGGCGCACCTGCTCACACTGGCACAGCCAGACGCGCTGGGCGCTTTCCCCTGCCATGTCACGCGGGTGATTCAGGACGTCTTCACTACCATCGTGCTCCTGCAGCCCATCCACGCCGCGTCGGACGCGCCCCCGCTGCGCATGGAGTTGGACCGCTCCCTCTGGCAAGACCCCGGAGAGCAGGTATGGGTATCCATCCAGCCTCAGGATATTTTACTGTTGAAGTGAGGAATGCATATGTATCATGCCGCAGTTTTAACGGTCAGTGACCGCAGCTTCCACGGACAGCGCCCCGATGAGGGAGGCCCACTGGTGGCAGACTTGCTGAAAAACGCCGGATACGAGGTTGTGTTCACCTCCATCGTGCCGGACGAACAAACCATGATCGAAGCCGAGCTGTGCAGGATCGCGGATGACATGGACGTGCAGCTGCTGATCACCACCGGCGGAACCGGGTTCGCCCCCCGCGACGTTACACCAGAGGCCACGCTGGCTGTGTGCGACCGCATGGCCCCCGGCATCCCCGAGGCCATGCGCTACGCTTCCCTGCAAATCACACCGCGGGCCATGCTCTCTCGGGCACAGGCGGGCCTTCGCGGCGGAACGCTGATCGTCAACCTCCCCGGCTCGCCCAAGGCAGCCAAAGAGAATCTGGAGGCCGTACTGCCCGCCCTGTCCCACGGGCTGGAAATGCTCTCCGGCAAAAGTGCCGACTGCGCAAAGCTCACCGACTGACCTTTTGGCCGTAATTGATTCAATCATGAAAAGAAGTCTCCGCGCGATACCGCGCGGAGACTTCTTTTCATTTTGAAAACTTTTATGCGGCTGAGTTGCCGCTGTTGCTCCACAAATCGTTCCACCAGTCGCCTCCGGCGTCGCCGAAGCCGCCGCTAGGGTCGCTGGGTTCTGCCGGAGCAGCGGGGTCAGACGGCTCCGCAGGCTCTGTGGGCGTCACAGGAGTATCGCCGCCGTCCGGCACCTGTCCGTTGGGATCAGCCGGGTCCACAATCGGCGCATCCGGATCCACCGAGGGCAGCCCATTATGCACCGGGCAGCCGCCGGGCGTTCCCGCCGGGTTGGCTTCGGTGGGCGCTCCCGGCTCAAGGGCTTTTTCCAACGTGCTGAGCAGATACGCATCATCGTCCGCCTTCACGCCCTCGCCGTAATCCACACGGGTATGGTCCAGCACGGCCACCTGCTTCACGCTGTCTGGCGGGCACTTGTCCGTTGCAAGGCACTTGCCCTCCGTGCAGTAGTCCCGCATCACGTGGACATTGCACGACTCTGTCGGGGCCGTTCCGGAGGCCACGGTCACCGTCGCAATGCGGGAGGTGCCGCGAATATCCGCCCGACAGGCCTCTGTGGGCCGCAGACCGCTGTCCAGACAGATCTCCACCGTCTCCAACCCGCTGGAGGGCTTGTCAAAGTCCTTGTTGGGCAGGTCGGCATGCACCTGCTGCATGACCTTTTTCCACATGGTGATGGCGGGGTTTCCACTGTAACTGATCTTTTCCGGCTGCTCATAGCCTGTCCAGACCGCCGCCACATAGTAAGGCGTATAGCCCACAAAGTAACGGTCATAGTTGTCGCTGGTGGTACCGGTCTTGCCGGCGATAGTCATGCCGCTGAAATTCGCGGAGGTTCCGGTGCCCCCGGTGACCACGTTTTTCAGCAGCTGGTTCATTAGATACGCCGTGGTCTCCTTCATGGCCACATGGCTCTCACCGTCATTCTTCAAAACAACGGTCTCTGTTCCGTCATTTTCCAGCTTGGTCACCTTGAGATACGTGCGGGGAGAGTTATAAATGCCCTGATTGGCAAAGGCTGCGTAGGCCGCCGCCATTTCCAGCGTGCTCAGGCCGTGGGTCAGGCCGCCCATGCCCAGCGGGCTCAGACCCATATCCTCCGGCACCAGACTGAGATTCAGCTTTTCCGTGGCAAAGGCATAGGATTCCGGGATACCCACCGCCTGCAGCGTCTGCACGGCGATGGTGTTGATCGAGCGCCGCAGGCCCTCTGTCACCGTGGTCAGTCCCGTGTATCCGGCGGGAGAGTTCTTGGGCCACGGCTTGTCGTTGAGCAGCTGGACCGGATAGTTGTCAAATACCGTGCCCGGCGTAACGGCTCCTGCGTCGATGGCGGGGGCATAGCAGGTCAGCGGCTTGATGGAAGACCCGGGCTGGCGCTTGCTGGTGGTGGCAAAGCTCCAATCCAGATTGCCCGTCTTCTCCCCGATTTTACCCACCGTTGCCACAATGTTTCCGGTGGACGGCTCGATGATCGTGATGCCGGACTGGATCTGCTGGCCGCTGCGGGAGGTCACGTCCAGATTGCTCCGGTCCTCATACACCGACTCGGCAATGGCCTGGATCTTGGGGTCCAGCGTGGTATAAATGTGATAGCCACTGTTGTAAATCTTCAGCCGGGCTTCCTTGACGGAAATGCCCTCCTGCTCCGCAAGGTCGGCGGAGACATCCAGAATGACCTGATCGACAAACCAGTCGTTGATCTTCACACCGCCCACGGCACGCTCCACCAGCTCCTCCGCGGTGGTGCCGTCGTCCCGGAAGTGCAGCGTTTCCGCCTTGGCCGCTTCCGCTTCCTCCTCGGTGATAAAGGGCTCCGCCCCCTCAGAGGCCTTGCCGTCCCGGCCCACCTCTGCCATTTTGGTGAGGACCCACTCCTGCCGTTCCTTGTTCAGCTGCCGGGGAGTGATCTTCGTGCCGTCCTTACGGGTATAGGTGATGTCATACATGGGACCATAAAGCGAGGGGTTATTGGTGATGGCGATAAGGCTGGCGCACTCGGCCAGACTCAGCTCGGAGACATCCTTGCCGAAGTAATACTCCGCCGCCGTCTTCACACCGTAGCACCCCTTGCCCAGATAAATGGTGTTGAGGTACATGGTGAGGATCTCTTCCTTGGTGTTGTTCTCTTCAAACTTCATGGCCCGGAAAATTTCCCGCACCTTGCGGTTGACGGTGCCCGCATCGTCCCCGGTCATGTTCTTGAGCACCTGTTGGGTGATGGTGGAGCCGCCGAAGGTATCCTTGGAATGGGTGAAGAAGTTGGCTGTCGCGCCCAGTGTCCGCTTCCAGTCCACGCCGTTGTGCTGGTAAAACCGCTCGTCCTCAATGGCCACAGCGGCGTTGAGCAGGTTTTCCGGCAGCTCGCTGTATTCCGCCAGCACCCGGTTTTCCTCGCCGTAAACAGTCTGCCATTCCTTCCATTCGCCGCTGTCGCGGTCCTGATAATAAATAAAGGAACTCAGCGCCATGGTATAGTCGCTGGCATTCACATCCAGCGCGGGCGCCAGCGTGGTGTTCACATACTTCATGAAAATACCGAACAGCATGCCGCCTGTGCAGATACCGATCAGCACCAGCGTACCCAGCACGCCCAGCACCGTTCTGCCTGCGCCGCGCCGCTTCCTCGTCTCTCTCGGACGGTGGCCCGCAGGCCGTTCCGCTCTTCTCTTCTCTTCCAATGAGACGCCTCCTTTTCAAGTGTCTATCTGGGCATATCTCACCGTTTCCGGTGGGAACGAAAGTCCGTAATGCGCCATAATATGTACTATTGTAACACCTGCTGTCAATATTGAAAAAGTCGTATTTTGTCCCGGAAAAGTTCCCGTTTCGCTGTTTTTTTCGAAAACACAGAAAAATTTTCCGGGCAGGGGGACGTTCTTTCCGTGTTTTTCACCGCTTCTTCTCTTGCAATTCGGGAAAACATCGGTTAAAATAGCATTACTTCGAAAAAGGAGGCAGCCACATGAGCGAAGATTTCGGCCCCACCTTTATCACCGTCACCGATGAGGAAGGAAACGAGATCGTTCTGGAATTTGTAGACGCGCTGGAGCATAACGGCCAGATGTATCAGGCGTTTTTCCCCGCGGAGACGGAGGAAACGGAGGACGATCCCGACAACGGTCTGGTGATATTGAAGGTCATCCATGAAGACGGCGAGGACCTGCTTTCCACGCTGGATTCCGACGAGGAGCTGGACGAGGTTTACGACCTGTTTATGGAAATGCTGTTCAGCGAAGAGGACGGTCAATAAAATCCTCTTTTCCGACATATGATAAATAAGCGCCCTGCGGGGTTCGTGATAGATCTTTTTTTAACCCACATTTCGTTATTCGGGATGCCGGATCAACTTGTGGTTCGCAGGCCTCCCGGCTGCATTCTGCGGCTGGAAGTTGGAAGCGATAAAGCAAGCTGGAGGCGACCCACCTGGCCGTGAAGGTGCAGGTTATAACGGGGTCTACACGGCCGCTGCGGGGCGCGTTTTTTCCGGCAGACGGGTTCGTCTGCCTTTTTTCAGGTTGGTTTCAGAAACTGCCCGTAAAATCTTCTTTGGCAGCACCCATGATTTTGTACTTGCACAACCGACGGCTATTCGATATAATAGCGAAGTGCGACAAGCTACAAGCTGAATTTTTGAGAGGACTGAAAAACAAATGAGCGCATCCAACGAAAACAAAATCGGCCAGAGCGCGCCGAAAACCGCCCACGAGGCGCAGCAGCGCAAGGAAGAGCGCCGCAGCAACTTCCTTTACGGCGCTATCGCCGTGGTGTTCGTGATCGTTGCCCTTGCAACCATTGTCTGGCGGAGCAATATCATTGCCCGCATCGCCACCGCCGCCACCATTGACGGCGAGAAGTACAATGCCGCCGAGGTCAGCTTCTTCTACCAGAACGCCTACCGCAACTTCTATAATCAGTATTACTATTACATGGCCTATGGGATGCTCAGCCTGAACACCCAGACCGACCTGAAGGAGCAGGAGATCACGGAGAGCGATGCTTCCATGCTGGGCGTGGATGCCGGGCAGACGTGGCACGACTTCTTTGTGGACATGGGCCTCAAGCAGATGGCCGCCGTGCAGTCTGCCCTGAAGCAGGCCAGCGACGAGGGCTTTACCTATCCCGACAGCGTGCAGGCCCAGCACGACGCCACCATGACCTCCCTCAAGGCCACGGCCTCCGCCAGCAACCTGACGGTGGACCAGTACCTGACCGGGACCTTCGGCTCCACCATGACCGAAAAGGTATACAGCCAGCAGCTCACCCGCATCCTGCAATATGACGCTTATACCAGCGCCTATGCCGACGGCCTGAGCTATGATCTGGACAAGCTGGAAGCCACCTATGCCGCCGACCCCAACAGCTATGACAAGGTAGCCTATGAATCCGTCAGCGTGCTCGGCTCCGCCGCCAGCACCACCGACGCCGACGGCAACACCGTCTCCCCCACCGATGAGGAGAAGGAAGCCGCTAAGACTGCCGCCAAGAACACCGCTGACGAAATGCTGACTGCTTATCGTGGCGGCGCCAAGCTGGAAACGCTGGCCGACGGCAACGACAAGGCCACCTACACCAATAACGACGGCACGGTCTACACCGGAGATGCCCTGACCGAGTGGCTGTATGACTCCGCCCGAAAAGACGGCGACAGCACGGTTGTGGAAAGCGGCACCACCTATTATGTGACCGTGTTCCACAACCGCTACCGCGACGAATATAACACCGTGGATGTCCGTCACATTCTGGTGCAGCCTGCCACTGGCGAGCTCAATTCCGGCGACGAGGGCTATGACGAAGAGCAGGCCCAGCTCAAGGAGGATGCCAAGGTGCAGGCTGAGCAGCTGCTCTCTGACTGGCAGTCCGGCGAGGCCACTGAGGATTCCTTCGCCGCGCTGGCCATGGAGCAGTCCAGCGACACCGGGTCGAAGTACAGCGGCGGCCTTTACTCTCAGGTCTATCAAGGCCAGATGGTGCAGGCCTTCAACGACTGGTGCTTCGATTCCAGCCGCAAGAGCGGCGACACGGGTATCGTGGAAACGGATTACGGTTACCACGTGATGTATTTCGTGGGCACCGACCTGCCCCGCTGGCAGGCGCAGGTCAGCGATACGCTGAAGGATCAGGATTACGCGGATTGGATCACGGCGTTGACCGCTGACTCTTCCATTGAGCCGAACAGCTCCGGCATGAAGTACGTCGGTTGATTTCGGCTGAGGCCGCCGGAAAAGTCCCCCGGACTTTTTCGGCGGCCTGTTGTTTTCTCCTGCCGGAAGCACCGTGCGGGACCCGATAGAAAAAGTAAGAAATTGAGGAATATCAATATGCTGACAGGAACGATCGTAAACGCCCTTGCCATTCTGGTGGGCTCCGCCGCCGGTCTGCTGCTCACGGCCCTTGCCCACCGCTTTTCAAAAGCACTTCCCGCCGGAAGCGCCGCTCTGGGCAGCCGCCTGCAAACCATCATCATGCAGGGCGTTGCCCTGTGTGTGCTGTTTCTCGGCATCAGCGGCAGCCTGAAAGGACAGAACAGCCTGATCGCTATTTTGTCCATGGTCATCGGTGCGCTCATCGGTGAGCCGCTGGATCTGGACAACGGCATGCACCGTCTGGGCGACTGGGTGCAATCCAAATCCGAGTGCTTTATCAAAAGCCGCGGCGACGGCCCATCGGTCTCTGACGGATTTGTCACTGCAAGCCTGCTTTTCTGCGTGGGGGCCATGGCCATCGTCGGCGCTTTGCAGGACGGGCTGACCGGGGACCACTCCACGCTCTTTGCCAAAGCTCTGCTGGACGGCGTCAGCGCGGTGGTCTTTGCCTCCTCTCTCGGTATCGGCGTGGCCTTTTCCGCCGTGGCGATCCTGCTCTATCAGGGCTCCATCGCGCTGGCCGCCTCCTTCCTCTCCCCCCTGCTCGGCGATGCGGTGATTGCGGAGATGACCTGCGTGGGGTCCCTTTTGATCGTGGCGCTGGGCCTGAATATGCTGAATCTGACCAGAATCAAGGTCATGAATCTGGTACCCGCCGTCTTCCTGCCGATCCTGCTGTGCCGTTTTATGTGAAAAAAGCTGCCGGAAAATCCGGCAGCTTTTTCTTTGGGCGAGCCATTGTATCCCGGACACGGCCGCCGTATAATATTCCCACAAAACAAATCAAAGGAGGTCTCCCCATGCTGACAATGGAAATGCTGGAGGATGCGCGGACCGCCTTACAGGGCATTGCCCGGCGCACCCCCCTGGACCCCGCCCGCGGACTTGGTAAAAACGTATACATCAAGGCAGAAAATTTGCAGCTCACCGGGGCGTTCAAGCTCCGCGGCGCGTACAACAAAATCCGCTCCCTCACCCCGGACGAGGCCTCCCGCGGCGTGATCGCCTGCTCGGCAGGCAACCACGCGCAGGGCATTGCCTGGTCTGCCGCAAAGCTGGGCATCCGCTCCATCATCTGTATGCCTGCCGGAGCGCCCATCAGCAAAGTGGAAGCCACCCGGGGCTACGGTGCGGAGGTGGTGCTGGTCCCCGGCGTGTATGACGATGCCGCCCGGGAGGCCCAGCGCCTGACGGAAGAGCACGGCTATACCTTTGCCCACCCCTTCAACGACCCGCTGGTCATTGCCGGACAGGGTACCATCGGGCTTGAAATTCTGGAACAACTCCCGGATGTGGAACAGATCGTGGTGCCCATCGGCGGCGGTGGGCTCATCAGCGGCATTGCCTTTGCCGTCAAGCACCTGCGGCCGGAGTGCCGTATTGTGGGCGTGCAGGCGGCCGGGGCCGCCTCGATGTACCTCTCCCGCCACGCGGGCAGACCCACGGTGCTGCGCAGCGTCAGCACCATTGCCGACGGTATTGCCGTCAAGACCCCCGGTGACCTGACCTTTTCCCTGTGCCAGCGGTATGTGGACGAGATCGTCACCGTGGGAGAGGACGAGATCGCCTCGGCCATTCTGGCGCTGATGGAGGGGCAGAAAACCGTGGCCGAGGGCGCGGGCGCCGTTCCGGTGGCTGCGTGTATGTTCGGCAAAGTTGATACTAGCGAAAAAAAGACGGTATGCGTGGTCTCCGGCGGAAATGTGGACGTGACCACCCTTTCCCGGGTCATCACCAAAGGCCTTTCCAAATCCGGCCGTCTGGTGGAGTTGACCACAAAGGTGACTGACAAGCCCGGCAGCCTTTTGAGTATGCTGCAGATCGTCAGCCAAAGCGGCGCCAACATCCTCACCATCAGCCATTCCCGGGAGGACCGGGATTCCGAAGTAGGGGCGTGCATCGTCTCGCTGGTGCTGGAGACCCGCAACAGCGACCATGTGGCCGCCATTAAGCTGGCCCTTACCGACGCGGGCTATCCTCTACTGCACAATTCCTAATAAATATCGAGCAAGTGGCTTTGCCATTTTTTCAACGGTCATTAACAAGCTGAACGGCGGTGTGCTTTCGCACACCGCCGCAGGCTGTCAAAAAAGTCTATGTAGACTTTTTTGACAGCCTTTCTAATGCCTCGCTTTTTTGTCTGCTGTGCAGTCCAAAAAGCTGTCGCTGCGCGGCGCAAACGCCCGCGCTTGCGGGCTTTTTGCAGGCATTCGATTCAACACGAAGGGGCTCCCGCCCCCTCGTACTCCCCCTGCTGTATGGAATTTTTTTCCATTTAGCAGAGGTTTTTCGACAAGCTGCGGTGGTGTGCTTTCGCACACCGCCGTTCTTGTACATAGATGTCGTTATGTCATCCTCACAGCTCACAGCTTATTCATACCGCAGCGCTTCGATGGGGTTGAGCCGCGCCGCCTTTTTGGCGGGGAGATAACCGAACACCACGCCGATTCCGGTGGACACACCAAAGGCCAGCAGCACCGCCCCCAAAGACGGACTGACAGTCAGGCTTGCATCCATGATATTGGAGATGATCACCGTGGCCACAGAGGAAAGTCCCAGACCTGCCAGAATGCCCAGTATGCCGCCCAGCGCGGAGGTCGTGGCCGCTTCGATCACAAACTGCCGCATAATGGCCCCCTCTTTCGCGCCCAGCGCCTTGCGGACGCCGATTTCCCGCGTCCGCTCGGTGACAGATACCAGCATGATATTCATAATGCCGATGCCGCCCACCACCAGAGAAATGGCCGCAATAGCCGCCAGAATGTAAATAATGACGTTGACCATGGAGTTCATCGCATCCAGCATTTCCGACATACTGATGACCGTGTAGGCATCCTCATCCTCAAACTTCTGATACAGCGCATTTTTCACCACCGTGATGGCTGCGGAAATGTTGTCCTTATCCTGCACTGTGATCACATAGTTGCTGATGTTCCCTGTAAAGCTCATACGGGCGGCGGTGGAATAGGGAAGGAACACGCAGTCATCCGTGCCGCCTTCTTCCAGATCGTCAGTTTCCGCCGCCATCACGCCAACGATCGTAAAGGTCTTTGTGCCCAGCTTCAGCGTCTGGCCCACGGCGTTGCCGCCGAAATACGCCAGATTCAGATACTGCCCCACCACGCACACATTGGCGCGGTTCTTCACATCCATATACTGAATGCCCCGGCCCTGGGCAATGTCATAGCCTTTCATGGTGAAATAGTCCTCGCTGACACCTGTGACCGTGGAGGATGTGGTATCCGAGCCGATCTTGGGCGGGAAAGAGATGCTCACCGTGGGAGAGATCAGCTTCAGCGTGTCCTGATTGTCCTCTACCAGCGCATACATCTCCTCTTCGGAAATACTGCGGGAAGAGCCCCGGCCCTGGATCATCACGGTCAGGCTGTCTGTGCCAAGGTCCGCGAAGCTATCCTCAATATAGCCCTGCATTCCGTTGCCCAGCCCCACGATCACAATGACCGCGCACACGCCGATGATGATGCCCAGCATGGTGAGGAAGGTACGCATTTTGCTGCCCCAGATATTTTTCAGCGCCAGTTGAAAGGTCTCCAGCAGATTCATTGCGCCGCCTCCCCTCCTGCCGCGCCGGGCTGCACCACGGCCTCCGGTGCGTGGGCGTCGCCGTCGTAGACCACATGGCCGTCCTCCAGACGGATGATGCGCTGGGCCTGCACGGCAATGGAATTATCATGGGTGATGAGCACCACGGTGTTGCCCGCGTCATGCAGCTGCTGCAGCATCCCCAGCACCTCCCGGCTGGTGTGGGAATCCAGCGCTCCGGTGGGTTCGTCCGCCAGAATGACGGCGGGGTTCCCTGCCAGCGCCCGGGCAATGGACACCCGCTGCTGCTGGCCGCCGGAAAGCTGGTTGGGCTTATGGCGCAGCTTATCGCCAAGACCCACCCGCTCCAGCGCCGCTTTGGCCCGCTCGTGCCGCTGGGCGCGGGGCACCCCCGCATACATCAGCGGCACCTCCACATTTTCCATCAGCGTCAGTTTGGGAAGAAGATTGTACTGCTGGAAGATGAAGCCCAGCATTTTATTGCGGATCTCCGCCAGTTCGTTGCGGTCCATTGCGCCCACGTCGTGGCCGTCCAGAAGATAGGTCCCGGAGGTGGGCACATCCAGACAGCCGATGATATTCATGCAGGTGGACTTGCCGGAGCCGGACTGGCCCACGATGGCTAAAAACTCCCCCTGCTGCACCTGAAAGGAGATATGGTCCGCCGCCTTGACCGTGGTGTCGCCCATCTGGTAATACTTGCAGACATCCTGAAATTCGATCAGCGCGCTCACCTTAGAAGCCTCCTCCGGGGCCGCCGCCACCGGGACCGCCTCCGCTGGGCATCCCGCCGCCACTATCAGGCATTCCGCCGCCGGGGCCGCCCATCATGAACATGGAATCAGAACTGCCGCCCGAGGTGGGAATATACGCCACTGTGTCGCCCTCCTGCAAACCGGAGACGACCTCGGTATAGCTGTCGTCGCTGATACCCGTTTCGATCTGCACGTAAGCATAACCCTCCGGGGCCTCCTGCTCCAGCGCGTTGGCCGCGTTGGGGGAATCCTTTGTCACCAGCACCGTGTCGCCCCGGTTCACCGCGCCGCTGGGAATAGCCAGCACATTGTCCTTTTCCTCGATCACGATCTCCGCGTCCACATTCATGCCCGGCAGCAGTCCGTCCGTTTCGTCAATGCGGACCGTGACAGGATAGGTGGTGATGCCGCCGCTGGTGGCCCCCGCCACCGAGACCTTGGTCACAACGCCTGTATAGCTGCGGTTCTGCACGGCATCGGCAGTGATCTCCACCGTCTGCCCCACGGCCACCTCGGAAATATCCAGCTCGTCGATGCTCATGGTCATTTCCAGATAGCTCAGGTCATAGATGGTGCACAGCGTCCCCGTGGAGCCACCCTCGATCTTGTCGCCCGCCTTGGCGGTCTTCGTCACCACCGTGCCGGAGATGGGGGCGGTCACCTCATAGTCCTCCAGCTTATTTCTGGCGTTTTGCAGGGAGTTCTGCGCATTGCTGAGGTTGATGCGGGCGTTTTCAATGGAATTGTCCACGCCGTCTCCGGTGATGGTGCACACCTTGTCGCCGCTCTTGATGGTGTCTCCGGTCAGGTAGTTCATGCCGGAGATCTTACCGGAGGTCTCCGCCGTGATCACGCTGGACGCACCCACCT
>CAKSVQ010000054.1 GCA_934504065.1 uncultured Dysosmobacter sp. | reverse complement strand
CAGCTCGGCGTCCTCGCACTGGCGGGCTTCCCAGCGGACCTCGTTCTTCTTGATCTCCGCGTATTTGACCTCCAGATGGTTGTTGTGCTCATCGCATTCGTTGGGGTCGATGTAAAGGGAGTTGATGACGTTGGTGTGGTCCCGTCCGTGCTTGCCGGAGGCAGCCCAGTCCTTGGGGGGGAGGCTCCGTTTGGGAATATCCCGCCACTGAATGGGCTCCATCATCTGACCGATAAGACCGTCCGCCAGAACCACCACGGGATTGCGGTACTGGTCGGCAATGTCAAACGCCTCCTGTACGAAGTCTACAGCCTCCTGCACATTGGAGGGGGCGAGGACCACTGTGCGGTAGTCGCCATTGCCGCCGCCGCGGGTCGCCTGGAAGTAGTCGCCCTGAGCGGGCTGAATGGTACCCAGACCGGGACCGCCGCGCATGCAGTTCACAATGACGCAGGGCAGCTCTGCGCCTGCCAGATAGGTGATGCCCTCCTGCTTCAGGCTGATGCCGGGAGAGGAAGAGGAGGTCATGGCGCGCATTCCGGCGCCTGCCGCGCCGTATACCATGTTGATGGCGGCGACCTCCGACTCGGACTGTACGAAGACCCTGCCGTGTTCCGGCATATGCAGGGACATGTATTCCGGGACCTCGCTCTGCGGGGTGATGGGATAACCGAAGAAGCAGTCGCAGCCGGCGCGGATCGCAGCCTCAGCGATGGCCTCATTGCCTTTCCAAAGTTCCTTTGCCACGAATAACGACCTCCTTCTTTAGAATCTTTCAACAGTGATGATGGAATCGGGGCAGATCTTTGCGCAGCTGGCGCAGCCGATGCACTGCGTCATGTCTGACACGGTGGCGGGGTGGTATCCCTTTCGGTTGAGCACCTTCGTGTCGATGACGACGATGTGCTTGGGACACACGGTTGTGCAAAGCTCGCACCCTTTGCAGCGGTCAGAATTAAAGGTTACCTTCGCAGACATAGTAGTGGAGTCCTCCTTCCCCTTTGTCCGTGGTCATTCCCACGGCTTTTTCATTTTAATGGTGATCGGAAACACGGGTTCCGAAAGATCGGACAGCGCCGGAGCGTTTTTTTCCTCCGCCACGTGGCACAGCACGGGAATTCCGGTCTGGCCGGAGACCTCGGCTGCCAGCGCGGCGCCCTTGCGGACCTCTTCTTCGGTGGTCTCGTTGCAAAGGTGGGTGTTGTTGACGATGCCGGAGCAGGTGAGGCCTGTGGTGGCCTCAATGCCGCGGAGATAGGCGATGGCCCTTTCCGCCTCCCGCACCTCGGGGCGGTTGGCGTTGAGTACGTAGATCAGCTGGTAGTCTTCCATGACGATCTTGGGCTGGAACCGGGCCAGCACCCGCGCCCCGGTGGGGTCGCCGCCGATGTCCAGCACGCCGCGGATGTTCCGGTTTTCCAGAATGGTCAGCAGCTCTGCCGGAAGGGCGGGCACGTCCGCGTCGGAACAGGCCTGAGACGAGGAGATCAGCCGCACGCCGGATTCTTCCAGCAGCTCGCGCCGTTCCCGGGACCGGAAATAGGGATTCACGATGTCCAGATCCGCCAGCATGACGGAATTGCCCTCTGCCGCCAGCGCCAGCGCCATGTTCACGGAGAATTCCGTTTTTCCCGTGCCATAGTGCCCGGTGACGATGGAAATGCGGTGGGAGCAGATGGTTGAGGCAGACAAGTGATCACCTCCTGAAAAATACGTTGTATTATTTCTCTATCTGTTGTATGATGTCATTGTACACCAGCAACAGTATGATGTCAAGAGCGACTTACTTTTTTATGCAAAACGGCATATTCCCCGGATGTTTTGTTTGCGAAATGCCCAAATCACCCTTGAAAAAGCCCAATTTTCATTGTATATTGAAAAAAGAACGGAGGCAGAATTATGGCGGAATTCAGAAAAGCGAAGCTGTCGGAGCAGACCTCTGACCGACTGTATGAGATGATCGTGGACGAGGGGCGGTATGCGCCGGGCAGCAAGCTGCCCAATGAAAATGAGCTCAGCGAGGCGCTGAAGGTCAGCCGCACCACGCTGCGGGAGGCCGTGTCGTTTCTGGTGGCGCAGGGCGTGCTGGAGATTCGCCGGGGCAAGGGCACCTATGTCAGCGAGGATCTGCCCGCCGCCGGAATGGACCTGACCTCGCTGGCCGGGCTGCGTTCCCGGGTGCGGGCCAAGGATCTTTTTGAAATGCGGCTGATCTTTGAGCCGGCCACGGTGGCGCTGGCCTGCCAGCGGGCAACGGACGATGAGCTTGCCCAGATCGAGCGCAAGGCCCAGCGCATGGAGCGCATTGCCGCCGAGGGCGGCGACTGGCCGCTGGCGGATCAGGAATTTCACTGGGCCATCATCAAGGCGTCCCACAATGAGTATATGCGGCGGCTGTATCCCATCATCAACAGCGCCGTCAACGAAATTTTGCAGCTGTCCCAGAACCGCAAGCACATGCAGGACATCGCCGTCAGCGATAATCGGCTCATCCTTGATTTTCTGCTCAAACGGGACGGCAACGGCGCCAGCCACGCCATGAGCATCCACATGAAGCACCTGATTAATACTTTACAGGACTAAAACGGGAATTGAAATTGAATGCAACATCCCCGGTGTGACCATGGTCACACCGGGGATGTTATATTGGGCATTTATTCAGTTGGTTTCTTCTGCGGGGCCTTCCGATGGATAGAATTGCAGGGCGTCCTGCACGGTCCGGAATACGCCTGCTCGGTGCCATACGGTCGCCATTCGCTTTTCCATGGCCGTGACCACCGGGTATTGCAGCGGGCTTACCTGATGGGTATAGTTGATCCAGCTGCTGAGGAGGTATCCCTCCTGCGTCTCCCGGGCCGAATAGGCAACATACCCCCGCTGCCGCTCTTCCTTTGCGGGCATGGAGAAGGCGGCAAAAATGTCGGTGCTGGTCTGGGTGGCGCCGAAAGCGTTGGCAGAGGAAAAGGTCTCCGGTCCCAGCGACGCATAGGGCGCGGCGAAGGTCTTACCATCCCGGTCATAGAGCACGCGCCCGGTCAGGCCGCCGCTTTGCGTCCAGCCGTCCGGGATCCCCTGATAGGTGGGCCAGAGCTGGATGGACTCCGTGCCGCAGAAGCCGGGGCCTTCCACCCACTGGAAATGGTGGAACACGCGCCACGCTCCCCCCTCCGGCAGCTCCACGGCCACAGAGGTCAGGCGCAGCTCTTTGCGGTCATAGACCGTGGTCTCCGTGGTGAAGCGCTGGGCCCCGCTGCCGGAGGTCTTCCGCACGACGCGCCCGTCGTTGATGGGCATATCCTCGGTGTGGACCGTCACCCGCAGCGCGCCCTTGCAGGCGGCAAGGTCCTCGGGCGAAAGGTCATTCAGCACGGTTTCCGGAAAGCCCAGCGAGAGAAGCAGGGCGCGCTCCTCCGCCGTGCCGCCCTGCTGCGCGGGGGCTGTTTCCTGCCAGTGCATCTGGTACTTTCCCGCAAACAGATACCCGCAGGCAAGGCACACGGCAAGGATGATCGCCAGCGCCGCCACGGTGTGCCCGTCGCTGAGGCGGACGGGGGCGGCCTGCACGGCATAGCCCGCTTCATCCAGCTCCTTTGTCAAGCGCCAGACGCTGCGCAGCATCACGCCGTAAGCTGCCAGCATCAAAAGAGGGAGGAGCGGCCCCTGCACATGTGCGGCACCCAGCGCCACCAGCACCGCGTACCAGACCATTAGGGCGGCGGCACCGGCGGCTCCCGGCAGGAGACCTGCCTTCCGCCGCACGGCCCGCAAGCCCTGCCACAGTCCCACCAGCGCCGCCAGCATCAGCGCCGTGCTGGCGGCAGCCAGCCATGCTGATGCCGCGCCGCGCCAGACGGTGGCGTTCAGGGTCAAAGAGCCGATGCAGCAGGCGCAGCGCAGCGCCGAGGCCCCAAAGCAAAGGCGGAAGCTCCGGTTTTCTTGCCGCAGGGTGCGAAAGCCCAGCAGGAGCAGCACCGTGCCGATGGCCGGAAGAAGATATTGCAGGTTCCAGAACTGGAGGGTGAGGGTGCACAGCACCGAGCCGACCAGCACCCGGTTCATTGCCCGTCTCCATGGGGTCACCTGACGGACGATCTGATCCGGCGGCGGGGGTACGCTTTGCTCCAGCAGTACATCAAGATCCTGTTCACTGATGTGGCTCCAATCCGTTTCACACATCCGCCTCACCTCCCAACAGCCTGCGCAGCCGCTTTTTCACCCGGTACAGCCTGCCCTCCACCGCCCGCTCCGTCATGCCCAGCTCCGAGGCGATCTGGGCGGTGGATTGCAGGTAATAATACTTTCGATAAAACAGGGCCTGTTCTCCGTCCGACAGCTGCGCCAGCGCCCGGCGCAGCGCGGCCTGCCGCTCTTTGCGGACCAGCTGCTCTTCCGGAGAGGGCTGCGGCGCGGGAATTTCCCCGGTCAGCTCGGACGCGCCGCTGTGGCGGGAGAGCTGCCGGGCGTGGTTCAACGCCGTGTTTCTGGCCACCGCAGTGAGCCATGCGTTCCAGCTTCCCCGCTGGGGGTCGAACCGGGCGATGCCCTCCCACACCCGGAGGGTGGTTTCCGAAAGGCAGTCCTCACGGTCCTGCGGGTCGGGCAGGATGGGCGCGATCATGTACCGCAGCAGCGGCCCGTAATACCGCAGCAGGAGCTGCAGGCCCTCTTCGTTTCGTTGAAGCAGCAGCGCCACGATCTCCTTTTCCAAGGCCGCACCGCCTCCTCTCTTTCTCTGCTCCATTATACACGCGCTTTTGGGAAAACCCACGGAAAGTTTTCGAACAAGTGGCGAAGCGTAGGGAGTGTTCTGCCACGCACATGTCGCGGCAGAACACGGAATGAAATTTGATTCCGTCATCTGCGGATGACGGAACTCTGCGAGGCTTTTGGCAGGCATTTGATTTAACACGAAAGGGCTGCCGTCCCCTCGTACCCCCCCTGCCGCATAGAAGCTCTTCTCGTTAAGCAGAGCTTTTTCGTCAAGCTGGGCTTGCTCCGCAGAATTTGGGGCGGGTAAAACGGCGGAAAAGCCTGAAAACCCCGGCGCGCGGCGGCATAAGCCCTTTCTTTCCCGCATAGGATGGACTAACTAGAGGCGGGGAGTGAAGGGTTTGAAGGAGAATATGGAGGAGCGGGCGGAACGTCTGGCTCTTTACATGATAGAAAACCGGGCAACAGTCCGTGCCGCCGCGCAAAAATTCGGCGTGAGCAAATCCACGGTCCATAAGGATATTTCCGAACGGCTGCCGCTGTTTAACCGTTCGCTTTACTTGCAGGTCAAAGAGGTGCTGGATGTGAACAAGGCCCAGCGGCACATCCGGGGCGGCATTGCCACCCGGAGGAAATACCGGGGCGGCGCTTAAAGATTTCGAGCAAGTGGCAAAGCCACTTGCTCGACGATCTCGTATCCCCAAAGGGAAAACCTTTGGGGATATTTCCTGTTTTTGGCGCAAAGCGTTCCTTTTTTACGGCGGCCGCATCTTTCTCTTGTGTTTTTAAGGGGTGGGCTATATAATTGGAGGAAGCATTATGTAAATCGACTGCTTTCGAGCAAAGGAGCGTTGTTTCCCATGTCCAAACCCCGTCACCTCCGCCGGAAAAAGCGGAGCCCTCTGCCCGCGATCGTACTGGTCCTCCTTGTGCTGTGCGCCGTGGGGTTCGCCGCTTCCCACCTGATCTTCCGTGCGCCGGAGCAAAAGCCTGCGGAGGACATGCCAGCTTCTACCGCGGACAGTGTCAGCAGCTCCAGCGAAGAGACACTGGAGGAAGACCCCGCGCAGGAGGCGCTGCGCTCCCATCTGGAGCGGAAGGCGGACTTTTACACTATCCTTGTCTCCGGCGTGGACGACGGCAACGGCGGCAGCGACACCAATATCCTGCTGGCGGTGGACGCGGCCAACGACTCCATTTACGGTGTGAGCATCCCCCGGGACACCAAGGCTTATTTCAACGGGAAGAACCACAAAATCAACGCCGCTTACAACAGCGGCGGGATGGCGCTGTTATCCGACGTGGTCTCCCAGCAGCTGGGCATCCCGGTGGACTACACCGTTCTGGTGGACCTCAAGGGCTTTGAAGCGCTGGTGAACGCCATCGGCGGCGTGGATTTTACCGTCCCGGTGGACATGGATTATGACGACCCCGTGCAGGACCTGCATATCCACTTCACCAAGGGCTACCGCCACTTGAACGGAGCCGACGCGCTGCGGGTCGTCCGTTTCCGCCACAATAACGACGGCACCGGATACGGCAGCGAGGACATTGGCCGGATGCAGACCCAACAGAACTTTTTAAAGGCCGTTGCCAAGCAGACGCTGACGGTTTCCAGCCTGACGAAGATCGACAGCCTGATGAAAATTTTCCAGCAGTATGTGGAAACGGACCTGACCCTCGGCAACCTTGCGTGGCTGGGTCGGGAGGCCATCAGCATCGGCGCGGAAAACATCGACTTTTCCACCCTGCCCGGAAACTGGAAATCCCCTTACATCTATTTAGATAAAGAAGAGACGCTGGCCCTGATCAACCAGCACCTCAACCCCTATGTGGAAGACCGCACGGCGGAGGACCTGCAAATTCCCTGACGCCGTCCTTTGAAAGGAGTTCTTTGTGAAAAAAAGCCTTCCCCTGCTGCTGACGCTGTGCCTGCTGCTCTCTGCCCCGGCCATGGCCGCGGAGGGCGGCTCAATGGACCACTTTGCCCGCACGCAGAGCTATCACGGCCAGTTTGCCGACCTTTCGGCGGACTCTGTTTTTTATGAAAATGTATCCGCCCTGTATGAATATGGCCTTTCCGTCGGAAAGGAGGACGGCACCTTCGGATTGCAGGATGACCTGACTGTGGGACAGGCCGTGATTTTTGCCGGGCGCATCCGCAGCCTTTACTGTACGGGCAGCGCGGAAGCCGGAGCGGATGCTTACCGCACGGAGGGGCAGAGCGCGGCGGAGCCGTATCTTCGTTACCTCCAGGCCCAGCAGCGGCTGGGCGATGAGCTGGACGGCCAGCTTTCCGCCCCGGTCACCCGGGCCCAGATGGCGCACCTTCTGGCAAATCTCCTGCCGGAGGACGCCATGCAGCCCATTAATGAGGAGACCGTGGCAGAGGGGTATGCCACCAACCGCTTTATTACCGACGTGACGGAGTACACGCCGTACGATCAGGATATTCTTACCCTTTACCGCACAGGTATCTGCGCAGGGGTGGATGGGAACGGTACGTTTTTGCCGGACGCCCCGCTGACCCGGGGCGCGGCCGCCGCCATGCTGACCCGGCTGGCCGATCCCTCCCTGCGCCTGCTGCTGGACTGGGAGCTTACCCCGTCGTACAGCGCGGAGGGCGCGACCCTTGCGGGGCTGGTGAAGCCCGGCGTTTACACGGCGTCCCCCACCACGGATGAAGAGGTGGACGGGGACGTGCGTTATATGCTCTCCCGCGGGGAAAGTACGCTGACGCTGCGCTATCCCGCGCTTTCCGCAGTCAAGGCCCGGCAGGTGATGCAGCAGGCGCTGACGGCGGTGAAGCGGTACTGCGAGCAGGGCTATAATTCCGTGTCCTGCTCCTATTCGCTGGCCGGGGAGATGACGCTGACCTTTTCCGCCGCGGGCGGCGGGGATGTACAGTCCCACCGCGCCGAAGCGCTGGCTGCCGCTATTGCCGTCCACGACCGCCTGTGGGCCGATCGGCAGATCACGGCCTCCATGACGGAAAAGGAAAAGGCCCGGGTCTATTACACGTGGGTCTGCGAAAATGCGGCCTATGACTATACGGCGGCGGACGATTCCATCAGCCACACGCCGTACAGTCTGTTTACCCGGGGCTATGCCGTGTGCGACGGTTACACCGGGGCGTATAACCTGCTTTTGAAGCTGGAGGGCATCGACTGTCTGGCGCTCTCCAACAGCTCCCACATTTGGACGGTGGCCCATCTGGACGGGGAGATCTGCCACATTGACACCACATGGGGCGACAGCGGCCCGTCGGTCAACTATGACTATTTCGCCATGACCACGGAGCAGTCCCGGGCGCAGCACCCGTGGTAGGTTTTCAAAAAAGTGGCGGAGCCACTTTTTTGAGAAGGATTCGCTGCGCTCCGTGCCTCGGTTGGCCGCTGTAAGCGGCCAATTCGACACACGCGCAGCGAGAAGTGTGTTCTGCCACGCACATGTCGCGGCAGAACACGGATTCAACATCTTTCACGTCTGCGGACGTGAAACTCTGCGAGGCTTTTTTATGGGCTTTTTGTTTCCCATTCAGCGGCGGAGGGCTCTTATTACCATGGCCGCGCACTGGGCGCGGGTGCAGAACCTGTTGGGGCCGCTGCCGTCGGTGATCCCGGCGGCCACGGCTTCGTCCACTTCCTTTTGCAGCGCCGGGCTGACGCCACGGGCGGCAAGGGCCGCCTGCATCCGTTCCGCCAGACGGATGAGCTGCGCGTCGGTCAACTGGTCAATGTTCATCGGTTCCTCCTCTTCGCCGGAGACCGGCGTACAAAATAAGGTCTGCTCCGCCTTGCGGCGGCGGGCGAGCCCCGGCAGGTGTTTGCCGCCGGAGCGGTCGTAGAGCGCCATGGCGGCGCAGATCTCCTCCGGCGTGCGGCCCCGGCACAGCGTGCGCAGGCAGCCAGTCCCGCAGTTGAAGGCGAAGGAGATCAGCGCGTCCCGCTGGTTGGCGTTCAATCTTGAAGTGAGGGGGCAGTTGGCCGGGGAATCCACCGCGTCGGCAAAGCGCTGACAGTCAGCGCGAAGCAGCGCGTCCGCCTGCGCCTGAGTGATGGTCTGTCCCGGCTGCACCTCCGGGCCGTAGTGCCCCCAGCCAATGGTCCAGTACCGCTCGGTGGGCACGGGACGGTAGGCCGTCAGTCGGCAGCCCTCAAAACGCTGGATGAGGGCAAGGCCCGCTTTGCCAATGGGCTTACCCATGATTCTCGCCCTCCAGCGCGTCCTGTGTTTTCTGGGACTGAGTGCCGAAATAGAACGCGATGATCACGGCGTAAATGGTCATGAAATCCTGATTGATGCGGTCCGCGACGGCAAGATAGGCAAACACCGCCGTCAGCGCCAGTGTGACCAGCGCCTTGACGGAGAGAAGATTTGCCGCCCGTTTGATGAGTTTTTCCTGCATACTTACCTCCTTACAGGTCCTCCGCACCCGTCTCGGGTGCGTTTTTTTGAAATACGGCATCGTAGACGATGCCGCCCCGGGTGTTTTCGGCCCGGCTTTTGGTGAAGTACGCCCCCAGCACCACGCCCGTCACGGCTTGCAGCGCGCCGATGAGCGTGGTGAGGTAGGGGAGCGCCCCCTGAAACTGCCGCAGGATCGCCAGTGCGCACAGCGCTAGCACGGCGAAGGTGGCTGCGGCGTCCATCAGAAGAACGCCCAGCGCGATGACCTTGCTGGTGGGCGTTTTCCGGCGCTGCCGCCGCCCGGTCATTGGCCGCCCTCCAGATCGGCGATGCGGTGGTTGATGACCTTGATCTGCTCTTCCACCACAGGCATCCGCCGGGCGAAGTGGTTGTGTTCCCGGACCTCCCGGGTCAGCTCGTCCAGCTTGGCCTCGGTCACTGCCTGCGCGCGGCTGTTGGCGATCAGTACGCCGAGGAGCGTTACCCCTCCGGGGATGAGCGCCACCATGATCTCATCCATTGTGATCTCTCCTTTCCTGTTTTGTTTGAGGGAAACAGTTCCCTCTACCTATGGCGCCCAAGGCCCGAATGTTGCACGGATGTGTGCAACATTCGGGAAATTTTTTTGATTTTCTAAAGTGTCACGTTTTTCTGATTTGCTTCACAGGCGCGGGGCGGGCCGGGCGGCCATACTGGGGGACAACGACGAAAGCAAGGAGGTATTTTTTTGAAGCAGGACATCATTTGCTGCGAAGCGCTGGACAGGCAATCGCTTTGCGGCGCGGTGGATGAATTCTTGCGGACGGTGCGCCCCCAGCGCCTGCGTCTGCGGGACTATTATCTGGGCCAGCAGCCCGTCAACAAGGGCGAGACCGTCCGGGGCCGCCCCAACAATCTGCTGCGCGTGCCCTTTCCCCGTTACATCACCGAGGTGCACACCGGGTATTTTCTGGGCCTGCCGCCTACGCTGGCCTTTGCTGACGGCGGCGCCGCAGCCCGGTACGAGGCGCTGCGGCGGTCGCTGCGGCTGGATCATCTGCTCTTCGACATCGGGCGGGACCTGAGCATCTGCGGCGCGGGCTTTTTGCTGGTGTGGGCCGAGCGCAGCGGCCTGCGGGCCTGCCGCTGCGCCCCGGAGGACTGCTTTGCCATTCGCTCCGGAGAGGCAGGCGCGCCGCTGCGGGGGCTGGTGCGGCTTTACAGCCGGGATGGCCAGCGCACGCAGGGCGTGCTGTGCACCGCCGATGCCGTCACGCCCTTTGACTACGACGGCCAGTGCATCACGCTGGGCGCGGGGCGGGAGAACCTTTTCCGCCTGCCGCCCCTGATCCCGTTTTCCAACAACTGTCAGGGAACCGGGGACTTTGAAATGGTGACCGGGCTGGTGGACGCTTACAATCTGCTGCTCTCTGGCGCGATGGACGATATGCAGTCCGTGGCCAATTCCTTTCTGGCGCTCTACGGGATGCAGGGCACGACCCAAAGCGACATCGACCGGGCCAACCGCACGCGGCTGCTGTCCCTCTCCGAAGGAGGGCGGGCGGAGTTCGTCACCAAAAATCTGAACCACGAAGCGCTGGGGCAGCTGGAGCAGAACCTGCGGCGCAGCATTTTGCAGCTTTCCATGACACCGGACCTCTCTGACGAGAGCTTTTCCGGCAATTCCTCCGGCGTGGCCATGCAGTATAAGCTCTGGGGCATCGAGCAGACCCGCGCCGCCAAGGAGCGCGCCTTTACGGATTCCGTGGCTGCGCTGCTGCGGCTGCTGACGGCGGGGGAGCATTTGCTGGGCGGCGGCGCGGACTTCACTAGCGGAGTGCTTACCTTTTATAAGAACCTGCCGCAAAACCACACGGAGCTGGCGGAAACGCTGCTGAAGCTCTCACCTGTGCTGTCCCGCCAGACCATTTTGGAAAACCTGCCCTATGTGACTGACGCCAAAGCGGAGCTGCGGCGCAAAACCGAAGAAGAATCAGAAAAGGAGTAACGCAATGACGGAAGAAGAAATGCAGGAATTGGAACAACTGCGGGCCGAAAAGCTGCGCCGCACGCAGCAGGAGCGGGCTACGGCCGCGCTGGAAGCCTCCGGCGTACCGGGGGAGTTTGCACCGCTGCTGGCAGGCAGCGGCGATGAGGACACCGACCATCGGGTGGAGACCTTTTGCGGCGTCTATCAGGCGTCCCTTGCGGCGGACGTGAAGCGCCGCCTGCCGGAAACGCCCCCGGTGGTCACCTCGCCGCCGCCCCAGCGGCCCCGGCGCGGTGTGCACCGCATCGCCCAGTAAGGAGGGACACCCATGAGCTATCAGGGATTTTACACGAAAAAGGGCGCGGCGCTGGCCGTGAAGCTGAACGCCGGGGCCGCGCTGACCATCACCAGAGCCGCCCTTGGCAGCGGCGAGACAGAAGAGAGCGCGGCAGCCCTGAGCGAAGAGGTCATGGCAGCCGCCGTGGGTGCGCCCACGGTGGAGGGCGGCACGGCGGAGGTGCCCATCACGCTGGCGGAAGCACAGGCCGACCGCAGCTTCCTTTTAACGGAGGTGGGCCTTTACGCCGCCGACCCCGACGAGGGCGAGATCCTCTATCAGATCTATCGCCTTGCAAGGCCCTGCGCTGTCACGGCGGGCGGCGAGGATACGCTGTGCTTCCTGCCCCGGCTGACGGTGGGCAGCGGAGGGATCACCGTGGTCTGTTCCCCCGCCGGACTGCTGCGGGAGAGCGACCTTGCGCCGATCCGCCAGCGGGTGATGGCCGTCAGCACGCCCCAGAGCAATGTGACCGTGACGGCGGCGGACCTGGCGGACTATCTGTCGTCCTTGCCCCGACTGGTGGTGAACGACCTGTGGATCACCGTCGCTGCCGGGACCTGCGCCAAAAGAGTGACCCTGAACGGGTTTTACGGCCCCGGCCGCATCTGGATACAGACCAACGGCGCGGCGGTCAAGTGCACGGCGGGACTGCTCGTCAACCGCTGCGGATGCCATGTCTATGTGACGGGGCTGACCGTCAGCGGCGGCCCGGTCTATGACCGGAGCGTGGTCTGTGCATACGCCAGCAGCCATGTCAGCCTGAGCGCCTGCATCGTCGACGGGCTCGGCGCGACCAATGTGACAGGCGTGATCTCCACGGTGGGGAGCCTGATGGAGCTGACCGGATGTACCATCCGCAATACCACCCGCTATGCGGTGGAATCGTCCTGCGCCAGCATCTGCGCCGTGAGCGACGCCGCGGCTTCCGGCAACACGGTCGGCGGCAATGTGTGGCGCGGCGGGGTGCTGCTGCTCTGCGGCTCCACGCCCCAGCTGCTGGGCGGCGCGAACAACCGCAAAGCGGGCGGCCTGATCGCCGCCCACAGCGGGACGCTGCTGTAAAAAGGGGGAGACATCCATGACGTTATACCTTTATAAATATGAGGACGGCGCGGCCCGATCCGTGCTGACCATTGAGAATGTGCAAAGCTACACAGCCGACAGCGTGACCGCGCTGGAGGCGGACGGCACCGTCGCCACCTACGCCCCGCTGGCGGAGGACTGCGAGCTTTCCTCCAAGGCGGACTGCACCGAAACGCTGCGGGCGGACTGGCGCAAGGCCAATCCCAGCCCGCAGGAGCGCCTTGCGGAGCTGGAATCGCTGCTGGCTGCGCTGATGAAGAGCGAGGGCGGCTTCTCCGGCGCGGCGCTGTGACTTCCAGCTGAAGAAACAGGAGGGAACCATGAAATTACCGGAATATCTGCGCACATTTTCCCCGGTGGGGGAGGTCCTGCGGGCCGAGGAAGCTGGAGAAGCGGCGCTGGCGGAGGAGATCGCCCTGCGGAACGGCCGCCTTTTGATCGGAACGGCGGACGAAGAGGGGCTTGCCCTGTGGGAGGAGGATTACGGCCTGCCGGGCGGCGGCAGCGCGGAGACGCGCCGGGGCCGCATCCGTGGCGCGATGGCAGGCGGACAGACCCTCACCGTGGCGCGGCTGAAAGCGCTGGCGGTGCAGGCGGCAAACGCGCAGGAGGGGCAGGTGCGAGAGGACTTTGCCGAGTAT
>CAKSVQ010000053.1 GCA_934504065.1 uncultured Dysosmobacter sp. | reverse complement strand
TGGACGATACAGGACTCGAACCTGTGACCCCCTGCACGTCAAGCAGGTGCTCTAGCCAGCTGAGCTAATCGTCCGAAGCGGAACAAAATGTATGATACATGATTCCCAACGATTTGTCAACACCTTTCTTGCACTTTTTTTCTTTTTTTGCTATACTACCGTCAGTTGATAAGTCTAACTACAAAAAGAACGGAGGAACTCCCTATGGAACAGGCCGCACTGGTCACCGGATCGTCCCGCGGCATTGGCCGCGCTGTGGCGCTGGAGCTGGCCCGCAGGGGCTATCACGTCTGTGTAAACTATTTGCACCAGCGGGAGGCGGCGCTGGAAACCGTGGGCCAGATCGAGGCCATGGGAATGCACGCCATTGCCGTGCAGGCCGATGTGGCCGACCGCGCCGCCGTGGAACGCATGGCGGAAGCGGCCCGGGCGGGGCTCGGCCCCATTTCGCTACTGGTCAACAACGCGGGCATCGCCCCCTACGGGCTGTTTCAGGACACGCAGGACGACGTGTGGGAGCGGACGCTGGCCGTCAACCTGACCGGGGCCCGAAACGCCGCGCTGGCCGTGCTGCCCCATATGCTGGATCAAAAGCGGGGCTGCATCGTCAACATTTCCTCCATCTGGGGGCTGCGGGGGGCAAGCTGCGAGGTGGCCTACGCCTGCACCAAAGCCGCCATCATCGGCCTGACCCGGTCGCTGGCGCTGGAGCTGGCCCCCTCCGGTATCCGGGTCAACTGCGTGGCCCCCGGCTGTATCGACACCGACATGGTACGCGCGCTGGGACCGGAGACCCGGCAAATGCTGGTGGAAGAAACGCCTCTGGGGCGGCTAGGCACGCCGGAGGACATTGCAAACGCCGTGGCTTTCTTCGCGCAGGACAGCTCCTCCTTCCTCACCGGGCAGGTCCTCACCGCCGACGGCGGTTTCATCGTGTGACTTCACAATCTTATATGGAAAGGACAGTGCACCATGGATCACACCACCCGTTTTGACGGCAAAGGCGAGGTTTACGCAAAAGGGCGGCCCAAATACGCCGCCGGACTGCTCACATACCTGAAAGACACGCTGGGCATTCCCGCCGGAAGCGTATTTGCGGACGTGGGCGCGGGCACAGGCATTTTCACCGAACAGCTTTTGCAGTGCGGCTATCAGGTCTTCGCGGTGGAGCCCAACCCGGATATGTGGAAAAAAGCGGAGGAAAAACTATCCCAGATTCCGGGCTTTTGCGCCGTGGACGGAAATGCCAGCCACACGGGCCTGCCCGAGCGCAGTGTGAACCACGTTACCGCCGCGCAGGCGTTCCACTGGTTCGCCCCGGAGGACTTCCGGCAGGAGTGCAGGCGCATTGTAAAACCGGGCGGAAGCGTGATGCTCGTCTACAACTTCCGCAACGTGCAGGCCCCGTGCACCAAAGATCTCGCCGCATTGCAGCGCACCTGTAACCCCGCCTTTCCCGGCTTTTCAAACGGCATGGACGAGGAAACATGCAGGGCCTTCTTCTCCGGCAAGTGCAGCGTATACCGCGCTGACAACACACAGGTCTACGACCGACAGGGCTACATCGACCGGGTGATGTCCTCCTCGTATTCTCCGGGCGAAACGGACAACGGATACGAGGAATACCTCCAGTCCGTGCTCGGTATTTTCGACCGATACGCCACCGATGGCCGCATCGCCGTTCCGGCGGACACCGTTGCGTATATCGGTACGATTTAAAAAACAAAACCGGGGCCGCAGGCAAAAGTCGCCTGCGGTCCCGGTTTTTCGCTGAATGAGCGAGCGGTATTATTTTTTCAGCTTTTTCATGTTTTCCAGCCGATTCAGGGCCTCCGTCAGCGTTTCGTCGTTTTTGGCGAAGTGCAGGCGGATCAGGTGGTTCACAGGCTCCCGGAAGAAGCTGGAACCGGGCACCGCACCCACGCCCACTACCCGGGCCAGATCCTCGCAGAAGCGCAGGTCGCTCTCATAGCCATACTCCCGAATGTCCAGCAGCACGTAGTACGCGCCCTGCGGGTCGGTGTGGGTGATGTGCAGGTCGTCCAGTCCCTTGAGGAACAGTTCCTTCTTGTGGGTGTATTTTTCCAGCAGGCCGTCGTAATACTCCTGCCCAAAGCGCAGCGCGGGCAGCACGGCCTCCATCAGCGGCGCGGCGCAGCCCACCGTCAGGAAGTCATGCACCTTTTTCGCCCGTTCGATGATCTCCGCCGGGGCGATGATATACCCCAGCCGCCAACCGGTGATGGAATAGGTCTTGGAAAGGGACGAGCAGGAAAGCGTCCGCTCCCACATTCCCGGAAGCGTTGCAAAATAGGTATGGGTATAGGGCGCGTAAACGATGTGCTCATAGACCTCGTCGGTGATGACGTAGGTATCGTATTTTTCTGCAAGTCCCGCGATGATCTCCAGCTCCGCCCGGGTAAACACCCGGCCGCAGGGATTGGAAGGATTGCACAGCACCAGCGCCTTGGGATGCTGGCGGAAGGCATCCTCCAGCACCTCCGGGTCAAAGGTGAAGGCCGGGGGCGTCAGGGGCACATAGATGGGCTCCGCGCCGGAGAGGATGGTATCCGCGCCGTAATTTTCATAAAACGGGGAGAAGACGATCACCTTATCGCCGGGATTGGTCACCGTCATCATGGCGCACATCATGGCCTCGGTGGAGCCGCAGGTGGCCACGATCTCGCTGTTGGGGTCGATGGTGCGGCCCATGTAGTGGGTCTGCTTGGCGGCCAGCGCCTCCCGGAAGTTCTGCGCGCCCCATGTCACGGCGTACTGGTGGGGGCCTTCGTGGGCCACCTGCGCCAGACGGTCACAGATGGCCGCAGGCGGGTCAAAATCCGGAAAGCCCTGTGAGAGGTTCACGGCGTCATACTGCAAAGAGACCCGCGTCATCCGCCGGATGACAGAATCCGTAAAGCTGGCGGTGCGGGTGGAAAGGGGGTGTGGCATAGGGGGTCAGCTCCTTCATTGGTTGATTTCCCCACTATCATACCGGATCGATAGGGAAAATACCAGCCCTTCCGCCCCAAAATTTTGAATTTTCTCTGGAAAAGCGCGGAGGACGTGGTAAAATAGAGGTATCTTCCAAAAAGAAGGTGCTTTTATGCTTCCCTTTCCCTCGCTGCTGGCTGACAAACAGCCGTTTCTCGGTATGTTCATCCAGTCCGCCGCCCCGGAGTTCCTCGAAGCGTCGGCCTATGCGGGCTTCCGCTTTGCCGCTATTGATCTGGAGCACGCCGCCTACGGCACGGAAAAAGCCGCCGACCTGATCCGCGCCGGAGAGGCCGCCGGGCTTTCCATGCTGGTGCGCGTTCCGGCACTGGACGCCGTCTGGATCAAGAAATCGCTGGATGCCGGAGCCGCCGGGGTGATCGTGCCCAACATCGACACGGCGGAACAGGCCCCGCAGGCCGTGGCCCTTTCCAAATTCACTCCCGCAGGGGTGCGGGGCGCCTGCCCCGGTGTGCGCGCCAACCAATATGGCCGGGGCGGCAGCGCGTACTACGAAACCGCCAACCGGGAGACCGCAGTGATCGCTCTGGTGGAGTCGCCGGACGGCGTGCGGAACTTTGACGAGATCATCCGTGTGCCCGGACTGAGCGCGGTATTCTTAGGGCCTATCGACCTCGCTGTTGCCATGGGACTGAAAGGCGATGTCAACGCGCCCGAGGTGCAGGAAGCACTGCTGGACATGGTGCGCCGCGCAGGGGAGGCAGGCATTCCCGTTGGTGCGCTGGGGACCGATCCCGCATTCGTCCGCCAGCTGTTTGCTCACGGGCTGGATTTTCTGGCCTATGGGATCGACACCCTTTTGATGTACCAGACGTGCAGTCAAATCATGCAAACCATTTTCCCCGAACATTGAAACAGCCGCTTCAGCGGCGGAAAGGAATCCTATTATGACAAACGAAACACTGAAAATTTTAAAGGAACGCCGCAGCATCCGCAAATATCAGGACAAGCAGATCTCCGACGAGGAGCTGGACGCCATTTTGGAGGCCGGCACATGGGCTGCCACCGCCGCCGGGCTGCAGCCCGCCGTGATGGTGGTGGTGCAGGACAAGGAGACGCTTTCCATGCTCTCCCGTGCCAATGCCGAAATTCAGGGCAACCCCAAGGCCGATCCCTTCTATGGCGCTCCCACCGCCGTGGTGGTGCTGGCTGACAGCAGCCGGGCCAACTGGCTGCAGGACGGCTCGCTGGTCATGGGCAATCTGATGACCGCCGCCGCGTCGCTGGGCGTGGGCTCCTGCTGGATCAACCGGGCCATGGAGTATTTCGACACCCCCGCCGGAAAGGACGTGCTGAAGACGTGGGGCCTTGGCGAAAATTACCGGGGCGTTGGCATCTGCATCCTCGGCTATGCCGACGGTCCCGCCCCTGCGCCCAAGCCCCGCAAGGCCGACTACATCCGCCGGGTATGACCCATTTTTGACAACAAATCGTATTATTCTTTCTTTAAGATACAAGGAGGAATCAAGCATGGCCATCAAAGAGTCCCCCTCTGCCTCCATTGCCGCCGATCCCGCGCAGATCGCCAATGTCTGCCTGATGCCCGGCGATCCTCTGCGGGCCCAATACGTGGCCGAGCACTATCTGGAAAACCCGGTTCTCTTCAACACCGTGCGGAATATGCTGGGCTACACGGGCCTATATAAGGGCCGCCGCATCTCCGTGATGGGCCATGGCATGGGCGTGCCCTCCATGGGGCTTTACGCCTATGAACTCTATCAATTTTTCGGCGTGGACGCCATTATCCGCATCGGCTCCGCCGGAGGCATCGGCGAGCACGTGAAGCTGCGGGACGTGGTGATCGCCATGGGCGCTTCCACCAACTCCCGCTTTGTGGATCAATACCGCTTCCCCGGCCAGCTGTGCGCCACGGCAGACTGGACGCTGCTGCGCACCGCTGCGGACGCCGCCCAAAAGCTGGGCATTCCCACGGACGTGGGGCAGGTGTTCACCGCCGACCAGTTCTATAATGACAATGCCGACGCCCGGGAGCAGTACCGCCGCTTCGGCATTCTGGCCGTGGAGATGGAGACCGCCGGACTTTACTGGACGGCCCAGCAGCTCCACAAGCAGGCCCTGAGCCTGCTGACCATCTCCGACCATATCTTCACCGGGGAAGCCCTGTCCGCGCAGGAGCGGCAGAACTCCTTCCATGATATGATGGTACTGGCGCTGGAGACCGCGTGGAGCGCCGCGAAGGAATAACGGCTTTTTCCACAAACTGAAGCCGAGGGAGGACAGCACCGCTGTCCTCCCTCGGCTTAGTTTACTCATTTTTCGCTACGCTTCGTATAAATTCTTGAAATTTTGACGATCTGTAAATATTTGTGGATCGGTTTTTTCGCGCCGGAGGCCTTGCGGTTTTCAATCTGCCGCAGATAGATCTCCTCCGCCCGCTGGGCGAAGCGCTGGAGGGAAAAGTCCTCCGCACTCTCCCGGGCCACCTCTTCCCTGTCCGGCCCCGCCCGGAACAGCGCCAGCTTCTGGGCAAATTCCTCCCCGTCGAGGAAGGTCCAGCCGTTCTCCCCCTCCCGGATCACACCGTCCAGACAGGGGTCGGCCCTGCACAGCGCCGGGGTACCGGAAGCCAGCGCCTCCACATAGGTCAGCCCCTGCGTCTCGCTGGTGGAGGCACTGACAAACAGGTCGCCCAGCTGATACCAGTCCACGATCTGCGGCGCGGGGATCATGCCCGCAAACACCACGTCCGGGGCTCGCAGGCCCAGCTCCGCCGCGATGCCCTCCAGCCGAGGACGGTCCGGTCCGTCTCCCACCAGCAGCAGCGTGGCGGCGTCGTCTCCCATGGCCTTGCGCAGGCGCAGCAGCTCGTCCACATTCTTTTCCTCTGCCAGACGGCCCACGCACACCAGGATCAAATTCCCCTCCGGGATGCCCAGCTCCCGCCGCATTTCTGCCCTGCGTGCCGGGTCGCGGCGCTTGGCAAAGCGGCTGAGATCGATGCCGGAGGGCACCACAAAGATCGGGCACTGGATGCCGTAGCCCTGCAGCAGCAGCCGTACCTTTCCGGTGGGCACGATCATGCAGTCCGTCCGGGCGGCCACCCAGCGGGAAAACACCGCCGCCGCCCGCTTGCCCAGCCGCACGCTGGGGGAAAAGTAATGGGTATAGTCCTCATAGACCGTGTGATAGGTGTGGACAAGGGGGACCTGCAATTCCTCAGCAATGCGGCGGGCCAGAAAAAAGGTGGAAAATTCGCACTGGGAATGGACCACATCCGGCCCCCATTCCATCAGCTCCCGGACATAGCCCCCCGCCAGCGCCGTGCGCATCCGGGCGCCGGGATAGACCAATCCAGCCGGGATGGAGCCGATGCAGGTCTCGCCGTCCTTCTCCCACGAATGGGTGGACTGCGACAGCGTCAGCACCCGCACCTCATGGCCCCGCTCTTCCAAGCCCCGCTTCAAGTTCTTCACAGAGGTCACAACGCCGTTGACCGCGGCGTCGTACCAATCCGAGGTGATCAAAATTTTCATGGTGTCCCCCTCAATTTCCGGGTCGGTTCTTTTAATCGCAAAAGTGGCTTCGCCACTTTTGCGAGGAAGTTTCGCTACGCTCCGTGCCTTATGACCGCATAGCGGTCATGAGACACACGCTCCGCGCAAAGTGTGTTCTGCCACGCACATGTCACGGCAGAACACGGATTTTAATTCTTTCGCGTCTGCGGACGCGAAACTCTGCGAGGCTTTTTCCACAACCTATAAAACGTTGCTGCACATCATTTTTCTTCATTGTATCAGTGTATTAGCTTTGTAATACAAATAACATATCTTCCCCGGCTTGTCAAGTGTTCCGCCTTTTCTTTTTCAGCAGCAGATAGAGCCCACCTGCAAAGATGGCAAAATCCGCCAGATTAAAGACATATTTCCGCAGCTGCCCCGGTGCTTTGGGAAAGCACACGTAATCGAATACCTTTTTAAAGCGCATCCGCTCGAAAAGATTGCTGACACCGCCGCCCAGCAGCAGTCCCACGCCCACCGGGGCGCGGCGCCGCCGCAGCCACAATGAGAGCAGCGTCACGGCAGAGGCCGCCGTCACCACCGCCCGGGAAGTGCGCAGGCCAAAGCCCGCGCCGGGATTATAACAGGTGCACAGTTCGATTCGCCCCTTGGCATAGCTGCGGTCTTTTCGGCTGGGACGCTCCAGATACCACCGCCCCACCGTGCACGCCGCCAGCGTCGTCAGCGCCACAAAAAGCGTCAGCATGATCCATCCTCCTTTTTCTGCGCCCGCTCCATGGCAGAGCGCATGGCCTCCACGCGGCCTTTGCGGTTGTTCCGTTCCAACGCGGCGGTGATGCCGCCGCGCACCTGCTCCATCTCCTCATGGAAGCCGGAGGCCGACAGGCGCAGCGCCCCGTGGCCCAGAATAATGAGCTGCTCTGGTCCGTCGGAGGTGGCCACCCGCACCCGGTGCTGCCGCCCAATGGCATAGGTGGCCCGCTCAATATAGGCGTCCGCCGTCTCTGCCTCCTTGGTGTAGACCACGTGGATATTATGGTAGGTCTCCACGGACCCCAGTCCGCCCTTGACCTTATAGGCGTCGAACACGGCGATGACGCGGCACTTTAGGTAGCCCTGATAATCGCACAGCAGGTCGCACAGCGCCTTACGGGCGGCATCCAGATTCTCCCGGGCGATTTTTTTCAGTTCGTCCCACGCGAAAATGATGTTGTAGCCGTCCACTAGCAGATATTCCTCGCCCTGAAACCGCTCCCGGATGGCCCGGCGCTGCTCTTCGCTGTCCTGCTGCACGGGGCGCTTCGGCGGTTTTGGCGGTGTGAAGGCCTGCTGCTTGACAGGGCCATAGGTGCGCTCGAAAATTGCCTGCAATTCCTTGTCCTGTGCCAGCGTGCCCGCATAGCTCTGCGCCCTGCGGGGCTGAGGCGCGGGCTGGGCGGGCTGATCCTCCTGCGCCTGCGGGCGCAGCGTGGGGGGCACATGGGCGTGGGACGCCACTTCGTTCCACTTCACCGTATAACCCGCGCCGTGGCCGCAGAAGACAGAATCCGCTGTGTTGTCCACGTCCCGCTCCGGGTCGTATCCCACGGCTTCCACCACCTCCGCCTGCCGGGCGCAGGGGCGGTATCCGCTGCTGACACAGGACAGCTTGCCCTGCCCCCGGGTATAGGCCGTCACCTCGGCGGCATAGCCCTGCATGGCCGCCACCGGGGCCGAGCCCGTCAAAACCGTTTCTTCTCCCAGATTCTCCGGCGGCTGCACCTCACCGTTCATGCACTGCAAATCGCTGATGGCGCGGCCCACCTGCGCTGAAGGCACTTCCAGCCGGAAGTCGTACCATGGCTCCAGCAAAACACTCTCCGCCTGCATCAGCCCCTGCCGTACCGCCCGGTAGGTGGCCTGCCGGAAATCGCCGCCCTCCGTGTGCTTGACGTGGGCGCGGCCCGCCGTCAGCGTGATCTTGATATCCGTAATGGGCGACCCGGTCAGCACGCCCAGATGCTGCTTTTCCATCAGGTGGGTCAGGATCAGGCGCTGCCAGTTTCCATCCAGCTCGTCGGTGGGGCAGTCTGCCGCCACTGTCACGCCGCTGCCCCGGGGGGCAGGCTCCAATACAAGGTGCACCTCCGCATAGTGGCGCAGGGGCTCGAAGTGGCCGATGCCCTCCACCGTGTCGGCAATGGTCTCCCGATAGCAGATGGCCCCGGTGCCGAAGTCCACCGCCATGCCGAAGCGCTCCCGGATGCGGCGGCGCAGAATTTCCATCTGCACCTCGCCCATCAGCTGCACCGCAATGGCCCCATCGTTCCACGAAACATGGAGCTGGGGGTCTTCTTCCTGCAGAAGGCGCAGATTTTTCAGCGCCGTCTGGGGGTCCGTTCCGTCCGGCAGCTCCACCCGGTAATTCAGCACGGGCTGCAAAAGGGGGCCTGTCCACGGCTTTTCAAAACCCAGCCCGTCACCGGGCTGGGTGTCGGGAAGTCCCGTGACGGCCACCACCATTCCAGCCTCCGCCTGCTCCACAGTGCGGAATTTCGCCCCGGAGTAAATGCGGAGCTGGTCGGCTTTCCCGCCCTGCGCCGTCAACGGCGCTTTGACGCGCAGCACTCCTCCGGTGACCTTTAAATAGGTCAGCCGCGCACCCTGCGCGTCCCGGGCCACCTTGAATACCCGCGCGCCGAAATCCGCCGGGTAGTGGAGCTCCGGCGCAAAACGGGCAAGGCCGTCCAGCAGCGCGTCCACGCCCTCCAGCTTCAGCGCCGCGCCAAAAAAACAGGGAAACAGCTTCCGCGCCGCCACCATGGCGCGCACGTCGCCGTCGGTCACTGTGCCTTGCGTGAGATAGCGCTCCATCACGTCCTCGTCGCACAGCGCCGCTTCCTCACAGAAGGTCTCCTGCGGCGCGGCGGCATCGACGCATCCGTCCGAAAGCTTCTGCTTCAGCTCCACCAGCAGCGCGTCCCGGTCCGCCCCGGCCAGATCCATTTTATTGATGAACAGGAACGTCGGCACACCATAGCGCTCCAGCAGCCGCCAGAGCGTCCGGGTGTGGGCCTGCACGCCGTCCGTGCCGGAGATCACCAGCACCGCACAGTCCAGCACCCGCAGCGTCCGCTCCGTCTCCGAGGAAAAGTCCACATGGCCGGGGGTATCCAGCAGCGTGACCTCCCGGTCGCCCAGCGGAAACACCGCCTGCTTGGAGAAAATGGTGATCCCCCGCTCCCGTTCGATCTCGTCCGTATCCAAAAAGGCATCCCTGTGGTCCACCCGGCCCAGACGGCGCAGCGTGCCGCTGCGGTAAAGCAGGGCCTCGGACAGCGTGGTCTTTCCCGCGTCCACATGGGCTAACACACCTATACAACAGTTCTTCATAATGCAAAAAACTCTTTCATGATATACTTCCGCCTTCCCCCGATGCCGCCGGGGGAACGGCCATTTTGACAGTTTTAGTATATCATTTTTCGCCGGAAACCGCAACTGCCTCCATATTTTCCCCGGTATCTTCCCCTGCGATTGGGATCTGCCGTCCGCCTGTCCGGCGGTAGAGCCGATGGGAAATGGAGACCACCGTGCGGTTTTCCGCCGCCCGCTCCAGCGCGGTGAGCACGGTGTGCTCCGTTTCGCCGTCCAGATTGGCGGTGATCTCGTCCAGCAGCAAGATGGCGGGGTCCGCCGCCACAGCCCGGGCAATGGAAAGAAGCTGGAACTGCCCCTGCGAGAACAGCCCCTCGGCGCAGGGGGTGTCATACCCCTGCGGCAGGGCGGAAATGGAATCGTGCAGGCCCACCAGACGGGCGCTTTTCTCCGCCATTTCTCGGCTGATGCTGCCGTCCCACAGCGTGATCTGCTCCAGCACTGTGCCGGGCACCAGATGGAACGACTGCTCTACATAGCCAAACAGCCTGCGCCGCAGGGCCGGGGGAATGGAGACGGCATCCGTGCCAAAGATTTGCACGCGGCCCGCTCCGGGGCGGTAGAGCCCCAGCAGCAGCTTGAAGACCGTGCTCTTGCCCGCTCCGGTGCGCCCGGTCAGAGTCACGCTCTCGCCCTCCGCCACGGTAAAGGTACAGTCTTGCAGCACGTCCCGGCTCTCGTCATAGCCAAAGCGCACGTGCTCCACCGCCACAGCAGGCGCGCCGCTGCGCCGCAGGGTGTCTATGGTCACTGAAGCGTCGCCCTGCGCCTGCTCCGGCTCCTGTAAAAATTCCCGGATGCGGCGCACGCCCGCCACGGCGGACTGCACGCTCTGAATTTCCATGCCGATGCTCTCCAGCGGGCCGAAGACCTTGCCCACATACGCCATCACCGCCACCGCGGTGCCCACGCTCATGCCGAAGAACTCTTCCATCCCGCCGCCGAGGGAGGCGCACACCATCATCACCGCCACTACCACGGCGCTGACCACCAGCACGATGGGGGAATAGATGGAATCATAGAAATTGGATTTTTCCATAGCCCGGTAGCCATCCTGAATGGCCGCGTCATAGCGCCGGGCCATGAAGCGCTCTTTGCGCAGGGTGTGGATCATGCGGATGCAGCGGATCGTCTCCGGTACGTGGTGGCTCACCCGGCTCACCGCTGCCCGGTTGGCAAGCTGGGAGGTCAGCATTCGCTTTTGGAACGTCCGGGTCATCCACAGCAACAGCGGCGTGGCCAGCGGCATCAGCACGCCCAGCCCCTTGCTTTTGACGAATATAATGGCCAATACGCTCAATACTTTGCACGCATCCACCGCCATGCTGACGATGCCGGAGGAAAACAGGGACTCCACCGTGTCCACGTCCCCCACGAAGCGGGAGGCCACCGCCCCCGGCTCCCGGCCCGCAAACCACGCCGCGCTCAGATGGGAGAGCTTGCGGCACATCTGCCCCCGCAGGGCGCGGGTGAGCTTTTGGCCCAGCACCGTCAGGAGGAATTCCTTGGCAGAATCGAACACGCCCGCCAGCGCCAGTGTGCCGAAATACAGCAGTGCCAGCGTCAACGGCACCCCCGCGCCGGAGGTCAGGCGGTTCACTGCCTGCTCCAGCACCAGCGGCGGCATCAGTCCCAGCGCCACCGCTCCGGCCACGGCGATCAGCAGCGCCAGCGTCAGCGGCCACTGCCGTCGAAGCTCCCGGAGGAAAATGCGGGAAATTTTAGTTTCCATGTCCGTCAGCTCCTCTCTGCTCCCGGTAAAGCGCCGCATAGGCGGGGCAGCGCTCCATGATCTGGGCGTGGGTGCCCGCCTGCGCCGTGCCGTTTTCCATCCAGATCACGCCGTCCAGCTGGGCAAAGCGGTCCAGCCGATGGGACAGCAGCAATATCACGCTGTCGCCCGCCATGGCGCGCAGGTTGCCCAGCAGCTCGCCCTCCGTTTTCATATCCACCGCGGAGAAGGGATCGTCCAAAATCATCAGCGGGCGGCGGCTGCACAGCGTTCTTGCCAGCGCCAGCCGCGCCTGCTGCCCGCCGGAAAGGCGGACGCCGCCGCTGCTCACCGCCGTATTTTCGCCATCCTCCATGGCCGCCACCTCATCGGAAAGGCAAACCGCCGCCAGATACGGCGCCGCTTCGCCGGGGCTTCCCAGCAGGATATTGTCCCGGATGCTGGCGCTGAGCAGCTCCGGCTGATGACCCAGATACCCCACCACCCGGGTGCGCTGCGCCTCGTCCATGTCCCGCAGTTCCTGTCCGCCGAAGCGGATGCTGCCGCCATAGGGCAACTCGCACAAAAACGCCTTGCCCAGCGTGGACTTGCCGCAGGCCACCGGCCCGGTCACGCCGATGATCTGTCCGGGCTTTGCCGTAAAGCTGATGTCCTTTAAGATCTGCCGGCCGCCGGGATATGCAAAGCAGAGGTCCTTGACCACTACCTCCGCCGCCGGGGCGGGGGGAAGGGGCTCTTCTTCCTGCGTGGCCTTTAATAGCGGCTTGACCCGCTTCCACGAGACCTGCGCCTTCTGCACGGAGTTAAAGAGCTTTGCCGCCTTGGACGCCTTGACCGAAAGCTTGGTAAAGCAGGCAAGAAACGCCGTAAAGGCCGCGATGTCCCAGTTCGCCCAGCCGCTGCCCGCCACGTTCTTTCCGCCCAGCCACAAGATCAGCACCGCGCCCAGCATGGAAACCACCTGATAGAGCGGCTGCAGGGTGTTTTCCCAGAGGTTTGCCGCGGCAGCCTTTTTTTCATAGTCGGCAAGGCAGTCCTCATACGCCGCGTCCCGCTGGGCTTCCAGACCGAAGACCCGGTAGGTCACCGCCCCGGCGATGCGCTCCAGCGTGGCCCCGCTGAGGCGGCCCGCGCTCTCCTTATACGCCGCCGCGCACCGGGACACCGGCTTTTTCATTCGCTCGGCCAAAATAAAGGCCACCGGAGGAAACAGCCCCGTCAGCAGTGCCAGACGCCAGTCGTAGATCATCAGCAGCACAAAATAGGCCGCCAGCGCCACTCCGGTGTCAAATACCTCCGTGGTGAATTTCCGCATGCCCTCCACGCAGGCATCCACATCCGAGATGGCCTTGGTCATCAGGCTGCCCACTCCGGCCCGTTCCAGCTCCTCCCGGGGCGTTTTCAAAAGGTTGGCATAGAGCACCTGCTTCATGCTGCGGTTGACGTTGTTGGCAAACCGCCGGACGTAAAACCGCTTGAAATACCGCGCCCCCTGCACTGCCAGCGTCACCGCCACATACAGCGCCGCAAGATGGACCATGGTGCTCCAGCAGGCGCTGCCGCCCAGAATGTCCACAAGGCACTGGGCCATCCAGCCCTCCATCACAGGCCCAAAGGCAAGGCCTACATTATATAAAAGTCCGGTGAGGGTCACGATGGCCAGCGGACCCTTTTCCTCCCGGAAATACGCCGCAAGGCTGTCCGGCTGCTTTGGCTGCTTCATGGTTATGACCATTCCTTTCCGCTGCGCTACAAGACACCAAAGGGAAATGAAACACAGGTGTCACTAACGCAG
>CAKSVQ010000052.1 GCA_934504065.1 uncultured Dysosmobacter sp. | reverse complement strand
GCCCACCACGGGCATTTCCCTGCCGTTTTTCAGCTATGGCGGCACGGCCCTTTCCATCCAGCTGGCGGAAATGGGCATGGTACTGTCCGTATCGCGGCAGATGAAGCCCACAAAGGCCGGGTAGCGGAGAAGAGGTGGAACATGGAGAACAAAACGCTCAAGCGTGTGATCTTCACCTGCGGCGGCACGGCGGGCCACGTGAACCCCGCCATTGCGCTGGCGCAGCTGATGCATGAAAAGGACCCCCGCACGGAATTCCTCTTCGTGGGGGCGGAGCGGGGGCTGGAAAAGGACCTTGTCCCCAAGGCGGGTTATGCGTTCCGCACGGTGCATATTTCCAGCTTTCACCGCTCGCTGCGGCCCAAAGAGCTGCGGCACAATCTGGTGTCACTGGGGAATCTGTTCCGCTCCCCCCGGGAGGCCCGGGCCATTCTGCGGGACTTCCGGCCCGACGTGGTGGTGGGCACCGGGGGCTATGCCAGCTTTCCGGTGGTGAAGGCCGCCGCGAAAATGGGTATCCCCACCGCCGTCCACGAATCCAACATGGTGCCGGGACTGACCACGGAAATGCTGGAGCCCTTTGCCGGGCGGATCATGGTGGGCTTTGAGGCCTGCCGGACCCATTACCGCCACCCGGAAAAGGTGCTGGTCACCGGGACCCCGGTACGGGAGGACTTCTTCGAACTGACCAAGCGGCAGGCGAAGGAAAAGCTGGGCATGGACGACGGACGAAAGCTCATCGTTTCCTTCTGGGGCTCGCTGGGAGCCTCCGGTATGAATCGGCAGATGGCGGACTTTCTGGCGCTGGAGGCGGCGAAGGAGCCGTTTTACCATATCCACGCCGCTGGGAAAAGCGGCTATCCCGCCGTGATGCAGGCGCTGGCGGAAAAGGGCGTGGACCTTGCCCGCCACCCGGCCCTTTCGGTGCGGGAGTACATTTACGATATGGCGGTGGTCATGCGGGCGGCAGACCTTGTGATCTGCCGGGCGGGTGCTTCCACCATCAGCGAGTTGACGGCGCTGGGCGTTCCGGCGCTGATCGTGCCCTCGCCCTACGTGACCAACAACCATCAGGAAAAGAACGCCCGGGCGCTGGAAGCAGGCGGCGGCGCGGCGGTGGTGCTGGAAAAGGAGAGCTCCGGGCAGGCGCTTTTCTCGGCGGCCTGTGGGATACTGCACGATGAAGCGTGCCTTGCGCGGATGGAGCAGGCCATGGCGTCCATGGGAATTCGGGACGCCACGGCACGCATTTATCAGGCGGTGCTGGAGCTTTGCAAGTAACCACCGTTCTCCCATGCCCATAGGATGGGGCAGACCATTTTGGGCATGGGGGGATGGATATGAAAACGATCCTGGCGCGGGGCGGCGCGCATCTTTCAGGCGAGACCGCCATACAGGGGGCGAAAAACAGCGTGCTGCCCATTCTTGCGGCCACATTGCTGACCGCGGGGGAGGTGGAAGTGCAAAACTGCCCCCGGCTGCGGGATGTGGATGCCTCGGTCCGCATTCTGCGCTCGCTGGGCTGCAAGACGCGGTGGGAAGGCACCAGCCTTTTGGTGGACGCCGCCGCGCTGAGCGGCTGCGCGGTCTCTGACGCGCTGATGCGGGAGATGCGCTCGTCCGCCATATTCCTCGGGGCCATGCTGGCCCGCTGCGGCCAAGTGGAACTGAGTTATCCCGGCGGCTGCGAGCTGGGGCCAAGGCCCATCGACCTGCACCTGTCCGGCCTGCGGGCGCTGGGGGCGGAGATCGACGATTCCGGCGGGCGGCTGCACTGCCGTGCACGGCAGCTGCGGGGCGCGGAGGTGGTGCTGGCCATCCCCTCTGTGGGCGCTACGGAAAATCTGATGCTGGCGGCCTGCGGCGCGGAGGGTGTCACATCCATCTGCAATGCGGCCCGGGAGCCGGAGATCGGCGACCTGCAGGACTTTTTGAACGCCTGCGGCGGCTGCGTGTCCGGCGCGGGCACCTCCACTGTGACGGTGGAGGGTGGGCAAAGGCTGCACGGCTGTGCCTACGCGGTGATGCCGGACCGCATCGCCGCCGCCACATACCTCTGTGCCGCCGCGGGCGCCGGGGGCGAGGTCATGCTCCGGGGGGCGCGGGAAGAGCACCTTGCCGCCGTGACCGCCGTGCTGCGGGAGAGTGGATGCACCGTGCACGGCTTGAAGGAGGGTATCCGCCTGAGCGCCCCCGGACAGTTGCGGGCGGTGCGCCCGGTGCGCACCGCGCCCTATCCCGGTTTTCCCACCGACGCGCAGGCGGTTTTGATGGCGGCGCTGCTGCGCAGCCGGGGCGCGACGGTCTTTGAGGAAAATATTTTTGAAAACCGCTACCGCCATGTGGATGAGCTGACCCGCATGGGGGCGGACATCCGGGTGTCCGGGCGGACGGCGGTGGTCAGCGGTGTTCCCGCGCTTCACGGCGCAAGGGTGTACTGCACGGACCTGCGGGGCGGCGCGGCACTGTGCTGCGCGGCGCTGATGGCCGAGGGCGAAACGGAGATTTTTGAGACCGGGCACATTGACCGGGGGTATCAGGACATTGTGGCCGATCTTGCGGCGCTGGGCGCGGACATCACCCGGCAGGAAACAGAGAAGTAGGAGAAAGCACTATGGCACGACGCAGAAGAAACAGACGGCGGGGAGGGCAGTTCGGCTTCCTCTATAAGCTGCTGTCCGTATTGGTGGTCTGTGCGGCCATTATCGCGGCGCTGACACTGTTTTTCCGGGTGGACACGGTGGTCGTCACCGGAGGCGAGCGCTATACGCAGGAGGAGATCATCGAAGCCGCCGGGGTACACAGCGGCGACAATTTGTTTTTGCTGAACAAAAACACGGTGCGCCAGCGTATTCAGGAGGCGCTGCCTTACATCGAGCGGGTCAAGCGCATCAACCGCAAGCTGCCGGACACCCTGCTCATCGAGGTGGAGGAGTGCGGCACGCCCCTTGCGGTGGTGCAGGACGGATATGCGTGGCTGGTGAGCCCCCGGGGCAAGATCGTGGAGCAGTGCGCCCCCGGCGACGCGGCGGACCGCGGCACCATCACGGGCGTGACGCTGCTGGCCCCCTCCGTGGGGACGAAGATCGTGCTGGCGGCGGAATACGCCTCGCAGCAAAACAGCCTTCTCGGCCTGCTGTCTGCTCTGGAGGATGCGGGCATGATGGATGAGGTGAACGGCATCCATCTGGACGATCCAGCCTACATCGCCATGGATTACGCCGGGCGCTTCACGGTGGAGATGCTCTATGAGGACGATTACGCCTATAAGCTGAAAACGCTGAGCGCGGCGCTGGCCAGTGGAAAAATTCAGGAAAATATGACCGGGACCTTTGATATGCGCCGGGAGGGCGGGCGCACCTATTTCATTCAGGAGGAGCGGTGAGAAGCCGCCCGTCGAAAAAGGTTTTTTTCGGGAATTTCCGGTGAAATCCCGGCGGGACACTTGACCGGGAGGGCAAAGTGTCATACAATAATTAAAATACTTGTAGACTACGGAATACTGCGCCGCTGGCGCGGTGTGATACAAACGACAGCAGGAGGCAGCACTATGGCATTTGGATTGGAGACCGGTCCCGATACCGTTGTCAATATTAAAGTCATCGGCGTGGGCGGCGGCGGTAACAATGTGGTCAACCGCATGGTCCGTTCCGGCGCGAAGGGCGTCGATTTTGTGGCGGTGAACACGGATAAGCAGGCGCTGAATGTTTCCAGCGCTACCTATAAAATTCAGATCGGCGAAAAGCTGACCCACGGACAGGGCGCGGGCGCCGATCCGGAGGTGGGCCGCAAGGCCGCCGAGGAAAGCCGCAACCAGATCGCCAAGGCGCTGGAGAACACGGACATGGTGTTCATCACCGCCGGCATGGGCGGCGGCACGGGCACCGGCGGCGCGCCCATCGTGGCGGAGATCGCCAAGGAGATGGATATTCTCACCGTGGCCGTGGTCACAAAGCCCTTCGGCTTTGAGGGCCAGCGCCGGATGCGGGCGGCTGCCGCAGGCATTGCGGAGTTGGAGGACAAGGTGGACTCGCTGGTCATCATCCCCAACGACCGCCTCAAGCACGCCACCGATCAGAAGATCACATTTGCCAATGCCTTTGAAATTGCCGACGATGTGCTGCGTCAGGCGGTGCAGTCCATTTCCGACCTGATCCGGGATACCGGCTTTATCAATCTGGACTTTGCCGATGTGACCGCCATTATGAAAAACGCGGGCATGGCCCACATGGGCGTGGGCCGCGCGGCGGGCAAGGGTAAGGCCGAGGAAGCTGCCAAGATGGCCATTTCCAGCCCCCTGCTGGAAACCTCGATCGATGGGGCCAAGGGCGTGCTCATCAACATCACCGGCTCCATGGACATCGGGTTGGAGGAAGTGGAACAGGCCTCCTCGCTGGTGCAGGCTGCCGTCCACCCCGACGCGCTTACCATCTTCGGCGCGACCTTCGACGAGTCGCTGGATGACGAGATCCGCGTCACGGTCATCGCCACAGGCTTTGACAAGGCACCGGACAGCGCCGCGCCCGCTCCGAAGGCGGCCCCCAAGGCTGTGGAAGCGCAGCCCACTGCCCAGCAGCAGCCCGCCACCGCTCCGGCGGCGGAGGAAGCTCCGACAGAGCATGTGTCCGCTCCCATGCCGCTGGCGGAGGAGGACCTGCCCAAGGTGGAGGAGAACGATCCTTTCGACGATATTTTTAAAATTTTCAATAAGCGCGACTGACAAAAAACAGGAGAACCCGCAGGCTTTTGCCTGCGGGTTTTTGTTTTTTCCCGTCTCGACGGCAAAGGCAGATGCAGCCATGGCGGCGCTGGGGCATTTTGCCGGGCGTCATCGCCGCCGTTTGGCGAAAGATAAGCGGGCCGGAGCTTCCGGCAAAAAAATTCGGAAAGGAGTGTTTTTCGTTGTATGGAACAGTGCAAACGGCAAAACGGCTTTTGCGAATGGCGGCAGTGGGACTTGCGGCGGCGCTGGTGTGCGCGGCCGGGGCCTCCGCCACGGTGACGCCCCGCTATCTGGTCCCGGTAGGGCACACGGTGGGCATCAAGCTCTTCTCCCGGGGCGTGGTGGTGGTCAGGCCGCCGGAGGGCGGCACGCCGGCCAAAGCCTGCGGGCTGCGCTCCGGCGATGTGATTTTGGAGTGCGGCGGCGACGCGGTGACCTCCACAGAGCAGTTTCAGTCCCTGCTGCAGGCGTGCGGCGGGGAAGCGGAGCTTTCCGTGCGGCGGGGCAGCGGGGAGATGACCGTCCGCGTCCAGCCCCGTCAGAACGATCAGGGCGTTTACTGCATCGGCGCATGGATACGGGACAGCATGGCCGGGATCGGCACAATGACGTATTATGATCCCGCCACGAAGACCTTCGGCGCGCTGGGGCACGGCATCACCGATGTGGATACCGCCCAGCTCATGCCCTTTTCCAGCGGCTCGATCCTTCCCTCCACAGTAAAGGCGGTGAAAAAGGGCACGTGCGGCGCGGCCGGGGAGCTGCGGGGGGCCTTCGAGTTGGAAAGCAACCTTGGCGGGCTGTACGCCAACACCGCCAGCGGCGTGTTCGGCACGCTGGAGGGGGATTTGCCTGCTTCACAGGGGCAGGCAGTGCCCACAGGCGATCCCGCCCCCGGCGCGGCGGTGATCGCAGCCAACGTTCAGGGCGACGGGGTGGAAATGTTTGCCATTGAAATTTTGAAAACAAATTCGGTGGCGCAGGATGGCCGGGATCTGGTACTCTCGGTCACCGATCCGGCGCTGTTGGAGCTGACAGGCGGCATTGTGCAGGGGATGAGCGGCAGCCCTATTTTGCAAAACGGCAGGCTGGTGGGCGCCGTGACCCATGTGCTGCTGAATGATCCGACTAAAGGATATGGAATTTCCATTGAAAATATGCTGAAAGCGGCATAAGACCGCAGGGCGGAGCATCCGGCGCTCCGCCCTGCGTCTCATACTTTGGGATGATTTACAAGAGAAGCAGGCCCTGCTACAATAAAAATATATCAAAGGAAATCCAAAAGACGGAGGGATGCGGATGCTGGAACACATTGTAGTCAAGCGCAGCATTGCCGAGACCTTCTGCACGTTCATGGAGCGGGGCCGGGTGCTGTTTTTCAGCGCGCCCTGCGGTTTTGGAAAAAGCGCGCTGACCCGGACGCTGCTGTTGGGGCAGAAGACGTGCTGTGTGCGGGCGGGAGAGTCGGATTTCGCGCTGCCCACCCCGGATGACACATGGGACGTACTGGTGGTGGAGGACGCCCAGCTCATGCAGGAGGAAGCCGACTGGCAGACGCTGTGCACGCTGATCCGGGAGGAGACCCGGCGGCGGTTCGTGCTGCTCTCCCGGGGAACGCCGCCGGGGTGCCTGATGGCGTTTCAATACGCGGGGCTGATGCGGGTGGTGAGCGCCGACGAGCTGCTTTTTGGCAGAGAGGATATTCGCCGCCTGTTTCAAAACGCGGGTGTTCCGGTGACGGACAGTGAGATCAGCGGCATTCTGGAAAAGTCCATCGGCCACCCGCTGGGCGTGGCCATCACTGCCCGGTGCATGGCCGGGGGCAAGCCCTTTTCCCCGGAGATCGTGGCGCAGGCTTTCCGGGAGGTGTTTGTCTATTTTGAGACCGCGATCTATCAGCGCTTCGACCTGCCCGTGCGCCGCTTTTTGCTGGAGGTGGCCCCTTTTGAGCAGTTCGATTTGGAGATGGCCCGGATGGTCAGCGGCGACCCCCACGCCGGGGAAGTGCTGGACTGGCTGCAGCGCTACACCACCATGCTGCGCTATGACGGCATCCAGACTTTCCATTTCTGGCCCCAGTTCCGGGCGTTCTTGCTGTGGGAGATGGACCGGGAGTATTCTGAGAACAAGCGCCGCGCCCTGTTCAGCCGGGGCGGACTGTACTACGAGCTGAAGGAGGACTATCCCCGGGCGCTGGAATGCTATACCCGGGGCGGCGACCACTCCAAGGTGTCGGAGCTGCTGATCCGCAACGCCGAGCTGCACCCCGGCATGGGGCACTATGGCGAGATGGAGTCCTATTACCGCACGCTGCCGGAGGCGGAGATATTGGCCTCCCCGGCGCTGATGCAGGGCATGAGTATGCTCTGCGCGCTGAGCATGGATTATGAGGGCTCCGAACGCTGGTATCAGGCGTTGCAGCAGTTCGCCCTTGGCTGCGGCAGACAGGATGCCGCCGGACGGCAGGCCCGCAGCCGCCTTGCGTGGCTGGATATTTCCCTGCCCCAGCGGGGCGTAGAGGGGCTGACGGAGACGATCCCGGCGGTGTTCCGCCTGCTGACGAATAAAGAGGTGACCCTGCCGCCCTTCTCTGTGACCAGCGGCCTGCCCAGCATCATGAACGGCGGCAAGGATTTTTCCCCGTGGAGCAAAAAGGACGACCTGCTCTACCAGACCCTCCGCCTTCCAGTGGAGACGGTGCTGGGCCGGGACGGTGTGGGCCTTGCGGACTGCGCCATCGCGGAGAGCAAATTTGAAAAGGGGGAGGATATTTCCTCCCGGATGCTCTCCCTCATCTCCCGCATGGCGGAGATCCGCCGCAGCGGCACACCGGATATGGAATTTGCCGCGGCCGGGCTGCTGGGGCGTAGCCAGCTCTCCGCCGGACAGGCGGACGATGCCCGCCGCACGCTGGAGACCCTGCGGGATCGCTTTGAGAAAAACGGCCTTTCCCGTTTTCTGCCCAATATCGACGCCATGCTCTGCCGCATCGACCTGCACACCGGGCATCTGGACCGTGCCGATGGCTGGTACCGGGAAAAGGCTCCCCGGGACCCCATGCATCTGGACGTGATGAAGCGCTATCAATACTTCACGCAGGCGCAGGTGGAGCTGGCAGACGGCAAGCCGGACGCTGCCCTGCTGACCCTTTCGCCGCTGGAGCCCTATACAAAGGCCTGCGCGCGGTATATCGACGGGGTGCACCTTGATGTGATGTGCGCCATCGCTCTCTATCGCAAAAAGGACAGCGCGTGGCGGGCAAGGCTTGCCGATGCGCTGGAAACGGCGGCGGAATTTCGCTTCATCCGCACCGTCAGCGTGTACGGCGGCGCGGTGCTGCCGCTTTTAGAGGAAGTGAAGTGGGAGGGCGATACCAGGTGGTTCAAGCGGCTGATGGCGGAGGTGCGGATGCAGGCGGCCTACTATCCGGCCTTTCTGCGTCCCCGTCTCGCCCCCAGTGAAATGCTGACCGGAACGGAACTGCAGGTGCTGCGGCTGCTGTGCGCCGACAAGAGCAACGCCGAGATCGGCGCGGTGCTGGATATCAAGCTGCCCACGGTCAAGACCCACGTCAGCCATGTGCTGGATAAGCTGGGCGTCAGCCGCCGCAGCGAGGCCAAAAGCGCCGCGAAAAAGCTGTGGCTGGTTCCGGAGGAGCAGTGAACGGAACGGTTGCAAGTGCCGAAAACCGCCGCCTTAATGGTATCTTTTTGCCATCTTTTCCACAATTCCGGCAGTATATCGGAATTTTCAGTAGACAAGCCGCCTGCGGCGTGTATATAATACTCCTATATCATACTTTACAGGATACTATATATACATGGCGGGGTGAGCGTTTGGACTGGGTCGGAGAATTAGAAGCCTATCGTCCGTGGAACGAGCAGGAGCGGCAGGACCGGGCAGAGATGCTGCGGCGGCTGAAGAGCGGCGAGGCACTTTTTGGCCGGGAGAACCCTTCGGCCCATTTCACGGCCTCGGCCTGGGTGGTGAGCCCCGATCGGAAGCGGGCGCTGCTGGCCTATCACCGCCTGTACGATTCGTGGGCATGGCTGGGCGGCCATGCCGACGGTGAGCAGGACTTGGCGGCGGTGGCCCGCCGGGAGGTGGAGGAGGAAAGCGGCCTTGCAGGAACGCGCATGGTGCTGCCCGGCATTTTTTCGCTGGAGATCCTCACGGTGAACGGCCACGAAAAGCACGGGGTCTATGTGCCCTCCCACCTGCACCTGAATGTGACCTATCTGCTGGAGGGCGACCCGTCCCTTCCGGTGCGCTGCCGCCCGGAGGAGAACAGCCGGGTGGGATGGTTCGCGCTCTCCGACGTTCCGGCGGTTTCCTCCGAGCCGTGGATGCGGGAGCGAATTTACAGAAAACTCAACGCAAAATTGGAAGAACTCTCTCAAAACAGCGAAAAAACGTGAAATCCTTAGAAATCTGTCGAATAATTTTTGGGATTTATTGACAGTTCCGTATTGAAAAAACTGACAATTTATGCTAGTTTATAGAAAAGCGGATGCGGCGGATGCAAGCCGCTGCAATGCGGAAAAAACGGAAAAGGATTGGATTGTATGGACAACAGAAAAACGGTTTTGTTGGCCGATGCCAACGAAGAATTCCGCACGATGCTGCGGGACGAGATAGAGAAGACGGAAATGTTCACGGTGGTGGGCTCTGTTGGAGAGGGGACGGAGGCGCTGCGCCTTTTGTCCCAGCGCAAGCCGGATATGCTGCTGGTGGATCTGATGCTGCCGGGGATCGACGGCCTTTCTCTTCTGCGTCAGGCCCAGAAGCAGGGGCCGCTGCCCAAGGTGATCGTGATTTCCGCTTTCTGCACGGACCGCGCGGTGGCTGATGCCATCGCCCTCGGTGTGAGCTATTTCCTGCCCAAGCCCTGCGAAGTGGGCACGCTCATCGATCAGATGTGCGCCGCCTTCGGGCAGGCCGTCACGCCGGAGGAACGGGCGGCGGCACTGAAAAATCAGGTGACCGCCGTGATCCATGAGATCGGCGTTCCGGCCCACATCAAGGGCTACCAGTACCTGCGGGAGGCCATCATGATCACCGTGGAGGACATGGATGTGATCAACGCCGTGACTAAAGTGCTGTATCCGGCGGTGGCCAAGCGCTTTTCCACCACGCCGTCCCGGGTGGAGCGGGCCATTCGCCACGCCATCGAGGTAGCATGGGACCGGGGTGATCTGGAAACGCTGCAAAAGTATTTTGGCTACACGGTTTCCAACACTAAGGGAAAGCCCACCAATTCCGAGTTTATCGCCATGATCGCCGATCGGCTGGTTCTGGAGCAGAAGAACGGCCGCGGCCTGACGATGTAAGAACGATCCGCCGCAGAGCATCGCTCTGCGGCGGATTCCGCTTTTTGAAACGCCTCGCAGAGTTTCACGTCCGCAGACGTGAAAGGTATGTAATTCGTGTTCTGCCGCGACATGTGCGTGGCAGAACACACTTTGCGCGAAGCGTGTGTCGAAATGACTGCACAGCGGTCATGAGGCACGTAGCGCAGCGGAACCTTCTCAAACAAGTGGCGAAGCCACTTGTTTGACGGTCTCGTTTCTTTGTTTCCAAATTGTCACGATTTGCAGGAAATGACGTGCTATACTGACCAAACAAAGAAAGGAGTGCTATTTGATGAAATGGTTCCGTTTTCTTGCGCCGCTGCTGGCGGTGGGACTGCTGGCGGGCTGCGCCCCCAAAGAAACCCCTGCCGAAACGCCGGAAACGCCTCCGGCGGAGCAGTTCGTTTTTACCCGGGAGAATTTCCCCAAGCTCAACGGCTCTACTTCCACCGTCCCGCTGGGGCAGGCCATTGCCAGCGTGCTGCTGGGCGAGAGCCGGGAGGAGGTAAGCGACCTTATCCAGTTCTCGAAAACCACCCAGTCCTACCGGGCGCTGATGGACGGCAGTTCCGATCTGCTGATCGCCGCCGAGCCTGCGGAGACGATCTGGCAGGAGAAGGAGGCGCGGAACTTCCAGTGGAACATGGAGCCATTTGCCGTGGATGCGCTGGTGTTTGTGGTGAATGCCGATAATCCGGTGGAGGACCTTTCCACGGAGGAAATTCAGAAGATATACACCGGAGAGATCACCAACTGGTCGCAGGTGGGCGGCAGCGATGAGGAGATCGTCCCCTTCCAGCGCAACGCCGAGGCAGGCAGCCAGACCGCCATGCTGAAGCTGGTGATGAAGGACCTGCCCATGATGAATGCCCCGGCGGATTACGTGCGCGGTGAAATGGGCGATCTGATCGAGGCCGTGGCCGCGTATGACGATACCTCATCCGCCATCGGCTATACCGTCTACTACTATGCCAATGATATGAAGATGGCCGACGGGCTGAAAATTCTCTCTGTGGACGGTGTGCAGCCCTGTGCCGACACCATCCGCAGCGGGGAATATCCCTTCCTGAATAATTACTATGTGCTCACTGCCGCGGACCTGCTCGATGACGCTCCGGCCAAAATTCTCTATGACTGGATCTTGAGCGAAGAGGGCCAGAAGCTGGTGGCCCATGAGGGCTATGTGTCCGTGCTGGATGTGGGAGACGGCACATGAGACAGCGGGCGGTGCTTCTGGCGCTGACGGTCTGCCTGCTCACGGGCTGCTCCTCCGCCGCCCCGACAGAGGAGGAAGTGCCTCCCTCCCCGGTGTATACCGACTGGTCGCACCTCACCCCCTATGAAGCGCCCGAGGAGCGCTATGCCTATGCCGCGGGCTATCAGCCGGACGGTACGTTGACGCCCCGGGCGGATTACGGCACGCTGCTGCCTTATGTCGGCACCTATCTGGATAACGACAGCTATATGGGCGCGCTCTCCACGCTGGGCCTTGTTACGGAAGACGGCCAGATCGTCACGGCTCCGGTCTATGCCAAGATCGAGATGCCACGCCGCAGCCGGGATATTTCGGACTATGCGCCGTATCTGCTGCTTTACCGCGGCATTGCCGCCGCCCGGCATCATGAGGCGGACTACACGTGGGTGGAGGGCGGCTTTTCCATCACGCTGGCCGCGCCGGATGGCCATTGGGTGAAGGAGGTAGGGGAGTGTTATAATACCGAGGTGCTGCCGGAGGACCGACTGGCGCTCACCCTGTCCAGCGGCCCTATCCTCATTGTGGACACCGAGGGCCGCACGGTAGTGGAATTTTCCCGGGATGCGCTGGAGCCATGGCTGGGTGAGGACTATGTCTGGCAGTGGGACGAGGACTGCGACCTGCTGTGGACGGGGAACATTGGCTGCGTCACCCGGCTGGACCCGGAGGCGCCGGGTGGAAGCTGGACGCTGTGCTGGCTGAACGCCGCCACCGGAGCCATTACCGCAGAGGCCCCGCCGGACTACCGGGAGCCAGAGTACGAGCCCATCCACGAAGAGCGATTGTTCTTCCCCGGGTATAACACGGGCAGCACCATTGTCGACCCCGTTACCGGAAAGTGCTATGCGATGGCCACGCGCCTGTTTGAGGAAGGAAGTGGAACGGACCTGCTGGATGAAGAGGGGAATGTGGTCCGGGAAGACTGCACTATGGCGTATGTGACCCTTACGATGAACTACAATTTTGAACCGTGGGTGTGGGATGATCTCATCGCCTGCACGGAAAACGGCCAGTTCTGCTATTACCGCATGGACGGGATCTGCGTGTTCCGCTATACGGTGGAGCAGAATCTGGACTGAGCAAGGAGATAGAACAGATGAAGCGTTTGCTGCTGTGGACTTTGGCGCTGTGCCTGCTTGTGGGCTGCGGGGCGGATACTCCTTCGGCGAAGGAGGAAGAAGCGCCTCTCTCCCCGGTGTATACGGACTGGTCACACCTTACCCCCTATGAAGCGACGGGGGCGGTCTATATCCTTGCCCCGGGCTATCAGCCCGGCAGCGGCCTTACGCCCCGGGCAGACTATGGAATGCTGCTGCCCTACGTGGGGGCTGATTTGCGGGTGAACGATTACATCACTGACCACCTGCCCCGGTACGGACTGGTCAGCGCCGGGGGAAAGCTGGTCACCGACCCGATTTATGATTCCGTGACACAGAACGGGGAGTTTTTGATCCTTTCCGGCGGCGCGCCGGGGTCTGCCAGCAGCCGCATGACGGTTGCTGCGTGGGACGGTCGCTGGGCCATGGACTGGGACGGAAGCGTTTTGGGCTGCGTTTGCGGCCGGATGATCCTGGCCGGGGCGGACGGCGGACTGACCTTTTTAAATCCAGACGGCGGGACCGCCGCCGTATTCCCCATAGAGGAGTTTGCCCCGTGGTTGGAGCAGGACTTCCGCTGGAACGGGGCGGATATGGAGGGACTTTCGCTGGACGGAACGGACGAGCGTGTGGTCTATCTGGTCTCTTACACATTTACCCCCGGTGGGGATGAGCCGCTTCGGCTGTATTTGGATCTGGAAAACGGCACGGTGGCCGACACGCCGCCAGAGGGCTATCCCGCGGAGATCAATTATGACGGCATGGCGCAGGAAGCGCCGGAGCTGCCGGGATATTCCTATTATGAAACGCTGACCGATCCGGTCAGCGGTCAGAAGTATTATTTTGCGCTGCGGGGCGCGGGGGATGCGCTGGCGCCCATGGTCATCAGCGTCGGCGGCGTGTGCGGCCTGCGGATCCTGTGGGTCTTCCTGGTGGTCCCCCACTGGCCCACTCTGCTGGGCATCTCCATCTGAAACCCCCTCTCCTGGGTGCTGACGGCCCACCTGCTCATCCTCCGCT
>CAKSVQ010000051.1 GCA_934504065.1 uncultured Dysosmobacter sp. | reverse complement strand
ATGGCGGTTACACTCTGCTTCTCCACGGTGCCTATGACGGCATTGGCACAGGAAGCGGATGCGACAACAGAGCAGGGAACAACAGTTCCGGAGACCAGTCCGGAGCCTCAAAGTGATGTAACGGTATACGAGGCTGACAATTCTGTCGAAGACACCAAAGACATCAGCGGCGGTGATGCCGGTGTACAGGACGCGGAGAAGACTGCGGCGGTAAAGGCGGTGCAGGAACTGATCAATGCCCTGCCGGAGGAAGTGACGGCAGAGAATGCAGAGACCGTCGATGAACAGTTGGCAGACATAGATGCCGCCCTGGAGAATCTGGCGGCTCTGGATGAGACACTGGCAGATGAACTGGATATGACACGCTATGATGCTATTTGTGGAGCAATGGTAGGACTTGTGTCGGTGCAGGCTGATACTCATGCTGACCATCTTATCTGTAACGATGAAAGCTGTACATACCATGCAAAAATGACCTGGACAGCTATTTCTGCATTCAGCAATATTACGCAAGATGGCTTCTACTATCTGAAGGAGAATGTTACCCTTACGTCCCCCTGGACTTGCGATTTTAATGTAAGACTTTGCTTAAACGGGAAGAAAATCCAGGTTGAAAGCGGTACAATGGTTGACGCTATTAAGGTCCAGAGTGGAAAAACGCTTGAAATTACCGACTGTCAGGAAACGGTTGGCGAGATTTCCCATGCATCCGGTGCAACCGGCCGCGGCATATACAATGATGGTACCCTCGTTCTCTGGAATGGTACGATCACTGGAAATATAAGTGATCAAAGGAGTACCTGTGGCGGTGGTGTGTATGTAAGTGAGACCGGTAGATTTACTATGAACGGAGGCAGCATTACCAAAAATACAAATAAATCACTTGGTGGCGGTGGAGTGTATGTAGCAGAAGGCGGCACATTCACCATGACCGGAGGCGATATTACCGGAAATACGACTCCCGACAGCTGCGGTGGTGGAGTGAATGCGGTTGGTACGTTTACCATGGCCGGAGGCAGCATTACCGGAAATAGTAGTACAAGTAGTAATGTAAATAATACTTTTTTCTCCTATGGCGGCGGAGTGAATGTAAATGGTACGTTCATTATGAACGATGGCAAAATTACGGGAAACACCAGTGCACACGATGGTGGCGGAGTGAATGTATTTAACAATGGTGCGATGAAAATGAACGGTGGCGAGATTACCGGTAACAATACTACTAACAAATACGACAGGCGCTCCGGAGGCGTGTATGTATCCTGGGAGGGTAAGTTTAATGTGTCCGGCTCGGCGAAGATTCAGGACAATTATCTGAACGGTACGATTAATAATAGCGGTGTGTATGTGCAGGGAACTGACGGCAAGAAGGCTAACGTCTATGTGGGAGGAAGCGGTAATGATAAGGATGGAAGTTCTTATGCAGTTATTACCATTGACAGTGGATTGACGGATAGTGCCCGCATTGGTGTGAACAGAGACAGTGAGAAACTTCCTGAACCAGGGGCCAAGGTCATAATTGCCACCGGCGCGAACACCAGTAATTTGAACTATGCTGAAATATTTACATCGGATCTGACTGACCAGGGGTATAGAATTGTGCAAAGTAGTAATATTTTATACCTTGAGGCACATCAGCATAGCTGGAAATATACGCTGAGTGAAAACGGCAGGACTGTCACCGCTGCCTGCACCAATACAGACAAAACTTGTCCAACACCTAAGGGCGGCAGCATGACCATCAATAATCCGGAACATAAGGTCTACGGTGACGGTAATAACGCAGAGGTAACATTAACGCCGAAGAAATGGATACCGGCGGACAGACTTCATTATGTTAACTATAAAAAGGGAGATAGCACTCTCTACACTGCACCCACCGATGCCGGTTCCTATACCGCAATCGTTACTTTCTACCCGGGCACGGGCTATGACCAAATGAAAGTCGAAGTACCCTATGAGATTGCAAAGGCAACTCCCACGGCTGATAACTTTAACTTTACTGCACTGAACAATTTAACTTACGATGGTAAAGCCAAGACTGTAAAAGTCGAGGCTAAGTCCGACATCAACGGCATGGGCAATGTCACCGCAGTGAAATACTACCAGGGCGATACTAAGGTGCAGAATCCCACAAATGTAGGGGACTACACGGTTAAGATCGATGTGGCAGAGGGTACCAACTACAAGGTTGCAGATGACCTAACGAGTGAAGGCTGGTGTTTCACGATTGTTGCCAATACCACCGCACCGACTGTGGAACTGAATGGCGACATGACCTACACCGGCCAGCAGATTAAGCCGGATGTTACGGTAAAAGTTAATGACGTTACACTGATTAAAGACGAGGACTACACCATTACTTACGGCAAAAACGTGGACGCCGGTGAGAATGCCGGTACCGTAACCATTAAGGCAGTGGGCAATTATAAGTTCGAAGATGTGACAAAGAACTTTGCTATTAAGCAGGCGAAGCGGACATTAAGCTTTACACAACATGAGGTTGAGAAGACTTACGGTGACGCGAAATTTAGCAATGTACTGTATGACTTGAAAAATATTGATAGCACAATTACCTATGCCAGCGATAACACTGATGTGGCAACGGTGGACAAAGACACCGGCGAAGTTACCATCGTGGGAGCAGGAGAAGCCACCATCACTGCAACGGTCGCTGCAACGAAGAATTACCAGGAAGATACAGCAAGCTATACATTGACGGTGGAGCAGGCAACCATCCGGATTGCCAGCGCTTCCGTTTTGGGTAAGACCTATGACGGCAGCAAGACAGCCGATGTCTCATCGGTGTCTTTTGTGGACGAGGATAACAAGCCGATAGCAGGTCTGAAGTATGGCATAGATTATAAGGCAGTGGGGGAATTCCAAAACGCGGATGCAGGGGAGCAAACAGTATCTGTCAAGGTGGAACTTCTTCGTTACGCACAGAATTATAAGCTGGAGGAAGGCGCAGACATAGTTACGACTACAGCGGAGATTTCCCCAATGTCTGTCAGACTGGGAAGTGCAACTGCTAAAAACCGCACCTACGAGCAGAATGATACCTCTGTGGAAATTACCGAACAGATCTTTAAGGATAATACAGACCAACTTGTCAACCTGACGAAAGATACGGATTATACCGTGACCGGCCAGATGGCGGATGCAAATGCCGGTGCGGACAAGAAAGTTACTGTCACAGTGAAACTGTTAAGCGGCAACTACACCTTCTTAGGTAATGATAATACACCTGCTACGACTACTACGACCACTACAACGGTGACCATTGATAAGGCAACACCGGTTATCACGGTGAAACCCGGAATGTTGGTGAAGAACGGCGTAGCAGTGGATATTTCCGGCTGGGCAACCTTTGACAACACCGACGAGGGTGCAAAGCTGACCTATGCGTTGGAAGGGAATCCCCTCGGTATCACGCTTACGGGGAACCAGCTGACGGCTGCAAACGCTGCTGATACAGCAAAAGAATTTACCATTAAGGTAAGTGCCGCATCCACCACCAACTTCGCGGCACCGGAGGACAAGACCATCACCGTAACTGTGACAGAGAAAAAAGATGCCGATGTGAAGATCAACGGTGCTCCTGACAGCAAGACCTATGGTGATGCAGACTTTATCCTGACGGCTGCCAAGACGGCTCCGGAGGGCGGTACCTGGAGCTGGACCAGTTCCGATTCCAACGTATTGGAGATCAGTGACAATGGCAAGACGGCTACTCCCACCATAAAGGTGAAGGAAGTCGGTACCGCTATCCTGACGGTGTCCTACTCCAGCGATGGTTATTACGGTTCCGCTAACGTGACCATTACGGTAGACGCGAAGGTAGTTACCGCGGCCATGATTGCCGATATTTCTACGCAGGAATACACCGGTGAGAAGATCGAGCCGACTCCGGCAGTTAAGGACGGCACAAATGCATTGATTGAAGGCAAGGACTTTACCTTCAGCTATTCCGGCAATGTCAATGCCGGTACCGCGACCCTGACCATCACCGGACAGGGCAACTACAAGGGAACAGCGAACAAGGATTTCACCATTTCACCCAGGTCCATCAGCGGTGCAGCCATCGTACTGGATGCGGAAAGCTTGGAATATAACGGTGAGGAGCAGACTGTGAACATCAAGTCTGTGACCCTTGGCGGAAAAGAATTGTCGGCTGCCGATTATACGATTGTGAACGACAGCAACAAGGCAACCGATGCTAATGACAGCATCACCCTGACCATTAAAGGACAGGGCAATTATACCGGAACTGCCACCACAATCTGGAAGATTACGAAGATCGATCCCGAACTGGCAGACTTTCAGGTGACTCCTGCCTTTGCTGCAGGAAAACTGACCCTGACCTATGATGGCAAAGCCGTAAGCGTAGCAGTTAAGGCTGGGGACAACATCAGTGGCATGGGTAATATTACGGTAAAATATAACAATAGTACAGAAGTTCCTGTGAATGCGGGCAGCTACAAAGTGACCATCGATGTCAGTGAAGGCGGTAACTATAATGCAGTGACCGGTATGGAGATCGGCACACTGATCATCGAAAAGGCAGAGGCACCTGTACTGGAGGATATTGAGGAAAACTACAAGTATACCACAACCGGCGAGAAGTCGGTGAGCGTAGCGGATCTTGTGGCAGATGCAACCGGTTATACACTTGGTGAGGCTGTCGGAGACACCGGAATGATCAAGGATCTTTCCATAGATAAGAGCGGTGTCGTGAGCTACACACTGACCGGCACGGGAGAAATCGGAGATACGATGACTTTCCCGGTAAGCATTACTTCCGCCAACTATGAAACCGCCACGGTCAATGTGGTCATTACGCTGACGGAAAAGGATGCACAGGAAAAACTGGTCATCACCGGCGACACGACGGTGGTCTACGGTCAGACACTGACACTGGGCACCACCGGTGGCAGCGGCACAGGTGAGGTGACCTATCACATCAGCACAGAACTCGGTGATGGCGCAGCTACCATAGAAGGCAATATTCTGACTGCGGTTAAGGTGGGGGCAATCTCCATCACAGCAACCAAAGCGGCAGATGCCGATTACCTTGCGGCAGTGAGTGCTCCTGTTGTGATCACCATTACCAAAGCAACTCCCACCGGTAAGCCTTCGTACACTGTGATTACGACCGAAGGCAGGACACTGACAGATGCGAACCTGACATTGACAGGCAGCACTCTGAGTCCTGCAACAGGTACTTTGGAGTGGGTTGATGATGAAAGTAATGTATTGCCCGGTGACACGAAAGTGGAGATTAACCAAAGCTACAAGTGGCGCTTCACACCGGAGGATGACAACTATACGATCCTGACTGGCGAAGTGGAACTGTATCATGTAGATGCTCCCGTGATCGGTTCTCAGCCGGAGAGCGCATCTGTGAAAACAGGAGAAAGAGCAACCTTTAAAGTCACCGCAACAGGTACGGACGTAGCGTATCAGTGGATGATCGACCGAAATGACGGAAACGGCTTCGTAGCGGTCAACGGTGCGGACGGTGCAAGCTACACCACGGGAGTCACCGATCTGGATTGCAATGGATTCAGATACTATTGCATCATCCGCAATGCGGCCGGTTCAGTTACAACGGATATCGTAACGCTGACGGTTTCGGAAAATATAATCCCGGAACCCAGTACAACCCCGACTTCGACCCCGGAGCCCAGTACAACCCCGACCCCGACCCCGGAGCCCAGTACAACCCCGACCCCGACCCCGGAGCCCAGTACAACCCCGACCCCGACCCCGGAGCCCAGTACAACCCCGACTCCGACCCCGGAACCCAGTACAACCCCGACCACGACTCCGGAATCCAGTCCGACCCCTGACCGGAATGCGTACAAGATCATTGATGGCGCAGACAGCAAATGGACACAGAATACAGATGGAACTCTCGCCATCAGAGGAGACGGCGAAATTGCAAAGTTCCAGAGTGTCAAAGTAGACGGAAACGTTATCGATTCCTCGAACTACACTGTGACAGAAGGCTCCACCATCATCACCCTGAAAGCAGATTACCTGAAGACTTTATCCGAAGGCAGTCATACCTTTGAACTTGTCTGGACCGATGGTTCCGCAAGCACGAACTTTACAGTCACAGCGAATACCTCTGACGACAAGAACGATGATGACGACAGCGATGATAGCGGCAATACCGGCAGCAACCATAATGCAGCCGACAGCGGAAATACGAACCAGACGCTGATCACAGCTCCCAAGACCGGAGATCTGTCCGGCCTATGGATCACGCTTTTCGCAATATCACTGGCTGGCCTTGCAGGAATGCTTGTCAGAAGAAAAAATAACAAATAAGATGAAAAAATCTCATTACTGATGAAAATATCGGTAATGAGATTTTTTATTGAATGGGGGAGTCTCCCGGTAAACTCCGTTTTTTGCGCTTCCTATTTTTGAGACGGTCCATATTAAAATTATATAAAAAACAGGAATTTAGAGTAAAAATGTGTTATACTGTTCCCAAATAATGGATTTATTGTACCCGGGAGTTTGACGGACGGAAGATTCCGGGGGGATTTGTGCCTGCACCATGTACGGGGGTACACGGTATTTGAGTGCCGGAAGGTTTGCGGGTTACGGAAAGGTATGGAGATTTTATGAAGAAACGAGTATTGAGTCTGTTCCTGGTATTTGCGCTCAGCATTTCCATGATGCCTGCGACGGCATTTGCGGAAGGGACAGGTACAGTGACGGAGCAGGAGACACAGAGCAGCAAGGACGCCGCCGGCGTCTCAGACGACTCCAACGCCGGTGAGGACATCAGCGGCGGCAACGCGGTCAACAAGGATGCCGCAGTGGAGGCGGTGCAGGCCGACCACACCGATCACCCCATCTGCGGCGCGACGTGTAACCATGAGGATGAGAATGGTAGCAGTACGCATGAAGATGTGACATGGACAGCTATCAATACGGCGGACGATCTCCCCAGCTACAAAGTGACATCAGGCTACTACTATCTGACCAATAACATAACGTTGACGGATACATGGAGTATCAACAGCGGCCAAAACATCGTCCTCTGCCTTAACGGGCACAGTATCACGATGAATAAGAACACTTCTGTCATTACAATTGATAACAGTACCTTTACGCTGTGCGATTGTACAGGTAACGGCGAGATCACCCATGGTACGGACGGCGGCACCAAATTCACCGGCAGCGGTGTGTGCGTCGGGAGTGGCACATTTAACATGTACGGCGGCAAAATTACCGGCAACACTTCAACAACCTCTTCAGGAGGCGGCGTGTCTGTGTCGCAAGGTGGTAAAATTTCTATGTACGGCGGCGAAATCAGCGGTAATACCTCCAGTGGCGATGGCGGTGGGGTAAGTCTGGCGTCCGCCGGCTCGTTTTCTATGTACGGCGGCGAGATCAGCGGAAATACCTCCAGTAGCAGCAACGAAGGCGGAGGAGGTGTGCATGTGGGAGCCGGCACCAGCTTCACCATGGAGGGCGGCACCATCAGCGGCAACCATGCCACCAATGCTGACGGAGGCGGCGTATATGTGGAAACATATGGAAGCGGTGGTACCTTCCTCATGAAGGATGGCACCATCACCGGCAACACTGCAACCAAAGGCGGCGGTGTGTATGTGTACCCGGGTAGTACCTTCACCATGGAGGGCGGTACCATCACCGGCAACACGGCTGATTCCAGAGGAGGCGGCGTGTGTGTGGATAATCTTCCCGGCTCTACTACCTTCACCATGAAGGGCGGCACTATCACCGGCAACACTGTCACCAGCGGAAACGGTGGTGGTGTATATATTGGAAGTTCCAGCACACTGATGGTGTCCGGCGGGGTGAAGATCACGGACAATAAAAGCGGTGAAAACCAAAACAATGTCTATTTTGAGGGCACAAACCTCATCACGATTGCCGGTGCACTGACCGGTGGTGATAAAAGCATTGGCGTGACCACGAAATCGACGCTAAGCTATCAAGGAACCCTCACCCAGACGATTGCTACGGCAGGAGAGAACTGTACTCTGGCCGATCAGGATGCAGCTTGCTTTGTCAGCGACCAAGGCTATTTTCCGGCTCGAGTGAACAATGAAGTGCAGCTGCTTTATACCAAGCCACATGTGCATTTTATCTGTGGTGTGTCCCGCGGCGAGACCTGCGGGCATGTTGGTGACGCACACACCGAAGAGCTGGCATGGATAGGCATTACCAAACTGGATGACATCAAGAATGTAGACCACGCCAACTACTATCTGCTCAACGATATTACGCTTAACGACGATACGACGATATCGAAGAATGTGAACCTGTGCCTGAACGGTAAAACGATTACAGGGGGTGCACTTATATTAAGTAACACGAATTACACGCTGTGCGATTGCATTGGCGAGGGTAAAATTACCGGATCCACCTCTCAAAATGGTTGCATAAACCTGAGAGTTAACCGCATAAAGGGTAGCCTTACAATGTACGGCGGCTCCATTTCCGGGAATAATACACTGGGTGTATATGTGGACACCGGAACATTTAACATGTACGGCGGCGAGATCACAGGAAACCACTATAAAGGCGTTGACGGCTACGCCGGCGGTGTATATGTGGAGCCCGAAGGTGCGTTCTACATGTACGGCAATGCTAAAATCAGCGGTAATACCGCCACTTTCACAACACATAAGGGCGGTTCCGGTTACTACGGCGCAGCCGGTGTGTATGTGAACGGTGGTACATTTCACATAACCGACAATGCCGAGGTCAGCAACAATATCTTTACCACCGACGCCAGCCTTACCGATAGCAGCAACAACTATGCCGGCGGTGTGTATGTGAGAGACGGCGTTTCGACGGTTGGCGTTGTGACGGTCGATGGGAAGGTGAAGATTACCGGGAACACGAAGGATGGCAACGCAAGCAATGTCTGCCTGCCTGCGGGGAAGACCATCACGGTAGGCGAGGCACTGACCGACGGCGCGTCCATCGGCGTGATCACGGAGACACCCATCGAGGAGGGCGATGAAGCTGTCGTTGCCCGGGGCACAGACACCCACGCGCTGACAGAGGCGGACTTGGAGGCTTTCAGCAGTGACGCCGGTATCCCTAAGATACTGCGGGACGAAAGTATCATCTTCCAAAATGGCGAGCACAGGCATTTTATCTGTGGTGAGGAGAGCTGCAGCGACGAGCATGGTGATTCTGTGAAGTGGAAAGCCATCTCGTCCCTTGATGAGATTCAGAGTGACGGCTATTACTTCCTGAAGAAGGATGTTGACCTTACATCTACATGGAATTGTAGTCATAAGGTAAAGATTTGCTTAAATGGACATAAGATCACCGATGTATACGGAAAGAATGCCATTACTGTGGAAAGCGGAGCCTCCCTTGACATCACCGACTGCCAGAAGAAGGGCGAGATCATCCAGGGGGCTGGCCAGTGGACCTACTACAGTATAAATGTCCAAGGTACTTTTACATTGTGGAACGGTTCTGTCACGGGAAATACGGTTAGGAACGGCGCTGTGTATGTAGACGGAGGCATCTTTACCATGAACGGAGGTTCCATCACCGGAAATAAGAATACCGGCATGTACGGTGGTGGTGTGTATGTAAAAAACGACGGCAGCTTTACCATGAACGGAGGCACCATCACCGGAAATACGGGTGTTGACAGTAACTGTGGTGGTGTGGGTGTAGGAGGAGGCACTTTTACCATGAACGGCGGCGCCATCACCGGAAATACAGGTGATTACAGTGGTGGTGTGTATGTATACGGAGGCTCCTTTACCATGAACGGCGGCGATATTACCGGAAATACGGGGAAAGACAGTGGTGGTGTGTATGTATACGATTGCACCTTTACCATGACCGGCGGCAATATTACCGGAAATACGAATACCGGAAATAAGACTAACGGCATAGGCGGTGGTGGTGTGTATGTAAACTATAATGCCACCTTCCACATGAAGGGCGGCAACATCACCGGGAACAACACGACCTCTGCCGAGGACAGCTGCGCAGGCGGTGTATTTGTATACGAAATTAGCACCTTCACTGTGTCCGGTGCGGCGCAGATTACAGGCAACTGGAAGAACGGCACGCTGCAGGAGCAAAGCGGCGTGTATGAGAAGGGCAATGCCGGCACGGCAAGTAATGTCTACCTCCCCGGCAGCAAGACCATCACCATAGAGGAACTGACGGAGAGTGCGAAGATCGGCGTGAGCAAGGATAAGGATGCGCTTCCGGAAGCAGGCGACGAGATCATAATTGCTACCGGTGCGACGGCAAGTCCGGACTGCGAGAAGATCTTCACACTGGATTTGGATAAGCCCGATCCCTACTATAGCGTAATCCACGACAGCGACAGCGGCAATGTGCTCATCCGCAGACACCAGCACAACTGGACATATAGCGTAAGCGGTGCCACCATCACCGCGGTCTGTGAGAATGATCCGGCTCACTGCCCTGAGCTGGCCCAAGGAGGCAGCGTGACTATCAAGGCACCTGCTGCGGATACCCTGACCTACGATGGCAGCGACAAGGTAGCAACGCTTGAGGGCAGCTTTATCGATATTATCACCGGCGTGGACCTTTCCATCACCTATAAGAACGAGAAGGGCGAAACGATTGACGCACCTCTCTCCCCCGGCACCTATACCGCAAGCATCACAGTGGGCGACGTGAAGGCCGGCGTGACCTACGAGATTAAAAAGATAACTCCCAAAGCGGGCGACTTTCTCTTTACTCCGGCGGGCAATCTGACCTATGATGGCACTGTCAAGACCGCAACCGTGAAAGCTAATGACGGCATTAGCGGCATGGGCGAAGTTACGGTGCAATACTATCAGGGGGCAACTAAGGTGGAGAAGCCTGTCGATGCGGGCGACTACGTAGTTAAGATCCATGTGGCAGAAGGGGACTACTACACTGCCGGCGACCTGACGGACGATAACTGGAAGTTTACGATTGCCTACTATACCCAAAAGCCTACCGTGGGAGTGTCCAACATGACCTACACCGGCGGGCAGCTCAAGCCACCTGTGGTCGTCAGGACGCTCGAAGATACTCTCCTGGTGGAGGATCAGGATTACACTGTTTCTTACGGCGATAACGTAAATGCCGGCTTGTTTATTGGTTCTGTGACGATTCGCGCAATGGGCAATTATGCGTTCCCGGAGTTTACAACGAATTTTACCATTTATCAGGCAGAGCAGACGTTGAAGTTTGCGGAAACTGCCGTGAACAAGACCTATATTGACGAATCTTTCACGAATACGTTTACTCATACGAAGGGTGACGGCAAAGTCACCTATAGCAGCAGCGACACAAAGGTTGCAACAGTGGACGAAACCACCGGTAAAGTTACCATTACCGGCGTAGGAACGGCTGACATCACTGCCACAGCTGCGGAAACCACGAACTATAAGGAAGGCACGGCAAGCTACACACTGACGGTGGAGAAGGCGGAAATTCATATTACGGGGGCCAACGTTCCCGCTAAGACCTATGACGGCGGCACGAAGGCTGACGTCACAGAGGTATCTTTTACTGACAAGCAGGGCAAATCATTGAATGCGTCGTTCGGTGAGGACTATACTGCAATAGGTGCATTCCAGGACGTAAATGCCGGGGATAATGTGGTAGATGTCAGAGTAGAACTTTATGGCGATTTTGCAAATAAATATGTACTGAAAGACAAGAATTGCCAGACCACGGCGCGCATCAATGCGAAGGAAATCCGCCTCGGCGGTGCTACTGCCGCAGACCAGAGTTACAAGCCGGGCGATAAGTCCGTGGCTATCACCAGTGTGACCTTCCTTGATAAAGACGGCAAGCCCTACACAATGCTGACGGAGGGTACGGATTATACGGTGACCGGTGAGATGGCTGATGCGAACATTGGCACAGACAAGGCCGTAACCGTTACGGTGATACTGACAGGTACTGCGAAGAGAAACTTCATCTTCTCCGGCACTGACCCCACGACCGCCACGACCACCACACAGGTGACCATCAGCAAGGCTCCGGGCGGAGCACTGGCGAAGCAGAGCTTCCAACAGAAGTTCTCAGACCGGAAGGAGAAGACATTTACTCCTGACTACGGCATTCCCGCAGGGGAGGAGTGGACATACCGCATTTCCGCTGCCCAGACCTCGGGTTCTGCAGCGGTGGAATCCGATACCATAAATGCTGCTACCGGAGTGATCACTTACAAGCTGACGGACGGCGCAGCAGGGGATACGATTCGTTGGACAGTAACCATTTCCAATCCCAACTATGAGGACTTCACCAAGGATCTGGTACTGACCCTGACGGAAAGAGACCCGCAGGAAACACTGCGCATCACCGGTGACAACACCGTGGTCTACGGCAAGACGTTGACCCTGGGTACCACCGGCGGCTCCGGCACCGGTAAAGTGACCTACAGCATTGACAAAGATAACAGCACCGGCGACGCTGCCATTGATGCAGATGGCGTTCTGACACCGGTCAAGGCCGGATCAGTTACGATCATAGCCACCAAGGCAGGAGACGCCGATTATGATGAGACCACCAGTGCCGCCTTTGTCATCACGATCACCAAGGCAGGCTCCACCGGTGAGCCGAAGTATACTGTGATCATCGCAGAGGGCAAGACCCTGGCGGATGCAGGCCTGACGTTAACAGGCAGCACCCTGCAGCCCGCCGATGGCAAGCTGGAGTGGATAGATGAGGCAGGCAATGGACTGTCGGATGACACTAAGGTGGAGGCTAACAAGACCTACCAGTGGCGCTTCACCCCTGCAAATGACAACTACGAAATCCTGACCGGCGAGGTGGAGCTGTGGCATGTGGATGCACCTGCCATCAGCGCACAGCCCAAGGATGTATCTGTGATAACCGGGGAGAAAGCAATTTTTGAAGTCACGGCAACAGGTACGGACGTAACGTATCAGTGGCAGATCGACAGAAACGACGGAAAGGGATTTGCAGACATCACCGGGGCGAATGGTGCAAGCTATACCACCGGAGTAACGGACAAGGACTGCAACGGATTCAAATATCGGTGCGTCATCCGTAACGCAGCCGGCTCTGTTACCACCGCTGCGGCAACCCTGACGGTTACGGATAAGACCGCACCGACCCCTGCTCCCAATCCTTACGAGATCCTCGATGGCGCAAACAGTTCCTGGAGCCAGAGCACGGGCGAGAATGGAAGTATCAAGATCCGTGGAAATGGTGATATTTCCAAGTTCGTGAATGTAAAGGTGGATGGAACGATTGTCGATCCCGTGAACTACACAGTTACAGAGGGATCCACCATCATCGAATTTAAGCCGGAATACCTGAAGACTCTGTCCGAAGGCAGCCATACCTTTGAGATGTTCTGGACGGACGGCTCCGCAAGCACCAGCTTTACGGTAGCAAAGAATACCTCCGGCGGCGATGATCCCGGCAATAAAGATACCGGTAACGACGATTCCGGTAACAAAGATACCGATAACGAGGATACGGGCAACAAAGACACCGGTAACAATAATGCCGGCGGCAACAGCAGTAATGATAACGGCGGCAGCAGCCCTACCGCCGGCAGTGACAACGCATCCCAGACCCCGGCCAAATCTCCGAAGACCGGAGATGCCTCCGGCCTCTGGATCCTCCTCTTCCTGGCCTCCGCCGCAGGACTTGCGGTAATGCTGGTAAGAAGGAAGAAGTATTAATAAGTATTTTAGTATCAGAAGCCTCGCTGCAGGGATACACCCTGTGACGGGGCTTTTGTGGTGCGCCCGGCGGCCCCTTCCCCCGGTAAACTCCCACCATTTTAATCAATCATGGTCGATTCAGTGCATATT
>CAKSVQ010000050.1 GCA_934504065.1 uncultured Dysosmobacter sp. | reverse complement strand
GTCATTGACCGCCCGCCACTGCCTCCTCCGGTGTGGAAGCCGTACCGTTCTCCGGCCGTGGCCGGGAACCGTACTTCCCTGCTTTGCGCTTCCGTTTTCTTTTTATCTTACCACCGGAGGCGTGTCCGTTTTCGCAGATTTCTTCCAATTCTCGCATTTTTTCGCGCTGCGCCGCCTTGTCAATTTGCATTTCATCCTCCTCCAAGAATTGATAGCACTCGTGCAACCTTGACCTGCCCGCCATGTACGCGCACCGAATCCAGTGCTTGTCCCAGTGGATCTCCACCACCGTGCAGTTTGCCGTGTAGTTCGTCACCTCGTGCGTGTCGCCCACCGTCACCGGCAGCCGCATCGTCGTCCCGACCCGCAGCGCCCGCCGCGGCAGCTTCGCCGCACAGCTCCCGTCCTTCTTCGGCAGCACCCGTACCATTCCGTCCTTCACGTACTTTCCCTCCGTTTTCGTTTCCTGTGTAGGGGTCGATGCCCACATCGACCCGCTGCTGGCGCTCGCATGCTTGTCATTGCGGCGCCATAAGCGTTTCTGAGCACTCCGGCTTGTCATTGCGAGGCTCCATAGGAGCCGTGGCAATCCGCTCTCCGGCCTCGCGCCCGCAGGCGCACTCCTTCGTCTCTCTCGGATAGAATCGTTCAACGTTATCCTCTAGGATCTGGTGTATTGCAAACGCCAATGTGTCCACGACGTGCTCCTCGTCCTCCAGTTCCAGCCCGTTTTGCTCAATCACCGCGTGGAGAATCTCATGCCACAGCGTCACCGCAGCCCGCTGCGGGGCCTGCTCCGACTGGAGCCGTATCCGCAGCTCCATGTGCCAAATTTCACCGGCCAGCACTTTCGCACCGTCCGACAACCCGTATATATGCTCGACGCTGTACTCTAGTCCTTGAATTCTCACCTTATTCGGTATGTTCATTGCTTTTGTCCTCCTTAAAATACTTGCAATCCTCGCCCGGCAGCACTAAGTCGCACTTGCATAGCCTCCCCATGTCCAGCTCACAGCCCCACTCGTTCATGCACCGCAGGCCACAGTTTGAAAAAGCGCAACTCTCGCAAAGATCCGGCTTGCACCCCCGCCGCGCCTCGTTCTCCGCCATCAATCCGCCTCCCATGGTACGCGCGTTGGCTCTGCTCCCATCAGCATCCGCTTTACCTCCTCGTAGCTTTCCACCACGCGGAAGCACGCGTCCCCCGCGTACCCATTAGTGCGTCGCAGTGTAATTAGCGTGTCATCGCCCTGCTGGATTACCATAGCAATATCATCCACATTCTTGAGAACCACGCCCTTTTCCTTTTCGCCGCTCGTCCACGCTATCGTGTGCAGTTCAATAAACCTACTCATTGGCACACCCCCTCAGCTTTTGTTTTTCGCTACCGCAGCAACGCAGAGGATCACCACGGCCACCAGCGTCAAAACCGCCGATATCCACATCGGCGCCAGCACCCAGCCCCACGGCCAGCCGATGACCTTCGTCAGCTTCAGCACAATAAATGCCACCTGCAGCAAGGCCACAAACCCCGTCGAACGTCCATAAGCTTTTTCTTTCATACCATTTTCTCCTTTCAGCATTCTTTTCCCAGTTTTTTAGCCATATCGCAAATCGCCTCCACAACCGCGCGGTTGGTTACTACTTCTTTCGTGGAAGTCCACCAACTCCCGTCCGCCAATTTCCCGATGAATTGCAGCGTCCCCCGCATAATCTCATCCGGGACTTCAATCTCAAGTTTCATGCTTCGCCTCCTCAAAATTATCCTTTAATTTTTCATTTCTCCGGCAGCTGGAGCACTTCCGCTTCTGGGTATTCTTCCAGCAGCACCCGGTGCAGTCGCTCAGCTGCCGCCGGTTCCAAGCCGCCGCGGCCTCCGCCTCGGTCGCCGTCTCTCTCGACCGCGTCCCGCAACCCGCGCACCGCGCATACCTCCGCCGATAAACCGGTGTCTCCACCACAGCAACATTCAAGCTCCCGCAAACCGGGCATGGCTTCAGCTCGACCATTTTTCACCATCCTCCGTCTGCATCAAAACGGGTTTCTCCTCCCCGAATTCCAGCGTTGTAAGGAGATTTGCCAGCAGCATATTCACCGCATCGATGCTCTCACAGTTAGCGCAGGTATAGAAATCTCCGATCAGCTCCTTGCAGAGCGCGATCTTTGCACTGTCCGAAATTCGCGCAGGCGCAATCTCCGTTTTTTCCATGCTATCGGTCGACGCCATTTCAGCCATTTTCAATCCTCCTGTTCCATGCTTCAATCGCTCGTTCCGGCGTGCAAAACTCGGATACCTCCGCTCCGCAGTTTTCACACATAACTTTCCATCTCGTCAACTCGGTATCGCCATAGCTGACATGGTAGAATAGCTTTTGCAAATGTACTGCGTCTCCAAATTCCCCGCAGAATGGGCAGGGTTTTAATTCAGCCAATTTCACCACCCCTTACTTCTGACTTTCATAGCTGCGGCAGCAGCCTCGTATCGGGTAATCCCATAACAGGTATTGCCGATTCCCTTTTGGTCGTTCAAATCCGGGTCGTAGGATTGGATGATTGCAGGTCCGTGAGCCTTTCTCAAAATATCCAAATATTGACGTCTTTTTTTGTGTTCATAGTGGACAATGTGTTCTGTGTCCTCCATTTTTTCAAAATCAAAGGATGCCAACTTCTTGTCTGCGATCCTTCCTAAAATGATTCTGAATATCTTCATTCTGCCGTGCCTCCTTTCAGATCATAAAAAACCATTTCCAAAGCAGCGGATGCCGCCGGATGCGCTGCGCAAGAAGCTGTGCCACCGCCGCATTGACGTTTTGCCAATTCCCCGTATCGATAACATATGCATTCGGCGACACCAACAGCTCCTGCATCAGCACAGAAAAGTCAAACCCACTCAACCATCCCTGCACCTTTGCTTTGTTCAGAATTTCCCGTTTTCTGTCAACCATCCCTTACCATCCTTTGCTTTCAATCCCTGTCAGCCATTTCACCACCATCCTCCCTCATCGTAACAATTCCGTACGCAATGGCGCAGTCGTGCTCGATTCTACATCCGCGCGCGCCCTCCCAGCCCTTAGCAAAATAGGCCACGTCCGCGCAGGACAGCAGTTTCAGCGATTCCCCGAGATACCACAGTGGCCTTGCTTCTGCCGGGGCGCCCTTGATAAAACTGTCGATCACTTGGACTTCTTCTCCCAGCAAACGCTGCACGGCCTCTACCGCGGCAGTACGTACCGCCAGAATTTCCCCATCCGTCTTGCCCCGCATGGGCTGAGAAATAAATAACTTTTTCATTTTTCCTCCTGTAGTCCCAGAAACGGCAGCCAGTGAGCTGCAGTTTGTCTTTCCGCACGCCCTTCGGCGGCTTCGCAGATCATACTTACGGCGGCAAACCTCATATTCCGCGCACTCACAGCACTTCATCCAACATCACCGTCCTTCTATGGAATATCACCACCATGCTCGGGAACGGCGCGCTATTCTTGCTTCCGCCGAATTTCAGCCGCCCGCGCAGGAAGCAAATCTGCGCTTCGCCGTAGATGTAGTCGTGGAACCATGCCGTATCCGTCCGGGCCGGGAGCAGCATCACAACCTGTGCCTTTCCCGTAAGCGACGATTCATACGCTTTCTTCACCCACTTTCCGACCTCGCGGCCATACGGAGGATTGCACCAGCAAACGCCCTCCCATTCCTGAGCCAGTCCGTCCACTTCCTTCGTGTAGTACCGCTTGCACTTGGCGTTCTCCGCCGTCGCGCAAACGTCAACCTCAAAATGGAATCTCGCATCCAGCCGGTCAAACACCTCCTGCGGCGTTTCCCACAAGTCCGTTTTGCTGGAAAACATTGCATCTCGATTCATCCTGTACCTCCTTCGTCCCATTCCCAGCCCTGCCCTCTGGTACAGGCCACGCATTTCGGGCCGTCCACGCCGCACGGCTGGTTATACTTACAGCTATCACAGTCCGCAATGCGCCGGAGCTGCTTCACAGCAGCATCCCGCTGCTCCTTGTAATGCTTCGCAGTTTTCTCCATCGCGCCCAGCAGTCCTTGCAGCTCCTCAATCCACTTGTCCTTCTGGTTCAGCGTCTCAATGGCCTCCGCCATCAGCCCTGCAATGCAAAGTAAGCCGCCCATTTCTTTTTGAATGTCTTCGCGGCGGCACACGTGGCATGCCGCTTCTTCCGCGCAGTGCTGCAGTGTCTCCGTGATGTTCCCGTCTCTCATCTGTCCCATCTCCACTTCTTCAGCTGCTCCACGCCCGGGTGCAGCCCATCGTCCGTCCGGCAGACGCCTACGAACTCCATTCCCGTGTCCGCAACCAGCACGTCGCCCGACCGCTGGATTAGCGTGTCGGCCGTTCGGCCGATCAGTTCCATCTGCTCCGGCTTCATCAGGAAAATTTCCTCGCCGTTTTCCTCCTGCCAGACCTCCAATCCGTCCAGCGTCAGTCGAGTGCGCCCCATCGGCGCGCTGCGCTGGCCGTACAGATCGCAGAACACGCCAACCACCGTGTCCACCAGAATCGTCTGCGCCTCCGTATCCTTGCGCACCCGGAAGGCCTCGTCGCGCGGCATCATCCCGAGGTGCTCCGCAAGCAGCCCGAGCGCCTTTCGCGGCATCATCGGCGCATCGCACGCCACCAGCCACTCCTTCGTGGCCACAATGTACCGCCGGTGCTCCCCGTTGGCAAACTCCGCCACCGTGTACCCGCCGAGCTTGTACGCCTTTTTCATCAGCTGTACCAAGCCTTTTTCCAGAATCATAAAAAGTCCTCCTTCGTGTTATTTTGTATTGCAAAATGGAGGCTGCGGCGGGAATCGAACCCGCGTTTCTGTCCTGTGCCCGGCCAGTGAGTGCCACACTCCGCGCAGCCATATTCTTGATTCATCTCATTTCGTAGGGGTCGATGCCCACATCGACCCGCCGGACGCACCATCGAGCACCCTCCGTAGGGCGGGCTGCCCTCAGCCCGCCGCGTGCAGACACTCCCCCTCTTGCCATTGCGAAGTCGCAGCCGTTGGCGGCTCCCCCTTTTGTCATTGCGAGGAGCGAAGCGACGTGGCAATCCGTCCCTCTCCCCCCGCCGCAGCGGCCTCACTCCCGCACGCTGCACGTCCTATCCCATCCGATCCGTCCATTCCGGCACCAGACCTCAATGGCCGTGAACGTCTGCCCTCTGGCCACGTCCCGCAAACGGGCGGTGCCGAAGACCCGGCTGACCCCGACGCAGCGGTATTTCCTACCGTTTTCGCCTCGGTATGTCTCCCCGATCTCCGGCAAAAATGTCCGCACCATCAGCGCAGCACCCTGCGCAGGCAGCAGATCGCGTTGATCAGCGGCATCACCGCCGTCCACCACGGCGCCACCATCCAGCACGTCACCGCCACCATGCAGCACAGCACCATGGCCATCGCCCAGAGCGCCGCCGTCAGCTTCATCCGCTGCACCTGCTGTCCCCATGCCGCAGCATAGGCCTCGTGGTAGGCCGCCGCGCTCTCCTGCTGCGCCCGGCCGTGCCGCTCCGCCTTCCCGTTCAGCCGCTCCAGCTCCGCGTGCTCCCGCTCCAGCTCCGTTTTCTTCGAATGAACCCGAACTTCCTTTTTCATTTGTGTTGTCCTCCTTAATTGATATCGCGCCATCGGCGCATTTCCCGTTCTTGTCATTGCGAGGCTCCGCAGGAGCCGTGGCAATCCGTCTCCCCATCCCCGCGCCGCAGCGCCTCGGCTCCCCTTTCGGGGTAGCGAAGCGGCCTCGCGGTAGTGAATGACATGCCGGTGGCATGTCAGAGCCGCGAGGTGACCGAGCCACAGCGAGAACTGTCAGCGAAGCTGACTGAGGGGGGTCTCCGCGCCCGCAGGCGCATTCTCCGCCGCAGCGGCCTCAACTCCGCCTCCGGCGCTCCTTCTCGTCACAGATCACGCCGCCCAGCGCCGCGTCGATTGCTTCTCCCACAAACCGGCTTCCCGGCAGTCCGTCCTTGATCCGCGCCATGTACCGCTTGATCGCCGCCTCGCTGTAGTTCACTTTCGCGCCCAGCGTCCGGTAATCCCACCCGCGAAAATCCAGCGCCCGCCGGATTGCGCGGTATCTTGCTTCAAGCCCGTACATAGTTCTCCTTCCGCAGCTGTTCTAGCTGCTCCGTTTTCAGCCCCAGCTTGCAGCGCTCCATGACTTCGTCCAGCGTCACGTCCCAGATTGCCGCCGCCTGTAGCTGTGCGTCGATCCGGCAGTACGCCGGTACCACCACAGGCCCCCGCTCCGGGTGCATCACCAATACCTCCATTGGTTCCATTGCTCAACCACCTTCCGTACCTGTCATTGCGAGGCTCCGCAGGAGCCGTGGCAATCCGTCCCCTCCGTCCCCCGCGTCCGTGGAATCCCCCACTGTACCTTTCTCCCGCACCAAGCCGGGCTTACCCCGAACCCCAGTACGGCCTTCCCGCTGCCGGAGGCCAGCGGAACGCCAACGTGCCGCCGTGCTTCCGTGCAGAACAGCATTTCTCTGCCGTTCCCCATCTGCTCCACCCGGCTCTTTTCGCACTCCCCACAGTTCATCCCACGCGTTCCTCTCCTTCCACATAAAATCGTGCGATTCCTCGGTACATCGCATTGAGATAGTCCAGCTTCAGCTTTGTCGCCGCACATTGCTTTTCTTCCGGTGTCAGATCGTCAAACCGCACCAGCTCGCCGTTTTTCTCAACGTAAGTGATTACCTTGATTTCCTGCGTTTTCCGCAAAGCCGCCACCTCCTATCTCAATTCCTATGCCCGAACCGCCCGCCGCGTACCTTGTCCCCACCGCAGGTATTTGTAGGGGACGGCGTCCTCGACGTCCCGCTGCTGTCGCTCTCGTACCTGTCATTGCGATGCCGAATGCCGTGGCAATCCGTTCCCCACCCCGCGCCCGCAGGTGCATCCGCTCCTCACTCCAAATAGTTCTTCCCGAACTCCGCCACGAATTCCTCCGCCAAACACTGACTATACGCTTCCAAGTGCCGTGCAAACTCATCCAGCATCTCACCAAGCTGCCGAAACGCTTCCGCCGCCCGGCCTGCCGCTTCCGCCGCCTCCCTTGCCGCTTCTTCCGCCTGCTTGGCAACCTTGTATCCCCAAATCGCAAGCCCGGCCGCAATCGCCGCCACGCAAACCGCCGCGATCCTGATCCATTCCACTCGCATTTCACCTCCTATTTGACATTCCACGCTCCTCCGTGCTATACTCCACAGTGTGAGACCGTCATCCCGCACCGAAGCTTACTTGGAGGAGGTGAAAAATTTGAAACCTGAAGAAATCTATTCTCAGTTTGAGCTGTCCGTCGCGATTGCTTGGGCACAGGCAATTCTCCTTGACCATATGCGCACCCATCCGGACGCGCCCCGTTCTTCCCTATCCAAGGTCTACCTCGAAGCCCTTGAGGGCGGCCTCAGCGTCGCGCCGGATTTCCCGCATGGGAATTCTTGACGCATCCGTGGCCTCCGCACAGGCCGCTTCGACAAGCTCGCACGCATTCTGCACGTCCTGCATGGAGCAGTCCATTTCTGCCCCGCTGCGCAGAATAACCTCCGCCAGCTCCGCAGCCTTGGCTGCGCGTCCCGCCGTCCATTGCATCCTGCAAACCATCATCCGGTTCATTCCTTCTCCTCCTTCTCGTCCTTCTCCTTCGAACACTTCCCCAGCATCACGCCCGCGCTCAGCCCCGCAGTAAATGCGACGGTGACCGCCTCGTCCATCTCCATACTGGCGTTAACGTCCGCAATAATTCTCTCGATTGCCTCCGGCATACCGCTTCACCTCCTGTGTGTTGCGTCTATTTGTGTTTGTGTTACTATCATAGCTCACAAAATCACATTTGTCAATATAGTTTTGTGATTTTGTTGCAAATATTTCTTGATTTTTTTCTCATTTTGTGTTACCATGTTGCCAAAGGGAGGTGATACCGTGCATGACCGAATTAAACTATTGCGTCAATCCCTGAAAATGACGCAGCAAGAGTTTGCCGACAAACTCCACATCAAACGTGGTGCTATTGCCAACTACGAAGTAGGGCGCAACATCCCCGCAGATTCCGTTATTGCCCTAATCTGCCGTGAGTTTGATGTCTCCGAAAGTTGGCTCCGCTCCGGTGATGGTGCAATGTTCATTGCCCGTTCTCCGGATGAGGAGATCGCCGCTTACGTCGCCAAAACGCTCAAGGGTAACAATGACTTCAAGAAAGCGTTTCTATCTCTGGTTCTCTCCCGTAGCGATGAGGACCTTGCCGCAATTGAACGCGCCTTCCGTGACCTCGCCGAATACCTCAAGCAAAGAAAAGGGGAGTAGTGATTTCCTTCACTACTCCCCCTTCTTTTTGTGCATCTCCAACAAAACTGAGCATCCAGTTTTGTTCATGCCAACATTTTTTATCGTGTCTGTTGACGCAGCATTTCCTTCCGTGATACAATTTATTCAGTTTCCCGGATTGGAGGCCTGCATATGGAAGCATGGAAAACCCCTGCCGGTGTTGTCGTCCACGTTCCAAGTTCCATCCTTTTCCGAACGAATATGCCCATGAAGGGCGGCATAACCGAATCCGAGCTTTGCGCATACCGTATAGAGTGCTCGTTTATCTATCCGGACTATGTGCGCGCTCTTTCTTTTCTCCTTTGCTCAATCTTCTTCTCTCCGCTCATTTCTTTTTCTGTTAGCATTGCCGTTTTCCTTCTCTCCTGTCTTTCATGGTTCCTTCCCGACCCCGCTTTCATTCTTCCGCTGCGCAATCTTTTTTGCAATCTATACCGTTTCGCCCGCTTTATTGTCCCCGTGGCTGTAATTCTGATTGCGATTCTGCGGAAGTCCTATTTTTTACTTCTGTTCTATCCTCTTCTGCTTTTGGTTGCCCTGCTTGTGCGTTGGGTAATAGACTTTATCTGTGTCTCTCGGACAAACAAACATTACGGCTATCCACTCACTGCGATTGATTGTAAGGCAATACGTATTGCACATTTTCTGTATTCCCCCACTACCCCATACCGTGAATTTCTTTCCGACACGCTTGCATCGCTTCGCGTTGACTCGAGCCTTCATCCGTTCTGATAAAAATGGTGCTAACAATGGATTCAACAAATACTCCCTCGGAATACAGCTCCTATCTTCCAAACCCTCGCCTCCCTTACAATGCACGAGGCGGCCACATTCCCCCTGCTAAAATCCGTTCTAACTTCATCCGTCATAAACTACGTCACCCTTTTCTCAATGCCTACATCGGGAAAAAGAACCCATACACCGATTTCATAATTCAGTCCGAGGCAGACTATGACGAGTATCTTCGCGAATATTGTTACTACGAGCATTGCAACAACGTCGTCATGGCCGCAGAGCAAGCTCTCGACGAGCAGCGCAGAAACCCTCCTCCTGATCAATATAAAGCTCTCTACAATGAAGCCACCAACAAGCTCAAAGAATCAGAACAAGAGCTAAAGCGCCGTCGCCGCCGAGCGCGTATTGTATTTGTCGTCCTGCTTTCTGTATTCGTTCTTCTCTGCATCCTGTTTTCGGCTCAGTCGTACCATAGTGGCTATGCCGCAGGAGAGAAGGCCGGGTATGCTGCTGGTGAGAAAGCCGGTTATGAATCTGGCAAGGAGGACGGCTACGCCTCCGGTAAAAAGGCCGGTTATTCCAGCGGCTACGCAGACGCAAAAGCGAAATACAAGAAAACAACAACAGCATCGCCCGGAACGCCGCGCGATACCGCAATTGCTGACGGCTATATTGGCAACAAGAAAACGAAAAAATATCATCTCTCGACCTGTAGCTATCTCCCCGACAAAGAGAATCAGGTCGTTTTCAGCTCCGCATCCGCCGCAGAAGCCAGCGGCTATGACCCATGTGGCCGCTGTAAACCATAAGAAACGAGGCAAGATGCTGCAAAATGCTGCACGATTTTTTGCAACTTTTTCACGGGAAGTATTGACTTTTTTGTTTTCCCCTGTGTATACTATAGATGCAGAGTGATCTGCACAACAAAGTGAAGAACTCTAACCCCGTTCCTCACCCGCCCATGAAAGCGGAAATCCCTTGCCGTATAGTAGGGAGCGAAAAAAGCGGAAATCCCTTGCCGTATAGTAGGGAGCGAAAAAAGCGGAAATTCCCTGCCGTAAAGTGGGAACTTAAAAAATCATGGGCAAAAAGAGGTCGTGTTCAACACTCCCGTCGTCTATCTTTGCCGCCTGCCGTAGGGCGACATACAAATACGCGGCCTGCTTTTGATCGTCCCCTGCCGTCCGGGGTCTCACAAATTGGCGGCTTGCAAAGCCCGCCCTCCGTTTCCGGAAGGCGGGCTTCGTTCATCCGTACAGCAAATAGTAGATAAAAAGGTAGATGATTCTCAGCTCCTCCTCGCTGGCCTGCTCCAACAATTCCTCGATCATGCCTGTTTCTTTCATCATTTTTACCCCTTTCGTGATATATCACAAAATGTGACCCGTTTTTTCGTCGATTTTTACCCTTGTAAACCCGCAACGGAGCATGATAAACTAAGTATAGAACCATTTTCTGACTACTAGTGCAGCACTTTTCCCCTCTGCTCGTCCCTTCCGATGTCGGCCACGAGCGACACCTGCACCGGCGCACCCTTGAGATAATCGACGGAAAAGCTGTGTACCCCATCCAGCCTTACCCCGTCGATGTAAATAACCGTCCTGCCGTTTTCGGTAATGATCCGAATCTCCCGCATCCCCAATACCCCCTGTAAAATTCAGCTCTCGATCTTGTCATTGCGAGACCCCGAAGAGGTCGTGGCAACCCGTCCCCTCCCGCCCCGTGCCTCTACCGTACCATCTCTGTGCAGAAATATCAATACTCATATATGGGTACTTCCGATATATTTGTGTGCTCTTGAGCTCCATAAAAGACTACCTCGGTAGTCTTAAAAAATACTGCACAAAAGGACGTGGCAAAGTTGAACGCGAAAGAGATGATTTCTGGTATTATTGACCAGAAGGAGAAATGCGGGAAAACCAATCAGCAGATCGCCGACGAAACAAACCTTTCCAAAACGACCGTTGACCGTTTCCTTCGGAACGAGGACGGGCAGAACCCGTCCATGCAGACAACCTTTGATATCGCGAATGCCGTCGGATATCAGCTCGGCGAAAAGTCCCCCGAGGGGCTCAACGCCGTCACGCATGAGATCATCAGTATCTACGAGGAGCAGCTCCGCAGCACCAGAGCGCACTACGAAAAGCGCATCCGGTCGCTGACGCAGTGGCTTCGCTTCGCCGTCGCCCTCGCGCTTGCCGTCATTGCCATCGGTGCAGCTCTCCTTATCTACGACGTGTTTCGTCCCGACGCCGGATGGTTCCATGATCGCATGCGGGATAACGCCGCAAGCGGCCTTCAAGCCCTCCTCTCCGTCCACCGTGTCTTCCTGTGAGGTAATGCCATGCTTAACCCCGTAAAAACCGCTGCCGCCTATATCCGCGTCTCTACAGACGACCAAACCGAGTACTCGCCCGCTGCGCAGCTGCGCGAGCTCCGCGAATATGCAGCAGATCATCGCCTCCTGCTCGATGAGCGCTATGTCTATGCCGATGAGGGCATCTCCGGCCGGAAGGCCGAAAAGCGCCCCGGCTTTATGAAGATGATCTCCGACGCCCGCAGCAAGGAGCACCCCTTCGACGTGATCCTCGTGCATAAATTCGACCGCTTCGCCCGCAGCCGCGAGGACAGCGTGGTCTATAAGGCCATGCTCAAGCGTGCCGGCGTGGAGGTCGTTTCCATCCGTGAGCCGATCTCCGAGGGCAACTATTCCGGCGTTATGGAGGCGATCTACGAATCCTTCGCCGAGGCCTACAGCATTAACCTCGCTCAGGAAGTAAAAAAGGGCATGACAGAAAAGGCCCTGCGTGGGGAGCTGCAGAGCACCCCCGCCTTTGGCTATCGCGTGGAAAATCACATGCTCGTCCCGCACGATACCGAGGCTCCGGTCATCGCCGAAATCTTTCGCCGCTATATCACTGGCTCAAACATTTTTTCGATCACGAAGTGGTGCAATGAGCAAGGCTACCGCACCCATCGCGGAAGCCGTTTTGAAAACCGCACCATCGAGTACATCCTCCGCAACCCTGTCTACATCGGCAAGCTCCGCTGGAATCCCACCGGTCGAACGCGCCGCAATTACAGCAATCCCGGTATCCTCACGGTTGACAGCAAGCATACCCCACTGATCGACATGGACACATGGAATCAGGCGCAGGCGCAGCTCGATGCGCAAAAAGCGCTCCACCGTCCCCATGGCCGCCCCAGCTTCGACCGCAAGCACTGGCTCTGCGGCATCGTCCGCTGCGCTTCCTGCGGCACCACACTGGTCTGGAGCAAACCGCACTATCTGAAATGCAATAACTACGTGCGCGGGCGCTGCACGCATTCGCAGCATATCGCCGCGCAGCTCCTCTCCGAAGCCGTCATTGCGCAGCTTCAGCACGATATGCTCACCGCCTCCCCCGTCTCCTGTCAGGCGCTCCGTCCTCGCGAAGAAAATCGGCTTGCGCCGTTGCGTCAGGCCCTCTCCCGCATCGAAAAGAAAAGCGCCCGTTTAACGGACGCCTACCTCAATGGAGCCATTGGCCTTGACGAATACAAGCGATTGCGAGAATCTCTCGCCGCCGAACGTGCCGAGGCCGAGGAGGCCATTGCCGCCGTGCAAGCCGCTGCCCCCGCTGCTGATCCAATCGCCACCCTGAAGCTCCGCCTCGCCGATGTTCTCAAAACTCTTACCGACCCCAACGCCACCACCGAACAAAAATACACCGCCGCCAACCAGATCATCTCCCGCTGCACCTTCGATAAATCCACCTTCACCCTCTCCATCACCTACCGCGTTTCCATTTAGCTAAAAACCGTAGTCTATTGCAATATGGCGGACGTTATTCCAATAGACTACAATATCAGACATTTCAAACACCTTCGCCGACATCCGGCGAAGGTGTTTTTCATTATCTCTCGCGGTACATCTTCTGCAAAAGCTGCACCTTTGCGGCCTTCTCGATCTGCCGCTTGTGCAGGCATTCGTACACAGCCATCATGCCCTCCGGCACCTCGCGCCCCTTCTGGCGGTAGGCCTCGATATGCCCCAGCGCGCAGTCGTGCAGCGCCGTTGCGTGGGTCGTTTCCTCGCCGGAAAGCTTCGCGAACAGGTTTGCCGTCTCCGGCTCCACGCCCCGATATTCCAGCGCCAGCTTTGCATAGTCGTGAGCGTCTTGCAGCTCGTCGTCGATGCGCTCCATCAGCAGCTCCATGATTTTCATGTTCAGCCCTCCCGAATGTAGGCGTACAGGCTATCCAGTTCCCGCCGCCCGATTTTTATGGTGATCCCGACCAGCGGAATCTTGATCGGCAGCGCCTCCGTCCCGACGTAGGGAATCGCCGCCTGATACAGTGCATCCACGTCCACCTCGCCGCTGGCCTTGTCATATACGCCGAGCGCCGCGATCATCGGATGCTCCGCGTACCGTTCTATCATCTGCGGCAGCCGCGCCGCCAAAAGTCCGCCTCCGCCACCGACCAGCACCTTGTCCCAGCCGCTCAGGCTCGGCACAACCTCGCGGTCGATGAACTTCGCAAGTCCGGACTGCATCATTTCAATTCTCATAACTACCTCCTAAGTGTCGGGGCGGCTATTGCCGCCCCTTTTGCGCCTTAGTTGTTGTTGCAGCATCCGCCGCACTTCGGGAGCGGATTGTAGAGCGTCTGCGCCGTGGTCGTGGTTCCGGTGGTGACATCGGCGACCATCTTGGGGTAAAACGTCGCGTTGGCGTAGGTGACGATCGAGTTGTCACCGCAGCAGCGGCGTTCCGCCTCCTGCGCAATCGCAGTCATACAAGCCTGCTTGACCGAATCAATGTCCTGCTTCGCCAGCGTAAAGCTGTCCTCGGTGCGCTGATTGTGGACCGCCTGCAAGCCGAGCGTGTTGCGGATGTCCTTGAGC
>CAKSVQ010000049.1 GCA_934504065.1 uncultured Dysosmobacter sp. | reverse complement strand
GCCAGCGCCAGCCCCGGGAGATCATCACCGCCTTTGCTTATTTGAAGGATGCCTGCGCCCGCGCCAATCAGGAAACCGGAAAGCTGACGACCCAGCAGGCCGGGGCCATCTCCGCGGCCTGCGCTGAAATTCGCGCCGGACAGTGGGACGAGGAATTCCCTCTGGTGGTGTGGCAGACCGGCAGCGGCACCCAGACCAACATGAACGTCAACGAGGTCATCGCCCATCTGGCGGCGGACAAGGGCGTGGCCCTCCACCCCAACGACCATGTGAACGCCTCCCAGTCCAGCAACGACACGTTCCCCTCCGCGCTGCACATCGCGGCGGCTATGAGCGTGGCCCGGGACGTGATCCCGGCGGCGGAACGGCTGGCCGGAGCCTTTGAAAAGCTGGAAACGGCGTATCCTGACCTCATCCGCATCGGCCGCACCCATTTGCAGGATGCCACGCCGCTGCGCTTTGCGCAGGAGGTCTCCGGCTGGCGGGAGCTGGTGCTGGCCCCCATCCGGATGCTGAAGCTGGCGTTGGGCGAACTGGAGCGGTTGGCCATCGGCGGCACCGCCGTGGGCACCGGGCTCAACGCCCCCAAGGGCTATGACGAGATGGTCTGCCGCCACCTGCGGGAGATGACAGGCCTTGACTTTGTACCCGATGCCAACAAGTTCCACGCCCTCACCAGCAAGGACGCGCTGGTCTTTGCCCACGGTGCGCTCAAGGCGCTGGCGGCCAACCTGATGAAGATCGCCAACGACATCCGCTGGGAGGCCAGCGGCCCCCGCTGCGGCATGGGCGAGCTGCACATCCCGGAAAATGAGCCCGGCAGCAGCATCATGCCCGGCAAGGTGAACCCCACCCAGTGCGAAGCCGTCACCATGGTGGCAGTGCAGGTCATGGGCAACGACGCCGCCATTGGCATGGCCGCGAGTCAGGGCAACTTCCAGCTCAATGTCTTCCTCCCCGTGTCCGCCTATAACTTCCAGCTCTCCGCCCGGCTGCTGACCGACGTGATGGACTCCTTCCGCACCAACTGCGTGGAGGGCATCACCCCCAACGTGGAGCGGATGGAGCACAACCTCCACAACTCCCTGATGCTGGTGACCTGCCTGACACCGAAGATCGGCTATGAGGCCGCCGCCAAGTGCGCGAAAAAAGCGCTGGCCGAAGGCACCACGCTGAAGGAAGCCGTGCTGGCACTGGGCCTTTTGACGGCAGAGGAATTTGACGAGACCGTCCGCCCCGAGAAAATGGTCTAAGACCCTGCCATCGGCACGGCAGCAGCATAAGGACACTCAATTTATTAGAGAGGATGGCCCTGTTGAATTATAGAAAGATCACACCCGCGGACGATCCAAAAATCGCCGGGATCATTCGTGCAAATTTAGAAAAGTTCCATTTGAATATTCCCGGAACGGCATACTTTGACCCTGAACTGGATCATTTAAGCACGTATTATGACCGCGATCCGGCCGGGCGCGTCTATTTCGTCGCGCTGGACACGGAGGGACAGGTCATCGGCGGCATCGGCATCGCGGAATTTGATGGCATTGAAAATTGCGCGGAACTGCAAAAGCTCTATCTGGATGATTCCGTCAAGGGAAAGGGCTACGGAAAAGCGCTCATGCAGATCGCCGAAAACTGGGCGGTCTCCATTGGCTACACCGCGCTGTACCTTGAAACGCACACGAACCTGACCGCCGCGCTGCAGCTTTATGAAAAAGTGGGCTTTCATCAAATCGAAAAGCCCTGTTCCGTGGTGCACAGCACCATGAACCGCTTCTATTTGAAAAAACTGGCCCGCACATAACCCCCCCATTTTTCAATCGCTCCCAGCACACAAGACAGGCATGCATAAATCCACATGCAAGGTGGCTGCCGCTTTTCGCTGCTACCGTCTTGTTTTTCCCGCAGGACAGGCCGCCTCTGATAATGATAAAAGCGACAACGCGGAAAGACCGCGAGATTCTTTTGAATCTCACGGTCTTTCCATCGACACAAAAAGGATCAGATCAGAAGACCTTTTCCTGCTGGGAACTTTTTACTCAGCCCAGACCTCTTCGTCCGTGGGCACCTTCTTACCGGGGATCACATAGGCAAGGCGGCTGATGTTGACCAGATGGTTCCACCAAAGGTTGCCAGAAAGGCTGTTGCCGCCCCAGGAACCCGTGCCCAGCGTGGCGGTAGGCAGCAAACCATTGTCCATGGCGCCGCCGATGCCGGAGGAACCCACCTGATTGACAACGAACCGGGACACCGGGATCTTCTCCGCCACATACTCGATGTGGTCGCGGTTATTAGAGTGGATTGCCATGGAGTGGCCTGTGCCCTCGTTCATAATGTTCTGATAGGCGATCTCCGCGCCCTCTTCCCACGTGTCATACTGATACGCGCACTGGACGACGCACAGCTTCTCCTTTGCAAGAACCTCGTCCTTGCCGAAGCGGTCTACCTTGACCAGCAGCATTTTGGTGTCCTCGGGGACGGTCAGCCCGCACAGCTCGGCAATCTCCGTGGCAGGACGGCCAATGGCCCGCTTGTTGATCACACCGCCGGGGAACAGATTGGTGCGGACCTTTTCCACTTCCTCATCGGACTCCACATAGTAAGCGCCCAGCGCCTGCATCTTCTTGACCATATCGTCGTACATCTCGCTGGGACAGATCGTGGACTGTTCGCAGGTGCACAGCACACCGTTATCGTTGCAGCGGCCTTTGAAGATCATGCCCACCGCGGCATCCAGATCCACGTCCCGGTCGATCAGCGCCTGAATGTTGCCCGCGCCCACACCAAAGGCGGGTTTGCCGCTGGAATAAGCGGCCTTGACCACACCGGGGCCGCCAGTGGCCACACAGGTGTCGCTCATGGCCATGCACAGGCCGGATATCTCCATGGTGGGGTCCTCCACCACCTGGATCAGGTCCACGGGATAACCCAGCTTCTCAAGCTCTTCGCGCATATAGGCCACGCTCTTGATGGTGGTATGCTTGGATCTGGGATGGGGGCAGACAATGATGGCGTTTCCGCCCTTCAGGGCGATCATCGCATTCTGTGCCGGGGTCATGGTGGGATTCGTAGTGGGACACAGCGCGGCGATCACGCCGATGGGCTTTGCGATCTCCACCAGAGCCTCATCTTCAATGTAATTGATGATGCCGCGGCTCTTTACGCCCTTGAGCTTATACCAGCAGTTGCGGGTCTTATTGCGGTTTTTGGCGATCTTATCCTCATACTTGCCCATGCCGCTCTCTTCCACGGCCATGGCCGCAAGTTCTTCCGCATGGTCATAGATCGTTTTGCCGATCGCCCGCACGGCTGTGTCAACCTGCTCTTGGGAATAGGTCTCAAAAATCTTCTGCGCGGCGTGGCCCTGATCCACAAGCTTCTGGACATATTCTCTGGCATCCATGATAACATTCTCCTTTATTTTTGTAATTTGGTAACGGTTTCTTTTAATAGGCTTCCTGTACCAACTGATAAATCTGCTGGACATTGGCGGAACGGCAGTTGAAGCGGAGCTGGATGCTCAGCAGCGCGTCCCTGGCCACCTGCTCCAGCACCTCCTCCTTTGCGCCCACCTCCCGCAGCGTTGTGGGCACGTGGCATAGCGAGGACATTTCCGACACTGCGGCAATGGCCGCCTGTGCGTCCTCATAATAGCCCTTTCCAGTCTGCACACCCATGACCTCGGCCATTCTGCCGTATTTGGCGGGAGCGGCCATGAAGTTGAACGCCATCACATGGCTGAGCATCACTGCGTTGGCCATGCCGTGGGGGATGTGGAAATGGGCTCCCAACGGACTTGCGATGGCGTGGCACAGTCCCAGATACGCATCGTTCATCACGATGCCCGCAAGAGAGGCCGCCAGCATCACATTGCTTCGGGCCTGCAGGTCCGCGCCGTTATTCACCGCCACCGGAAGATTGTGGTATAGCAGGCGAATGGCCTCCAGACAGATGATGTCCGTCACAGGCGTGGCGATGCGGGAGGTATAGGACTCCACGGCGTGGGTCATGGCGTCCATTCCGGTGGCCGCAGTGATCCGGGGAGGAAGCGTCAGCGTCATCTCTGGATCGCACAGCGCCACATCCGGGGCAATGTAGGGGCTGGAAATCGTGAACTTGATCTCGTCTTTCAGATCGGACAGCACCGCAAAAATCGTGAATTCACTTCCGGTTCCCGCCGTTGTGGGAATCGCCACCAGCGGCACGCCCTTTTTCGGCACCTTGTTCACACCGCCGTAATCCCGCAGCGAGCCGCCGTTGCCCAGCAGGCAGCTTGCGCCCTTGGAGGCGTCAATCGCCGCGCCGCCGCCAACAGCCACGATGCAATCCACCGCCGCGTCCGCCGCCTGACGGGAAATTTCTTCAATGGCATCGGTATTGGGGTCGGCAGGAGTTTGGTCATACACCGTGCAGGGGTATTTCCCGCCGATGGCCTGCTGCACCCGTTCCAGAAGGCCGCTCTGGGCCACGCCCTGATCGGTCACCAGCATGACCCGGCTGCACCCCAGCGATGCCAGTACCTCTGGAAGCTTTGCAAGAACGCCGGGGCCAAACTCCATTTTCGTGTGGCACGCAAAGGAAAACTTATCCAACATTTTCTCACACTCTTTTCCTTTTTGATTTTAAGAAGCAGCCAGAACCTTCGGCAGCCAGTCGGAGATCGCGGGAACATAGGTCACCAGCATCAGCACCACAAACGCCGCGCCTACCCATTTCCAGATGGGGCCGATCACCTTTTCGATCGGCGTTTTGGTGGCAAGGCAGGTGGTGAACAGCGCCACGCCCACGGGAGGCGTGATGAGGCCGATGATGAGGTTGATGCACATGATCATGCCGAAGTGGACAGCGGTAAGTCCCAAAGACTCGGCCACAGGCAGCAGCACGGGCACCAGAATAATGATGGCCGCAAAGCTCTCCATCACACAGCCCACGATCAGCAGGAAGATGTTGATCAGCAACAGCAGCAAAACCTTGGAGCTGGTCAGCGAAATGAGGAAGTTTGCGATCATCTGCGGCAGCTGCTGCAGCGACATGGTATAGGCCATGATATTGGCCATGGCCACGATCACCATGATCGCCGCGCTCATGACCGCCGTGTTTTTCAGAATCTCCGGAATGTCCTTCAGCCGCATTTTACGGAAGAGGAACATGCCCTCAATGGCCGCCAGCAGCGAAGCCAGTGCCGCAGACTCCGTGGGTGTGCAGATGCCGCCCAGAATCCCGCCCATAATGACCACCGGGACCAGCAGCGCGGGAAACGCCCGCCAGAACATCCGCAGGGAGGTTGAAAAAGAGCTTCTCACACGGACGGTCCACTTTTCACCGTCCTTCCGGCTGTCCGCAAAGACGATGCCCACAAAGGCCAGTGCCATCAAAATACCCGGAATAATGCCCGCGATGAACATATTGCCCACCGAGCAAGAAGCCTGCACGCCGTAGACGATGAACATGGTGGACGGCGGGATGATCGGCCCCAGAATCGAGGTCGCCGCGCAGAGGCAGGTGCTGAACACGGGAGAGTAATTATCCTTGTCCAGCTCCGGCTTCATCACTCGGCCCAGCAGGGCTGCGGAAGCGTTGGCCGAGCCCAGCAGCGCACCGAGGAACGCGCCCACCACCACGGTGACATACGCCATGCCGCCGCGGACATGGCCGATCAGCGTCCGGATCCAGTCGCAAAGGCGCTCGGTCACGCCGCCCACACCCATCAGCTCTCCGGCCAGAATGAAAAGGGGGATCGCCATCAGGCTGGTGGAGTTGCAGGCCGCAAACATTCTCTGGATCAGCGTGGTAAAAAGATTCGCCGTGCCCATGTCGATGCCGTGCATCAGTCCGGCCGCCGCCAGTGCGAAGGCAATGGGCATTCCGATTGCAATGGTAATGACAAATGTAATGGCAAGGATCATACCGCATCTCCCTCCGTTACTTCTGTGATCTCCCCGGCCAGCTCATAGGGGTCCGTGAAAATATCATGTAGAATCAGGCACAGCTGCTGTAAGGCCATCAATCCAAGGCCGATGGGCAGGCAGCTGTATACCACTGGCAGAGGGATACCCATGGCAGGCGTTTTCTGGATCTGCACCGAACGGGAGTCCACCAGCTGCACCGCCCAGATGGTAAACGCCGTCAGCAGGGCCAGCCCCAAGATGCTGACTACGATATTAAACCATTTCCGCGGCTTCGGCGGGATCAGGTTCACCAGCAGGTTCATATTTGCCAGAGAGCGATTGCGCAGCGCTACCGCGCCGCCGTAAAATGTCAGCCACACCAGCGCGTAGCGGCACAGCTCATCGCTCCATATCGGGGAATTCCGCAGAAGATACCGCATGAAAACAGCGTAGCAGGTCACAAGCCACATGGTGCCCGTACTGATGACCGCCAGATACTTTGCGATCTCTGACAGGATCAGGGAAATTTTCTCTAAAGCCTTCAAATCTGAACTCCTCTCTCCTGCCCGCGGCGGCAACCACCGCGGGCAAGCGTGTGCTGTAGGTGAAACTGCTTATTGCAGCGCGATGGCCTTTTCGTAATAAGCGCGGACCAAATCGTTTCCGGTGAACTTCTCGATTACGGGCTCCTCCGCCTTGTTGAAGTCCTGATACATGGCGTCCGTCATCTCCACGATCGTCACGCCCGCGTCTTCCAGCTTCTGGGTGGTCTCTTCCTCCGTTTGGGCGATGTAGGCAATGTTTTCATCCAGCGTCTCCACGGCGGCCTTTTCAAACAGGGCCTGATCGTCGGCAGAGAGGGAGGCCCACGCCGCGTCATTGATCAGGCACAGGCCCGGCCAGGTGAAGTGGCCCGTCAGGGTCAGATTCTTTGCGACCTCATAGTGCTTTTCCATCCACACAGCGGAGATGTCCATTTCCAGTGCGTCGATGACCTTGTTCTGCAGGGCGGTATAGATCTCGCCGTAAGCAATGACGGTGGGAGAGGCACCCAGCGCGGAGAACAGGGAGACGAACAGGTCGTTTTCACCCACACGGAACTTCTTGCCCTTGCAGTCGCTGACCTGCGTGATGGGCTTATCCACCGCCAGCAGGTGACGGAAACCGGAGTTCCAGCTGGCCAGAACCTTGCACCCCAGCTGCTCGCCGATGGCATCTTTCAGATCGGCGGCTTCCTGACTCTTGCTCAGCTCCAGATACTGATCCCAGTTGGTGATCATAAAGGGCAGTTGGTAAGCGTAGACCAGCTCTGTGAAAGAGCCCATGTTGCCCACCGAGGGGAACGCCATTTCAATGGTGCCGTCCATGACCTGCGCGCAGGTCTCCGGGTCGGAGCCCAGCTGTCCGGCGTAGTAGACCGTGATGTTGATGCGTCCGTCTGACGCCTCGCGTACCTTGTCAGCAAAGGTCATGCAGGCCTTGGTCATGGGATGATTCTCTGCCGTGACCACGGCAAGGCTCCACTCATACGTCCCGTCTCCGGAAGCATTGGCCTGCTGCTCTCCGGTGGTTGGAGAGTCGCTCTGTTTGCCGCCGCATGCTGTCATGGATACCAGCATGACCATCGTAAGAACCAGTGCAAAAAACTTTTTCATTGAGAGTGCCCCCTTCTTTTCTTTGGCGTTCAAATTTTCCAGTTTTCAGCCATTCGCCTGTTCTTTATAAGCGAATCTCGTTTTTAATCTACCGTAAACACCGTTCGTTGAAAACTGGCCCATTCGCTCGCTCCTCATGTGTGTTTTATATAATAGATTTTGTCGAAAAGCAATACTTTCTAATCACATTGCATAAAATTCGCCATTTGAAACAGTTGCGATATATGAAAACTGTTTAAATATGTCATTACAAAAAAGTAACTAATGTGTCATTTCCCAGTCAAAATTTTAACGACCGTTTTTCCAGAAATCTGCACTGCTCCGCGCTGCCTGACAAGAAATTTTTCTGCGATATTTACTTTTTTCAGAAAATCTGCTATGGTAAAGAAGCAAAATAACAAGCCTGTCGGATTTTTTCGGCAGGCTTTCTCCTAAACACGTGGGACATTTGGCTTTGCAACAGGATAGGAGGCGATTCCATGGCCAAATTGACCAACAAAAATCCGCGGGAACTGCCGCCCGTTGAGGTTTGCTTTCATTTTGTGGCCAGCCGTTTTCGCGGAACGATCATCTGGTATCTGATGCAGCACAAAACCATGCGTTACAGTGAATTGAAGCGTTGCCTGCCTACCGCCAATCCCAAAATTCTTTCTCAAAAGCTGCATGAAATGGAAGAAGAGGGCATCATTCTCCGCCATGAACACGGCGGAATGCCGCCAAAGGTGACCTACACCCTCACAGAGCTGGGCGAAAGCCTGTGGCCCGTGGTGCGCAGTGCCCATGAGTGGGGCCTGCGCTATGTGCGCGGCCTTGCCAAGGAAGACGCGCCCCACACGGAGGATGCCCGTGAGATCTATGATCTGGACGGTCTCTGACCTTCTGAAAATGTGAAAAAAGGTCCCGCAGTGAAAACTGCGGGACCTTTTTTCGTCTTAAATAAACGCCGGATTACTGCACAGCGTCCTTGAAAGCCTTGCCAGCCTTGAACACGGGGGCCTTGGAGGCGGGGATCTCGATGGTCTGCTTGGTGGCGGGGTTGCGGCCAGTGCGGGCGGCGCGCTCCTTGACCTCGAAAGAGCCAAAGCCCACCAGCTGCACCTTGTCGCCAGCCTTCAGAGCAGACTCGACAGCGGCGGTGAAAGCGGACAGGGCCTCTTCGCAGTCCTTCTTGGTCAGGCCGCTGGTCTCTGCCATGGCGGCGATCAGTTCGGTTTTATTCATGTTAATTTCTCCTTTGTATCATGCGGCATTACGCCGCTTATTGGATTCCGCCTTGCATTATAGCAGGTCTCCGCATAAATGGCAATTCTTTTCCTGTACATTTTTCCCCTTTTCCAGTAAAAAAATCAGAAAAATGTACGCTTCCCGCCTTACACCGTGTGATCTGTGTGCAGCAGGTGGTGGGACTTCTCTCCCAGCGGCCGCTTGAGATAGGTGCGGTATAGCTCCTGCACCTCCGGATTTTCATGGGAGAAGCGGAGCGGTGCCTTGGCGTCCAGCTTCCACAGCTGGCTGCCGCGGGAGGCCGCCAGCTCCCGTCCCTCATGAATGGGCTGACCGCCGCCGCCCGCACAGCCGCCGGGGCAGGCCATGACCTCCACAAAGTCGTAATCCGCCTCGCCGCTGTCCACCGCTTCCATCAGCCTGCGGGTGTTGGCAAGGCCGCTGACCACCGCCACGCGGACGGTGCCCGCTCCGGGGATCTCGAAGGACGCCTCCTTCCACGGCTTGCTGCCGCGCACCTCAGCAAAAGCGTCCGGGTCGGGATTCTTGCCCGTCACCAGATAATAGGCGCTGCGCAGCGCCGCGTCCATCACGCCGCCAGTGGCGCCGAAGACCACCGCCGCGCCGGTGCCCGTGCCCAGCGGAGAGTCGAAGGGCTCCTCCTCCAGATCGGATGGCACGATGCAGTCGCTCCGGAACAGGCGCACCAGCTCCCGCGTGGTCAGCACCACGTCCACATCCGGGTCGCCGTAAGCGTCCTTCATGGTGGGCAGCTCGCTCTCCGCCTTTTTGGCGGAGCAGGGCATGATGGAGACCACGCACATCTTGCGGGGGTCGATGCCCATTTTTTCCGCGAAATAGCTCTTGGCCACCGCGCCGAACATCTGCTGGGGCGACTTGGCCGTGGAGAGATTTTCCTTATAATCCGGGAACTGGCTCTTCAAAAAGCTGACCCAACCCGGGCAGCAGGAGGTGAACATGGGCCAGCGGTACTTGCCCCGGTGGGTAAAGCGCTGGATGAACTCGCTGCCCTCTTCCATGATGGTGAGGTCGGCAGAGAAATTCGTATCGAACACATAGTCAAAGCCCAGACGCTTCAGCGCCGCCACCAGCTTGCCAACGGGGGCCTGTCTTGTCAGATTGGCAAGGTTCATCAGATTGCCGGAATTGAACACCTCGGCCCAGGCTACCCGCACGGCGGGGGCCACCTGCACCACGGTGGTGATCTCCGGATCAGCCAGCGCCCGCAGCACCCGGTTGGTGTCGTCTCGCACCGTCAGCGCCCCGGTGGGGCAGTGGGTGACGCATTGGCCGCAGAAGGTGCAGTTCGTATTTTTCAAATAGCGGTTATAGCTCACGTCCACCGTGGTGCGGGAGCCTGTGCCCGCCACGTCCCAGATGTGCATTCCCTGAATTTTGTCGCACACCTGAATGCAGCGCATGCACTTGATGCACTTGCTTGCCTCCCGCACGATGGGCACGCTCAGATCCACATGGGAGCGCTCCGGCTGCACGTCATAGGGCTGATAGTGGATGTTCAGGTCGTGGGAAAGCTGCTGCAATTCGCAGTAGCCGCTGCGGATGCAGGTGGTGCAGGTGGAATTGTGCTGGGAGAGGATGAGCCGCAGGTTGGTCTTTCTGGCCTGCCGCACCCGGGGGGAATTGGTCCGAATGACCATACCCTCCAGCACCTCCGTGTTGCAGGCAGGCACCAGCCGCTCGGTGCCCTCCACCTCCACCATGCACATCCGGCAGGCGGCGATCTCGTTGATGTCCTTGAGATAGCACAGGTGGGGGATGGGGATGCCCGCCTTTTCGGCGGCAGAGAGAATGGTGGTGCCCTTCGCAGCGGACAGCTCCCGGTCGTTGATCTTGAACTTTACCATGTCTCCACACGTCCTCCCTTGAAAATTCCGTAGCCAAAGTGGTCGCACCGCAGGCAGCGGGCGGATTCCTGCGTCGCCTCTTCGTCGGTCATGCCGCATTCGATGCACTGGAAGTCGCACTTGCGCTCTCCGGCGTCCCGCATCTTGGCGTCCACCCGGCCCCGGGGGCGCAGGTCGGTGCAGCGGGGCGTGGGGATCTCCACATCCACCTTGATCTCATGGTCAAAGCCCAGATACTCGTCGATATTGGCAGCGGCGGCCTTGCCCGCCGCAATGGCACGGATCACGGTGGCGGGCCCGGTCACGCAGTCGCCCCCGGCAAACACGCCCTCCATGTCCGGGATCTGGGTGCTGGTGTTGGCGGCCACATTGCCGCCGCGCTGGATCTTAATGCCGCTTTCCTCCAGCCCGCGGGACTCGATGCCCTGCCCGATGGCCACGATGATGATATCCGCCGGAATGCGCAGCGGCTCCACGGCGGCGGTGTTGGGCCGGGGACGGCCCGCCTTGTCGATCTCGCCGATGATCTGGGGCTGCGTCCACAGCGCGGCGGCATGGCCCTTTTCATCCGCTTCGATGCGGGTGGGGGCGTGCAGCGTCAGCACCTCCGCACCCTCGGCAATGGCACCCTCTATTTCCTCCTGCTGGGCCGTCATGTCCTCCTGACGGCGGCGGTACACACAGGTGACCTTGGCCGCCCCCAAGCGGATGGCGCTGCGGGTCACGTCCATGGCCACGTTGCCTCCGCCGATGACCGCCACATTCTTGCCCGTGAAGTCCGGCATCTCCTCGTCGCCGATGTGGCGCAGCAGCTCCACGGCGGAGATCACGCCCTCGCTGTCCTCGCCCTCGATGCCCGTCTTCTTGTCGGTATGGGCGCCGATGGAGATATACATGCAGTCATGGTCTTTTTTCAGCTGGTCAAAGGTCACATCCTTGCCCACCTTCACCCCAGTCTTGACCTCAATGCCGAGGGAGAGGATGGAGTCGATCTCCGCGTCCAGCTTCTCCCGGGGGAAGCGGTAGCTGGGAATGCCATAGCGCATCATGCCGCCCAGATGGCTCTGCTGTTCGTAGACTGTGACCCGGTGGCCCATCAAGGCCAGATAATACGCGGCGGAAAGCCCGCCGGGGCCGCCGCCCACGATGGCCACGGACTTTCCCGTGGCCGCCGCCTTTTTCGGCTGAGGCACATTGCCCGCATGGTCCACGGCATAGCGCTTGATGCCCCGGATATTCAGCGCGTCGTCCACCATGTTGCGGCGGCAGCGGGCCTCGCAGGGATGCTCGCAGATATAGGCGCAGGCGGTGGGGAAGGGATTGTCCTTGCGGATCAGGCGCACCGCGTCGGCAAAGCGCCCCTCGTTCACCAGCGAGATATAGCCGGGGATATCCACCCCCGCAGGGCACAGCGCCACGCAGGGCACGGGGTTTTTCAGCGAGCCCAGGCAGCGGTGGTGCAGAATGTGCTCTTCATAGTCGTCCCGGAAGCCCTTGAGGCCCATCAGCACCAGATTGGCAGCATCGATGCCGATGGCACAGTCCGCCGTGTCCACGATGACCTGCGCGGTGTTTTCGATCCGGGAGATGATCTTCAGCTGGGGCTCACCCTCCAGCACCTCGCGGATCATGTTGGAAAGCTGGGTCAGACCGATGCGGCAGGGCACGCACTTGCCGCAGGTCTGCGCCTGACACAGGTTCAGGAAATTCAGCGCCATGTCCACCGGGCACAGTCCCGGAGGGCTGGCGGCAATGCGCCGCTCCATATTGCGGTACAGCTGTTCCACCACGGCTTGGGCAGCGCCGGGCATTTTTATTTCTAGTCTGCTCATGTAATGCACCCTTTCCTTCTATCATTACCGATCAGTCGCCGTATCTGCAAAGCAGCCCCATCGCACGTGCCGAACGATGGGGCTTGCGTTTTGCAAATAATTTTGTTTATGCTACCACACTTTTTTTCGCTTTTCAAGTAGACAGCTGCTGAAAACTGTCTGAATCTGACAAATTTGGCAGTGCGCCGCCTGCCGTGCTGCCGCCCGCCATGGCCCGGATGCAGGCGGCGCATTCGATCAGCTTCCTTGCCGCCGGGGAAGCATCCTTCACCGAGGGAACGGCGATCCCCAGCTCCACGAACTGCGGCGGCGGTCAGGCTCCCCGTCTCCGCCGCCAGCAGAGCCGCTTCACACTTCACCGCATCCATTCGGTCTCCCTCCATCCATGATCTTTTCTCATGAAATTAATGTATATTTGCCGTTTGCATCATGAATGCATTCATTATATACTGGGTGCATTCATTCGTCAATTAAGGATAGGAGATGGAGCTTTTGACTGACCGTATATCATTTTTCTGCGACTACATGGAGGGCGCCCACCCGGCGATCCTCCGCCGTCTGGGGGAAACCAACTTTGAAAAAACACCGGGCTATGGACTGGACGACTATTCCGGCTCCGCCCGGGAAAAAATTCGCAGCGCCTGCCACGCGCCAAATGCAGAGGTCTTTTTTCTGGTAGGCGGAACACAGACCAACGCCACGGTGATCGACGCACTGCTGCGGCCCTATCAGGGCGTGATCTCTGCCGACACGGGGCACATCAGCGTGCATGAGGGCGGCGCCATTGAGGCCGGGGGCCACAAGGTCCTCACGCTGCCCCACGAAAACGGCAAGCTCCGCGCCGCCCAGATCGAAGCCCTGCTGGAAGCATACCGCACCGACCCCAACCGCGAGCACACGGTCATGCCGGGCATGGTGTACCTCTCCCATCCCACGGAATATGGCACGCTGTATTCTCTGGAGGAGCTACGCGCCATCAGCGCCGTATGCCGGACGCATCGCATCCCGCTGTATCTGGATGGAGCGAGGCTTGCCTATGCGCTGGCGTGCCCGCAAAACACTGTTACGCTGGCAGACCTCGCCGCGCTGTGCGATGTATTCTACATCGGCGGCACCAAATGCGGCGCGCTTTTCGGTGAAGCCGTGGTCATTCCCGAGACCGGACGCATCCCCCACTTCTTCACCATCGTCAAGCAGCACGGGGCGCTGCTTGCCAAGGGCCGTCTGCTGGGGCTTCAGTTTGACACCCTGTTTACCGACGGCCTGTATGAGACCATCGGCGCTCCGGCCATTGCGGCAGCCGGAAAAATTCGACAGTCGCTCCGCCGTGCGGGCTTCCCTCTCTGCTTCTCCTCCCCCACCAATCAGGTCTTCTGCAAGGTGGACGATGCCGCGATGGCATGGCTTTCCCGGCAGGTGGACTTCGGCTTCTGGGAAAAGACGGACGATGGACACACGGTCATCCGTTTTGCCACCAGCTGGGCCACCCGCCCGGAGGAAGCAGATGCGCTGTGCCGCCTGCTGGAAGCCTATCCTCTTCCCCCACGCGAATAAAAACAGGGCGCGGCCCGCAGC
>CAKSVQ010000048.1 GCA_934504065.1 uncultured Dysosmobacter sp. | reverse complement strand
TCAGGCCGCAGGCAACCTGTTTGACCGGGAAGACCTGCTGGGTGCGGTGCTGCAATCGGACATCGACAAGCTGCGGGAGATCGTGGGCGAGGCAGACCGCGGGGAGTTTGACAATGTGGTGGAGCGCATCATGAAAGCCCGCCACATCTATATTCTGGGCGTTCGTTCGTCCTCTTTCGTGGCGGGATACCTGAATTTTTACATGCATCTGCTGCGGGAAAACGTGACGCTGGTGCAGTCCAACGCGGCGGGGGAGATTTTTGAGCAGCTTTTCCGCATCGGGCCGGAGGATGTGATGTTGGCCATCAGCTTCCCCCGGTACTCCAAGGTGACGATGAACACGGTGAAATTTGCACAGGATCGGGGAGCCAGTATCATTGCCATCACGGACAATGAACTTTCTCCGGTGTACCAGATGTCAGACGCGGCGCTGCTGGCACCCTGCGAGATGATCTCCTTCGTGGATTCGATGGTGGCGCCGCTGTCGCTGATCAACGCACTTTTGGTGGCGCTGGCCCACCGCATGGGGACGGACGTGTCCACCACCTTTGCGGAGCTGGAGGACATTTGGAACGAATACGGCGTGTTTGGAAAGATGGATGATGAGTAAAGAAATCGTTGTGGTCGGCGGCGGAGCCGCCGGGATGATGGCCGCCATATCGGCGGCGGAGAAGGGTGCCCGTGTCACGCTTTTAGAGCCTAATGAGCGTCTTGGAAAAAAACTGAATATCACGGGAAAAGGCCGCTGCAACGTCACAAACGACGCAGCAGAGGAAGAGCTGCTGGCCAATGTGCCGAAAAACAGCAAATTTCTTTACAGCGCCTTTTCCCGTTTTGACGGGCGGGACGCAAAAGCCTTTTTCGAGGCTTTGGGCGTTCCGCTGAAAACGGAGCGGGGCAACCGGGTGTTCCCGGTGTCTGACCGGGCGTTCGACATCAGTGGGGCGCTGGAGCGGCGGCTGCGGCAGCTGAAAGTTGATCTGTGCCAGGACTGCGCGATATCATTGGAGATCGAAGACGGCGTAGTGCGGGGCGTGCGGGGAGAGGCACAAAGCTACCCGGCGCAGGCGGTCATTCTTGCGACCGGAGGCGTTTCCTATCCCGCCACCGGCTCCACAGGGGATGGCCACCGCATGGCCGCGCAGGTGGGGCACACCATTACGCCCTTGCAGGGCTCACTGGTGCCCTTGCAGGGGATCATTGCGCGGGGGGTGCCCTGTGTGCGCTTGCAGGGATTGAGCCTGCGGAATGTGGGACTGACTGTTTACGAAAATAAAAAGAAGCTCTATACGGACTTTGGTGAGATGCTGTTCACCCATCTGGGCGTCAGCGGGCCGCTGATCCTGTCGGCTTCCGCCCATATGCGGTACTTCGGCAAAAAGAGTTATCGGCTGGAGATTGACCTGAAACCCGCTTTGGATGAGCAGCAGCTGGACAAGCGGCTGCTGTCCGATTTTGCCAAATATACCAACAGCGATTTCTGCAACGCGCTGAACGATCTGCTGCCGCAGAAGCTGATCCCCGTGGTGGTGGAGCTTACGGGCATTCCTGTCCGGCAGAAGGTGCATGACCTGACCCGGGAGCAGCGACAGGCCCTCCGGCAGGTGCTCAAGCATTTTCCGGTGGAGATCACCGCCCCCTGCCCAGTGGAGGATGCCATTGTGACCTCCGGCGGTATAAAGGTGGGAGAAATCGACCCGAAGTCCATGGAATCTAAGCTTGTAAAGGGACTTTACTTTTCGGGAGAAATAATAGATGTGGACGCCTATACCGGGGGATTCAACTTGCAGATCGCGTGGGCAACAGGCCGCGCCGCCGGGGTTGCGGCGGCAGAGGAAGCATGAAGGGAGAAACAGCTATGGATACGATCAGTATTGCCATTGACGGCCCCTCCGGCGCGGGGAAGAGCACCCTGGCCCGCAGTGTGGCCGCCGCGCTGGGATATTTGTATGTGGACACGGGGGCGATCTACCGCACCATCGGATATTATGCCCTTTCGGAGGGAATCGACCCCAAGGACGCGGATGCCGTTGCGGCGGTGCTGCCCGGGCTGCGGGTGGAACTGACCCATGGAAAGGACGGCTTGCAGCATATGCTGCTGAATGGCCGGGACGTGACGCGGGAGATTCGGCTGCCGGAGGTCTCCATGTATGCCTCCGCCGTGTCGGCACACCCGGCGGTGCGGGCCTATCTGCTGGAAATGCAGCGGGAGTTGGCCCGCAGCCATCATGTTATTATGGACGGGCGGGATATTGGCACCGTGGTGCTGCCGAACGCGCAGGTGAAGGTGTTTTTGACGGCTTCTCCCGAGGTGCGGGCCAAGCGCCGGATGCTGGAACTGGAGCAGCGGGGGACTCCGCAGCCCTTTGAACAAATTTTGAGCGACATCCGCCAGCGGGACTTCGATGATTCTCACCGTGCCATCGCGCCGCTGCGCAAGGCGGAGGACGCGGTGGAACTGGACACGACGGAACTGGATTTTGCCCAGAGTGAGCAGGCGCTTCTGGAGATCATTCAAAAGAGGATACAGGCATGAAACCGACCAACCGTTTTTTTGTTTTTGTATATTATGTGGCGGGCTTTTTCATCAAGATCCTGCACCCCACCACGGTGGAGGGGCTGGAAAACTTGCCCCGCAGCGGCGCGCTGCTATGCCCGAACCATTCCAGCAACTGGGATCCGTTGCTGCTGGCCACCAAGCTCCCGGTGAACTATCGGCTCCATGCCATGGCCAAGGAGGAGCTCTTCCACAATCCCATTCTGGGATGGATCATCCGCAAGCTGGGGGCGTTTCCCGTCAGTCGGGGCAGTAACGATATTCAGGCGGTGAAAACCGCCATTCAGGTGCTGAAGTCCGGTGATAATCTGCTGATTTTCCCGGAGGGAACGGTGATCCGCAACGGCGTGGGATTTATCGACGGGCTTCCGGCCCACGCCAAAAGCGGCGCGGCCATGATCGGCGTCCGCACAGGGGCGAAGCTGGTGCCTGTTTTTATGGATGGTGAGAAAAAGCTGTTCCATAAGACCCGGATCATCATCGGAAAGCCTTATGAGCCGACGTACACCGGACGTCACGGTACATCCGAGGAAATGCAGAAGATCGCCGACGAGCTTTTGGAGCAGGCCTATGCGCTGGGCGGACAGGCCGTGGGAGGAAAGCCGCTGTGAGTGGACAGGTATTGCTGGCGGAAAGCGCCGGATTTTGTTACGGTGTGCAGCGGGCGGTGGATCTGGCGGAAAAGACCGCCGGGGAGACCGGAGGCTGCTGGATGCTGGGCGACCTCATCCACAACACCCATGTGGTGGAAGCCCTGAGTACCAGGGGCGTGCGCAAAACGGCGGACGCCTCCGCGCTGGGGGAGGGTGACACTGTGGTCATCCGCTCCCATGGGGAACTCAAAAGCGTGCTGGACGATTTGGAGCGGCGGGGCGTGCGCTGCGTGAACGCCACCTGCCCCAACGTGGTGCGCATCCAGCGGCTGGTGGCGCAGGCAGAGGCGGAAGGCCGCCGCTGTGTCATCATCGGCGAGCCCCATCATCCCGAGGTGATGGGTGTTGCCAGCTGGTGCCGGGACCCGCTGGTGTTCGACGGGCCGGAGAGCGTGGAGCACTGGCTTTCCGAGACTCCGGAAAACCGGGAACTGCCCCTGACGGTGGTGGCTCAGACCACCTGTATTCGAAAACTTTTTGAAACTTCTTGGAAAATCCTAAAAAAACAGTGTACAAACGCGAAAATTTTTGATACAATATGCAATGCTACGCATAAGCGCCAAACGGAAGCGGCAGATATTGCCAGCCGAGTGGACGTGATGGTGGTGGTAGGAGACCGAAAAAGTGCCAATACAAAGCACCTGACGGAGATTTGTATGAGGAAATGTTCCCGCGTTGTGCAAGTGGAAAGCGCGGACGAGCTGCCTCGGGAAATCTTTGCGGGCTGCTCTGTGGCGGGACTGACTGCCGGCGCTTCCACTCCTGCGGGCATTATTAAGGAGGTATATGCAACGATGAGCGAAGAAATCAAAGCGGCCGAGGGCAAAGAGGAGTCCTTCGAGGAATTACTGAATCAGTCTTTCAAAACTTTAAATACAGGAGAGAAGGTAACCGGAATCGTCACGGCCATCACCCCGACTGAGGTGCAGGTGGACGTGGGGGCCAAGCAGGCCGCTTACATCAAGCTGAGCGAACTGAGCGACGACCCCAGCGCAAAGCCCGAGGACATTGTCAAGGTCGGCGACGAGATCGAGACCTATATCGTCCGCGTCAACGACGTGGAGGGTTATGCCGAGCTTTCCAAGAAGCGTCTGGACGCTGTGAAGGTCTGGGAGAACATTGAGACCGCAGTGGAAGAGAAGACCGTGATGGAAGGCACCGTCACTGAGGAGAACAAGGGCGGCATCGTGGTCTCCGTCAAGGGCGTGCGGGTGTTCGTGCCCGCTTCCCAGAGCGGCCAGCCCCGCGGCGCTGACCTGTCTGCCATGAAGGGACAGAAGGTGCAGCTGCGCATCACAGAGGTCAACCGTGCCCGCCGCCGCGTGGTGGGTTCCATCCGCTCCGTCACCGACGAGGCCCGCAAGGCCGCACAGGAGGCCGTGTGGAGCTCCATCGAGGTGGGCAAGCACTACACTGGCACCGTCAAGTCCATGACCAGCTACGGCGTGTTTGTGGACATCGGCGGCGTGGACGGCATGGTACATATCTCCGAGCTGAGCTGGAGCCGCATCAAGACCCCCTCTGAGGTCTGCAAGGTGGGCGACACGCTGGATGTGTACGTGATCTCTTTCGACCCCGAGAAGCACAAGATTTCTCTGGGCGTCAAGGATCACAGTGTCGATCCCTGGACCGTGTTCATGAACAAGTACAGCGTGGGCGACGTGGCCTCTGTCCGCATCGTCAAGTTGATGACCTTCGGCGCTTTCGCTGAGGTCGTGCCCGGCGTGGACGGCCTGATCCACATTTCACAGATCGCTGACCGCCGCATCGAGAAGCCCGAGGATGTCCTCTCCGAAGGCCAGATCGTGGATGCCAAGATCACTGCCGTGGATGAAGAGAAGAAGAAGATCTCTCTGTCCATCCGCGCTCTGCTGGCTCCCTCTGTGGAGGAAGACGCTTCTGTGGAGGAGTAATTCGCCCGATAAAAGCAGCAGGCCCAAATCGGCCTGCTGTTTTTTTGAAAAACTTGTGATTTTTTTCACGTTTACGTTGCAATACGCAAATCAATCTGTTATAATCTTGACAATTAGAGCGAGCCCTGACCGGAAAATCAATTTGAAGATGTGAGGTAGGAGGAAGTTTCATGAGCTATCAGGACGAATACAAGCAGAAGTTGAAGACCGCTGATGAGGCGGTGCAGGTGGTCAAGTCCGGCGATTGGCTGGATTACGGTTGGAGCATCTGCACGGCCAACGCGCTGGATAAGGCGCTGGCCAAGCGCATGGAGAATCTGACGGACATCAATATCCGCGGCGGCATCCTTACCCGCCGTCCCGCTATTTTTGATGTGCCCAACGCGGCGGATCATTTTGCATGGAACTCCTGGCATATGTCCGGCATCGAGCGCAAGGCGGTGAAGGAAGGCTTCTCTTTTTATATCCCCCTGCGCTATTCCGAACTGCCTGGCTATTACCGCGACTGCATCAAGTCTTTGGATGTGGCCATGTTCCAGGTCGCGCCCATGGATGAGCACGGCTATTTCAACTTTGGCCCCGGCGGTTCCCACCTGAAGGCTGTCTGCGAGTGCGCGAAGACGGTCATCGTGGAGGTCAACAAGAATATGCCCGTGTGTCTCGGCGGTTTTGATAACTGTGTGCACATCAGCGATGTTTCCATGATCGTGGAGGGCGAGAATCCTCCGATGGAGACGCTGGGCGGCTCCGGCGGCGAGCCTTCCGCTGTGGATATGGCTGTGGCCAATCTGGTGGTGCCGGAGATTCCCGATGGCGCGTGCCTGCAGCTGGGCATCGGCTCCATGCCCAATACCATCGGTAAGATGATCGCCGAGTCGGATCTGAAGGATCTGGGCGTGCACACGGAGATGTATGTGGACGCTTTCGTGGACATGGCTGCTGCAGGAAAGCTGACCGGCCTGCGCAAGCCCTTTGACCGGGGCCGTCAGGTGTATGCCTTTGCCGCAGGCTCCCAGAAGCTCTATGATTACATCAATAATAACCCCGCCTGCATGGCGGCTCCCGTCAGCTATGTCAACGACATTGCCCGGGTGTCTCAGATCGATAATTTCATCTCCATCAACGGTGCAGTGGACATTGACCTGTTCGGTCAGGTTTCCTCCGAGTCTTCCGGTATCCACCATATTTCCGGCGCAGGCGGCCAGCAGGACTTCGTGATGGGCGCCTACCTCTCTAAGGGCGGCAAGAGCTTCATCTGTTGCTCGGCTACGGTGAAGGATAAGAAGACCGGGGAAGAGCATTCCCGCATCCGCCCCACGCTGTTGGAGGGTTCTATTGCCACCTGCACCCGTACCAACCTCCACTGGCTGGTGACGGAGTACGGCAAGTTCAACGCCAAGGGTAAGTCCACGTGGGAGCGCGCGGAGGGCCTGATCGGCATTGCCGCGCCGCAGTTCCGGGATGAATTGATTGCGGAGGCCGAGAAGATGCACATCTGGCGCCGCTCTAATAAGAAGTGAGGAAAAGCGGATAACGGGCGTTTACAGCGGGCGTTTTGAAAACGCCCGCTGTTTTTTAGAAAAATATTCCGGTATTTCGAAAATATGCTTGTAAAACCGGAAGAATATCGGTATAATATGTTTAAATTGCATCATACTCTGCGCGGATCAGTCATAACGGATACCAAAAACAAGTGAACTAGAAAGAGAGGATAGACTTGCCATGTTCAGCATTGGGGATCTGGTCGTGCATCCGATGCACGGCGCCGGCGTGATCGACGATATTGTACGGGAGCGGATTGCAGGCACTACAAAAGAATACTATGTATTCAAAATGCCCATGAGCGGGCTCATTTTGAAGATACCGACGGCCAACAGCCAGACCATCGGTATCCGCAAGGTGATCTCACCCACGGAGGCGGACGCTCTTTTGGATGAGCTTCCGTCTATTCAGGTCGAGCACAACGCCAACTGGAACAAACGGTATCAGGAAAATCTGCTGCGGTTGAAAAGCGGCGATTTGCGGGAAGTGGCGCAGGTCATCAAGGGACTGATGCGCCGCGACACGATGCGGGGACTGTCCACGGGAGAGCGGAAAATGCTGCACAGCGCCAAACAGATCATGATCTCAGAGTTGGTTCTGGTGCTGCACAGTGATTATCAGTCCATGGAAGGGCAGATCGACCGGGCTATGGCACAGAGAAATGCAAATTGACGAAAACGGAGAGGGAACGCGATGTTTCCATTTTTGAAGAAAATACAGGAAAGCCGCCGCCCATTCTGCACCGCGCTGGTGGCCGCCGCAGGCACATCCAGCCGGATGGGCGGTGTGAACAAGCTGATGGAGCTGCTGGACGGCGTTCCGGTGCTGGTGCGCACACTGATGGCACTGCAAAATTCCCAGCGGGTGGACGAAATCGTGGTGGCCACCCGGGAAGAGGAGCTGGTAGAGATTTCCCAGCTCTGCCGTACATATGGCATCAGCAAGTGCACTAAAGTTGTCCGGGGCGGAGAGAGCCGCGTGCACTCCGTGCTGCTGGCCGCGCTGGAGGCTTCGCCGGAAGCGGCGCTGCTGGCGGTGCAGGACGGCGCGCGCCCGCTGGTCACGCCGGAGCTGATCGACCGGGTGATCGTGGCCGCGGGGCGCTGCGGTGCTGCGGCTCCGGCGGTCCCTGTGAAGGACACTGTGAAGCTGGTGCGCGATGGCGGCGCGGTGGAGCAGACGCTGGAGCGCGCCCGGCTGCGGGCAGTGCAGACGCCGCAGGTATTTGAGGCGGAGCTTTTGAAGGCGGCGCTTCAATCGGCAGTGGAGAACGGCGCGGCGGTAACGGATGATTGCAGCGCGGTGGAAGCACTGGGCAAGGTGGTGTTTCTGGTGGACGGCGAAGAAAGCAATCTGAAGATCACCACCCCCATTGATCTAGTGGTGGCACAGGCGATTCTGGAAAAAAGAGAGGAAGCAATATGACAAATCTGCGGATCGGGCACGGATATGACGTGCACCGTCTGGTGGAGGGCCGCAAGCTGATCCTCGGCGGCGTGGAGATCCCCTGGGAAAAAGGCCTGCTGGGGCATTCCGACGCGGATGTGCTGACCCATGCCGTGATGGACGCGCTGACCGGAGCGGCTCGGCTGGGGGACATCGGCAAACTATTCCCGGATACTGACCCGGCGTATGCCGGAATTTCCAGTCTGAAGCTGTTGGCGGAGGTCGGGCGGCTGCTGCGGGAGAAGAACGCGGCAGTGGTGAATATCGACGCGGTGCTGCTGGCCCAAAAGCCCAAAGTGGGGCCGTATCGGCAGACCATGGCGGAAAATATGGCCGCCGCGCTGGGGATTTCACCGGAGCAGGTCAACGTCAAGGCCACCACGGAAGAAGGTCTGGGCTTTACCGGAGATGGCTCCGGTATGGCGGCCCACGCAGTGGTGCTACTGGAACTGCTGTAAGGCTGAAAAGCTGATTTGCAAAGGACGCGCTCTGGCGCGTCCTTTTTGCTTGCACATTCGGACGGGCAGGGCACATACACTGGGGAGAAAGGAGGAGTGCCTGTGGATTACTATTTGATCCTGGCCCGTTCTGTGACCTACGCCCAGCGGATGCAGTATGCATTGGAGCGTGCGGGCGTGCGCTGCCAGATCTTTCGTGCGCCCAGAGAATTGACAAGTCTCGGCTGTGCGTATACCGTGCGGATAGCGGAAACGGCTCTGGGTACGGCTTTAACGGTTCTTCACAGGGAATCATTAGACCCTGTTCAGATATTCCTTTCCCAGCGGGGGGTGCTGCGGGAGGTCCGTCATGATCTACTTTGACAGTGCGGCCACCACGTTCCAAAAGCCGCCCTCTGTCGCCGCGGCGGTGCAGGACGCGCTTTCCACCATGAGCTCTCCCGGCCGGGGTGGGTATCCGGCGGCCGTGCACGCGTCGGACACGGCATTTCAGTGCCGCAGAGAGTTGGCGGAGCTGTTCGGCGTGAGTGAGCCGGAGCGGGTGGTGTTCACCTCCAACGCGACCCATGGGTTGAACATTGCCATCAAAAGTCTGGTGAAGCCCGGTGGGCGGGCGGTGGTCTCCGGTTATGAACACAATGCGGTCACCCGTCCGCTTGCGGCACTGGGGGGCCGGATCAGCGTGGCGGAAGCGCCGCTTTTCCGGCAGGAGGAGGCCCTTGCGGCGTTCCGGCAGATGATCCGGCCCGGAGTGGACGCGGTGATCGTCAACTATGTTTCCAATGTGTTTGGCGCGATTCAGCCGCTGGAGAATATCGCGGCGCTGTGCCGGGAGCGGGACGTGCCGCTGGTGGTTGATGCGTCGCAGTCCGCAGGCGCTCTGCCGCTGGAGATGGACGCGCTGGGAGCGGCGTTTGCGGCAATGCCCGGACACAAGGGACTGTACGGCCCTCAGGGGACGGGCGTTTTGCTGTGCGGCAAGCACGCGGCGGTGCAGCCACTGCTGGAGGGCGGCACGGGAAGTCTTTCTATCCAGCAGGAAATGCCGGATTTTCTGCCCGACCGACTGGAAGCGGGTACCCACAATATGCCTGGCATCGCGGGGCTGCTGGCAGGCGTTCGGTATGTGCGTTCGCGGGGGATGGCGGCCATTCTGGAAAAGGAACGCCGCCTTGCGCTGCTGGCGGCGGAAGGACTGCGGACGATCCCCGGTGTCCATGTCTTCGCGCAGCCCGGGCTGAGGGCGCAGAGCGGTGTGCTGTCCTTCGTCCCGGAGGGGCAGGACGTGGAAACGGTGGGGGAGCGTCTTGGTGAAAAGGGGATCGCCGTTCGCACGGGGCTGCACTGCGCGCCATTGGCCCATACCAGCGCGGGGACGCTGGAGACGGGAACGGTCCGCCTGAGTTTTTCTGATTTTAACACGAAGGAGGAGGTTTACCGCTTTTTATCCGTGCTGCCCGGCATTTTGCACGGATATTTCTGAACAGTCCATGAATTTTCCCCCGATTCGCCTTGCAATCCAGAGCCAGATTTTATATAATTATCATATTCATGGCCTGAAGGGGATGACGAGGGAAAATGAATCTGAATTTCATGGAGCTGCTTTCCGTGATCGGCCGATATGTGTTGTCCATTCAGGTCACGGACTATCTGGATATGGCGATCATGGCGCTGGTGCTTTACAAGGTGCTGACTTGGGCGCAGAGCACCAAGGCGGCCAGCCTGCTCAAGGGCGTGTTTATTTTTCTGGCGGCCCTGATGCTCTCGTCCGTTTTCCAGCTGCACGGAATCAACTATCTCATGAGCCGGATGGTGGACTGGGGCGTTCTGGCGCTGATTATCCTCTTCCAGCCGGAGATCCGCCGCCTGCTGGAGCAGATGGGCAGCCGCCGCTTTATGGCGTTTTTCAGCCATACGGAATCCGGCAGCGTGATGGAACAGACCATCGGCCAGACAGTGCTGGCCTGCACGGAGATGTCCCAGACCCGGACGGGCGCGCTGATCGTGTTCGAGCGGGAGATTTTGCTGGACGACATGGTGCGCAGCGGAACGGTGCTGGACGCCGCGGTTTCCAGCGAGCTTCTGAAAAACATCTTCTTTGTGAAAGCGCCCATGCATGACGGCGCGGTCATCGTCCGCCATGGGCGGGTGCTGGGCGCCGGCTGCATGCTACCGCTGAGTAAAAACGTCAACCTCTCCCGGGACTTGGGAATGCGCCACCGGGCAGGCATCGGCATGAGCGAAAATTCCGACGCGGTGGTGGTCATCGTCTCGGAGGAGACCGGGTCCATTTCCGTGGCTATCGGCGGAATGCTCAAGCGCCACCTGAAGCCGGAGACGCTGGAAATTCTCCTGCGGAACGAACTGCTTCCGCAGGACGCCGACGAGATGGACAAGCCGAGGTTTGACCTGCTGGGTCTGCTGCGCTCCAAAAAGAGTGGAGGTGCGGATGATGCAAAATGAAAAGATGAACCGAAGAAAAGCATTTTACATTCTGCTGGCGATCCTTGCCTCCGTTGCCATCTGGTTTTATGTGGACGAGTTCGGCAACAACGGCAGCGCGCGTCTGGTGGAGACGAAGATCACGGACATCCCCATTGAATACACCTCGGAGGATACGCTGAGTGACCGGGGACTGATGCTGCTCAAGGATGGGACCAGCCAGACCATCGACCTGACTTTCCGCGGTGCGCGGCGGCTGATGGCGTCGCTGAACCGCAGCAAGGTGCGGGTGACGGTGGACCTGTCCGGTGTGTCCCGGTCAGGAACGCAAGGGGTGGGAACGTCCGTCTCCATTTCCGACCGGAAGTTCCTGCTCAACAGCAATGTGACCATTCAGGACCGCAGCTTTTATAATGCCACCGTCAACATCAGCGAGCTCAACAGCCGCACGGTGGAGGTGCGCTGTGAGGTGACGGGCAACGTGGCGGAGGGATATTCCGCCGGGGAGGTGCAGCTTTCCCAGAACACGCTGGAGATCCGTGGCCTTGCGCAGAACATTGACCCGGTGAGCTACGCCAAAATCACGCTGGACATCGGCAAGAACACGGTGGAAAGCGTAACGCAGGATGCCGCCGTTCAGTTCTATGACCGCCACGACCAGTTGATTGAAAACGAGGATATTTATCCGCTGGTGGATACCATTCAGGCCACGCTCCCGGTCTATGTGACCAAGGAACTGAAGCTGACCATGGACTTCCAGGAGTCTGCGGGTGCGCGGATCAGCAATCTGGATTATACCATCACGCCGTCCACCATCACCGTTTCCGGCGACGCCGGGAAGCTGAAGAATGTGGACAGCATCGTGCTGGGGGAGTTCGACCTTTTGAAGATTTTGAACGAGGGCGCCTCCACCAACACCTATCCCATCATTATTCCGGACGGCTGCCAGAATCTCAGCGGCGTGACCCGCGCTACCTTGCAGATCAAGTTTAAGGACATCGCCAGCGCAGAGGTGGTGGCCAACCAGATCACCTATACGGCCCTGCCGGACGGTAAGAATACGGAGATATTGACGGAGGAGTTGCCTGTAACGGTGTTCGGCACGGCAGAAGAGTTGGCTGCGGTGACCAGCGAAAGTCTGGTCGTGACCGCTGACCTGACGGATTACGCCTCGGCCTCCGGCACGTATACGGTTCCTGCCACCGTGTCGGTCAAGGGCGGCGGGGATATTGGTGTCCTCGGCAAATATCAGGTGCAGGTGACGATCCGGGAAGATGCCCAGGAAGAAGAACCCTCGGCAGGAGAATGAAACAGGAGAAGCAAAATGACACAAGTTGCAACAGTTGAACGGATCATTGACAAGGATCATGCGGAAATTTCCGTTCCCCGGAAGTCTGCCTGCGGGCACGACTGCGAGGAGTGCGCGGGGTGCGGCGTGACCGGGGCGGCCGTGCATGCCAAGGCCATCAACCCCATCGGCGCCCATCCGGGCCAGAAGGTGGTGGTGGAGAGCAGCACCCAGAAAATGCTGGGGATCGTGGCGTTCGTCTACCTGATCCCGGTGGTGCTGTTTCTGGCGGGTTATCTCATCACGGCGTTCTTAACGCCCAGCGTCGCCATTCAGTACGCGGTGGCTGCCGTTGCCTTTTTCACAGGGATTGCCTTTGCAATCCTGTATGACCGCCACCTGCGCGCCAAGGGCGGGCTGTCCTTTACCATTGTCCGCCTGTTTTAAGGTGTGTTCGGCTATGTAAGGCCTCCGCTTGCAGCCCTGCCGGAGGAGGAGAAGGAGCGGTTTCGCCGGGTGTACTGCGGTTTCTGTCACACGCTGGGGCAGCGGTACGGTCAGGCGGCCCGCTTCATCCTGAATTATGATTTTACCTACCTTGCCATCCTTCTCTCTCCGCCGGAGGAAGGGGGGCGCTGCGCCGGGCGGTGCTATACCAGCCTCATTCGCAGGCGGCCATATGACGCGGCGAGCGATGCCATGTGTCTTGCGGCGGATGAGAGCGTGATCCTCGCCTATTGGCAGGCGCGGGACGGTGTGGCAGATCACCCGTTTTTCCCGGGGCTGAAATACCGGGGCGTCAGCGCAGCACTCTCGGGGGCTTACCGGAAGGCGGCTGCGGTTCGTCCCGACTTTGACAGGACTGTGCGCGCACAGCTGGATATTCTCGCGGAGCTGGAGCGGACAGGATGCGCCTCCATGGATCAGGCGGCGGACGCCTTTGCCGTGCTGCTGGGCAGCGCGGCCCATGAGGTGGCCGATCCCATCCAGCGGCGGGTGCTGGAACAGCTTTTATACCACTTGGGCCGCTGGGTCTATCTGATCGATGCGGCGGATGACCTGCAAAGGGACGCCAAAAGCGGGAATTATAATCCGGTGGCCCTGCGCTTTGGGCTGACGGGCGGTGTGTGGACGGCGGAGGCACGCAGGGCCTTTACCACATCGCTGGACCATTCGATCCATATGATGGCCACAGCCTTTGAACTGTGGGATTTCGGCGTCTGGACACCGATTTTGCGCGCAACGGTCTATCAGGGCCTGTTTCAGGTGGGAAAATCGGTCTTGGACGGTACGTTCCGCCGGAAAGAAGAAAGAAACACAAGAAGGGAAAGCACATGAACGATCCGTATCAGATCCTCGGCGTATCGGAAAACGCCACGGACGAGGAGGTCAAGCGGGCCTACCGGGAGTTGGCGCGGAAGTACCATCCTGACAATTATCATGATAATCCTCTGGCCGATCTGGCGCAGGAGAAAATGAAAGAGATCAACGCCGCTTATGAAGAGATCAACAAGCGGCGCAGCGGCCGGGCAGGCGTGTCCGCCGGGTACTCCGGCAGCAGCTATTCCGGCACGTATCAGGGCTACCGCACCCAGTCCTCTTCTGGCAGTTCCGTGCTGGAGCAGGTGCGCATCGCCATCCAGACCGGGAACATCAGCCGGGCGGAGGCGCTGCTTGCCAATTACAGCGATCATAACGCGGAGTGGAATTTCCTGCGGGGTGTTGTGTGCTATCGCCGGGGATGGATGGACGAGGCCAGACGGTATTATGAGACGGCCTGCCAGATGGACCCGGGCAACG
>CAKSVQ010000047.1 GCA_934504065.1 uncultured Dysosmobacter sp. | reverse complement strand
GGTATAAGGCGCGCCGCCGATCATCAGCTGGCCGCCGATGGCGTCGCCGCCGAAGACCTCCTGCTCCACATACGCGCCGACCACGCAGACGTTTTTCCGCTGCGCCACGTCCACGTACTGGAGATACCGCCCCCGGCTGAGGCCGCCGCTGTCCAGCGTGACGCCCCGGGAGACATCATACATGGCCTCGCTGACACCGAAGATATTCGTCTTTTTCCACTCCTTGGCCCCCTGCCGCACACCGCTGCCAGCAGACACCCACGGCGTGACGCCGTGGAACACATCCGGGCGGCTGCCCACCAGCACATACATATCCGCCGGGGCAACGTTTTTCGATGTGCCGTCGCCAAGGCCCCAGGTATAGACGTACATCTGCGTGACGCCTACCCGCTCCACCTCCTGCTCCACCATGCCCTTGAGGCCGTTGCCGAGGGAGAGGATGATGATGACCGACGCCACGCCGATGATGATGCCCAGCATGGTGAGAAAGGCCCGCATCTTGCTGGTGCGCAGGGACTTGAGCGCCAGCTTGAAGGATTGTGTGAAATTCATAACTCCTCCTCTTCCTCCGAACGGACCACCGCCTCCGGCGCGTCCGCAGCCCCGTCGTAGATCACCCGGCCATCCTGCAATCGGATGATCCGGTTTGCCTTGCGGGCAATGGAGTTATCGTGGGTAATGAGAATCACGGTGTCGCCCTCGGCGTTGAGCTTTTGCAAAAAGCCCAGCACCTCCCGGCCCGTGCGGGAATCCAGCGCCCCGGTAGGCTCGTCCGCCAGAATGACCGAGGGCTCGCCCGCCAGCGCCCGGGCGATGGAAACCCGCTGCTGCTGGCCGCCGGAGAGCTGATTGGGCAGATTCTTCTGCTTCTCCGCAAGGCCCACCCGCTCCAGCGCCTCCACGGCCCGGCGGCGGCGCTCGTCGCCGGGAACGCCCGCGTACAACAGCGGCAGCTCCACATTTTCCCGCACCGTCAGCTTGGGGATCAGGTTATACTGCTGGAACACAAAGCCCAGCATCCGGTTGCGGATCGCGGCCTGCTGGTCGTCGTCCATGGTGGAAACGTCCACGCCGCCCAAATGATAGCTGCCAGAGGTGGGCACATCCAGACAGCCGATGATATTCATGCACGTGGACTTGCCGGAGCCGGACTTGCCCACGATGGCCACAAACTCCCCCCGGTCGATGGTGATGTCCACCCCATCCAGCGCGTGGACGCTTTCGCCGCCCATGGGATAGATCTTATAGACCTGCCGCAGCTCCATCAGGTGTTCCATCACTGCGCCTCCGGGGCGGTCTGCCATGCCACCCATTCCCCGTCCGCAAGGCCGGAGGTGATCTCAATGTACGCATCGTCGCTGCAGCCCAGCGCAACGGTGCGCTCTTCCAGCTGCGCGGGGTCGGCAACCTTTCCGTTTTCATCCAGCGCCCCGGCCGGGGTCACCAGCACCGTGTCGCCCCGGGCCACGGCCGCCACCGGGACCGTGACGGCCTGCCGCACCGTGTCGCACTGGATGGCCGCGGAGACGTTCATCCCCGGCATCAGCGCACCGAACTGGGCGATGGAGACCGTGACGGGATAGGTGGTGAAGCCGTCGGTGGTGGAGCCGTTCACGCTGACCCGCTCCACCGTGCCCACAAAATGCTCGCCCGGCAGCGCGGCGGCGGTCACGTCCACCTGCTGGCCCACCTTCACCTTGCCGATGTCCAGCTCATTGACGTTCATCTGCATTTTCAGGCTGCTCATGTCATAGATCACGGCCATGGTGCCGCTGGTGGAGCCGTCCACCTTGTCCCCGGCCTTGAAATTCTTTTCGATCACCGTGCCAGAGATGGGCGCGGTGATGCGGTAATCCTCCAACGCGCTGCTGGCGGAGGAGGCAGACAGCCGCGCCCCCTCCAGCCCCAGCCGGGCAGACTCGATCTGGGTCTCGATGGCGGCGGAGGTCAGCGTGCACAGCGTTTCGCCCTTTTTCACCGTGCTGCCCACCAGCTTTTGAAGGCCGCTGACGCTGCCGCCCGCCGCAGCGTAGACCGTGACGGTATCCGGCAGGGTGACGGACGCCTTGCCATAGCTGGAGTAATTGCCGATGACGGCGGTGGCCGTGCTGCCCGCAGACACCGCGCCGGGGTTTTTCAGCTTCACCCGCACGCTGCTGCCCTGCATGCCGCTTCCGGTGATGGCCGCGCCGTCCGACACCGCCGTGACGGTGCCCGTCACCGACTCTTCAAAGCTGCCGATGCTCACCCGGGCCTCCTGCCCCACGTAAAACGCGCCGGGCGCGGCATAGGTGAAGAGGAAGTCCACGGAAAGCTCCGTGTCCGCCGCGATCTTCAGCAGCGCCGCGCCTGCGGCCACGTCGTCGCCGTTGTGTACGCACACCTCGCTGACCGTGCCGGAGATGGGGGCGGTGGGGTGCTGGGCGTCCTTGGCCTGCGTATAGCTCAGCTGCGCCTCCGCCACGCTCAGCCCCGCCCGGCTGACGGAGCTGCGGGCGTCACCGCTGTCCAGCTCATAGAGCAGCGCCCCCTGCTCCACCAGCTCGTCCTCTTCAAAGGGGGCGCTGAGCACCGTGCCGGAGATCAGGGTGTTCACCTGATAAGAATCCGCAGGCTCCAGCGTGGCCGAGCCCGACACCGTGGTGGAAATATCCCGCCGCTGGGCCTGCTCCGCCGTGTAATCCGCCACCGCCGCCGTGCCGTCGCCGCCCAGACGGGGCACGATGAGCCCCAGCGCCACCGCCGCCGCGACTGCCCCCACGGCCAGCCGTCCCTTTTTCCCAAACCGCCGCTTCTTCGGCGCAAGCGGCTCCTGCCGCTTTTCCAATGCTTCCATATTCGTTCTCCTTTCGGCAGCTGCCCTGCCGCATTCTATTACGGCACGGCAGACAGCTTTTCTTCACTGTATTATGTAATTATTGTCTTAGGCAATTAGTACAATAACACATTTCTGAGATTTGTCAACCCTCTTTTTCCTCCCCGCCGCCCCGGCTTCTTCCCAAAGCCGGAAGCATTGCCAGCTGTGCGGGGATATGGTATGATGGGATTCACATTGAAAATCGGAGGGATTTCATGCGGGAGATCACAGCGGAAGAAGTGCAGAAATTGCGGGACTGCTTGCAGGCGCTGGCCGCGTATCACAATCAGGTCTCGACGTTCTTTTCGGGCAGCTACCCCGGCTGCCCGTATGACGCAACGCTGAGCGCCTTTGCGCAGGCGCTGGAACAGGGGACCGCCCGCATCGCCGTTATCGAGCGGGAGGGCAGCGTGGTCGGCTTTTGCAAGATCGACCTGTGCGGCGGCAGGGGCAAGCTGGACTATCTGGTGGTGCAGGAAGCTTATCGGGGCAGCGAGTATGGAAAGGCCCTGATGGACTGGGCGATGGAGACCTTTGCCCGGCACGCCGTGGGGCAGATCGAGGTGAAGGTGGTCGCCGGGAACGAGGCCATCCACCTGTATGAAGCATACGGCTTCCGGCTCAATGCCCACCTTCTGGTCAAGGACTTATAAACAGAGACGCAAAAAAGACCGCCTCGGGACCCAAAAGGTCCCGAGGCGGTTTGTCTCAAAGAAGTGGCTGACGCCACTTCTTTGAAAAGGTTTCGCTGCGCTCCGTGCCTCGGTTGGCCGCAAGCGGCCAATTCGACACACGCTCCGCGCAAAGAGTGTTTTCCGACGTACACGCCGCCGGAAAACACCTATTTTATGTCTTTCGCGTCTGCGGACGCGAAACTCTGCGAGGCTTTCTCGATTTATTCCCCGTCGATTTCGTGCAGCAAATTTACCATCTCCACGGCGGACAGCGCGCAGTCATAGCCCTTGTTGCCGCTCTTGGTCCCAGCGCGCTCGATGGCCTGCTCGATGTTTTCCGTGGTGAGCACGCCGAAGAGGACGGGCACCCCGGTCTCCAGCGAAACGGCGGCAATGCCCTTGGAGACCTCATTACATACGTAGTCATAATGGCTGGTGGCGCCCCGGATCACCGCGCCCAGACAGATCACCGCGTCATACTTTCCGCTTTTGGCCATGCGGGAGGCCACCAGCGGAATCTCAAACGCACCCGGCACCCACGCAAGGGAAATGTCCTCCTCCCGCACGTCGTGGCGCGTCAGTCCGTCCAGCGCGCCGCTGACCAATTTGGAGGTGATGAATTCATTGAACCGGGCGGCCACGATGCCCACCCGCATTCCTTTGGCAACCAGTTTTCCTTCCAGTGTTTTCATAATGCTTCCTCTTTTCTTCCATTTTTTAATATTGCAGCAGGTGCCCCATGCGGGCCTGCTTGGTTTTCAGATAGTGCAGATCGTAGGCGGTGGGCCGCATCTGGATGGGCACCCGCTGGGCGATCTCCAGCCCGAACTCCGAGAGCTGATAGACCTTGTCCGGGTTGTTGGTCAGCAGGCGCAGGCTCTTCACGCCCAGCTCCCGCAAAATCTGCGCGCCGATGTAATACTCCCGCTCGTCCCCGTGGAAGCCCAGAGCCAGATTGGCCTCCAGCGTGTCCATGCCCTGCTCCTGCAATTCATAGGCCCGCAGCTTGTTGATCAGGCCAATGCCACGGCCCTCCTGCCGCATATACAGCAGGATGCCCCGGCCCTCCTGTTCGATCTGGGTCATGGCGGCGGCAAGCTGCTCGCCGCAGTCGCAGCGCAAAGAACCGAAGGTGTCGCCTGTCAGGCATTCGGAGTGCACGCGGCACAGCACGTCCCGCCCGTCGCCGATGTCGCCCTTGACCAGCGCGATGTGGTGCTCGCCGTTAAGGCGGTTGACAAAGCCGTGGGCCATGAAGCTGCCGAATTTGGTGGGCAGCTTCACCGTGGTCACGCGGTCCACCAGCTTTTCGTGGCACTTGCGGTAATTTTGCAGGTCGCGGATGGTGATGAATTTGAGATCAAAGCGCCGGGCCAGCTCAAAAAGCTCCGGCGTGCGCATCATGGTGCCATCCTCCCGCATGATCTCGCAGCACAGCCCGCACTCCTTCAGCCCCGCCAGACGGCACAGGTCCACCGTGGCCTCCGTGTGGCCGCCCCGCTCCAGCACGCCGTTTTTCCGGGCCAGCAGCGGGAACATATGCCCCGGGCGGCGGAAATCCTCCGGCTTGGCGCTGTCATCCACGCAGGCCATGGCCGTCACGGACCGCTCGGCGGCGGAAATGCCCGTGGTGGTGGAAACATGGTCGATAGAAACGGTAAAGGCCGTCTCATGGTTGTCGGTGTTCCGGCGCACCATTTGGGGGAAGCACAGCCGGTCCACATAGGCCGCCGACATGGGCATGCAAATCAGGCCCTTGCCGTAGGTCGCCATAAAGTTCACGTTTTCCGTGGTGGCGAACTGGGCGGCGCAGATCAGGTCGCCCTCGTTTTCCCGGTCTGGGTCGTCAGTCACAAGGATCAGCCTGCCCTGCCGCAGGTCCTCCAAAGCCTCTTCTACCGTGTTGAATGTCATATGATTGCCTCCTTAAAATCCGTAACGGGTCAGAAATTCCTTTGTAATGGGCCGCTTTTCCGGCTCCGGCGCTGCTTGCAGCAGCTTTTCCACATATTTGCCGATCACGTCGGTCTCCAGATTCACGCAGTCGCCCCGGCGGCGCTCCTGCAATACCGTCTGGCGGACGGTGTGGGGAATGACGGAGACGGAGAAGTCCCGCCCGCTGACCGCCGCCACCGTCAGGCTTACGCCGTCCACGGTGATGGAGCCCTTTTCCACGATGTAGCGCAGCAGCTCCGGCCCGCAGGCAACGGTGTACCACACTGCGTTGTCGTCCCGGCGGAGGTCCGTCACCGTGCCCAGACCGTCCACGTGCCCGGCCACGATGTGGCCGCCGAAGCGGCCGTCCGCCGCCATGGCCCGCTCCAGATTCACCCGGCTGCCCACGCACACGCGGGCAAGGGAAGAGCGGTTCAGCGTCTCATGCATCACGTCGGCGGTGAAGGTGCCGCCGCTGAGACTCGTCACCGTCAGGCAGATGCCGTTCACCGCAATGCTGTCGCCCACACGGGTGCCCTCCAGCACCCGGTTTGCCTGCACACGCAGCACGGCGGAATGCCTGCCCCGCGTCACGGCGCACACCGTGCCCATTTCCTCAACGATCCCGGTGAACATGGTGCTCTACCTCGCTTTCCAGCAAAAAATCCTCTCCCAGAGGGGTCAGTGTGGTGTTTTTCAGCAAAAACGCCTCCGCCGGGGAGGGAACGCCCTGCCCCTCTACTGGGGTTTTAGCCGACGCCCCGCCGAAGAGCTTGGGCGCCACATAGCAAAAAACCTTCTGCACGATGCCCGCTTCCAGCGCCGCCCAGTGCAGCGTGCCGCCGCCCTCCAGCAGCACGCTGTCCACGCCGTCCCGGCCCAGAAGCTCCATCAGTTCCCACAGGTCCACATGGCCGTCCCGCTCTCCCACGCGCAGCACCCGGCAGCCCTGCGCTTCCAGCGCCCGGCGCTTTTCCTCCGGCGCGGCACAGCAGGCAAACACGGTGGGGATGTCCTTCGCCGTGGTCACCACCCGGGCCGTCAGCGGGGTGCGCAAATGACTGTCGCAGATCACGCGGAGGGGGTCCTTCCCGCCGGGCAGACGGCAGTTGAGCATGGGGTCGTCCGCCAGCACCGTGCCCACGCCCACCGCAATGGCGCTGTATCGGTGGCGCAGGGTGTGGACGTGCCGCCGGGCCGCTTCCCCGGTGATCCACTGGGACGCCCCGGTATAGGCGGCGATCTTGCCGTCCATGGTCATGGCGTATTTCATAACGCCAAAGGGCCGCCCGGTCCGGATGTAGTGGAAAAACACCTCGTTGAGCCGGGTGCATTCCGCCTCCAGCACGTGCTCTGTGACGGCCACCCCATGCTCTCGCAGAATGGTGATGCCCTTTCCGTTCACCAGCGGATTGGGGTCGCCGGAGCCCACCACCACACGGCTGATCCCGGCGGCGAGGACCGCGTCCACGCAGGGCGGCTGCCGTCCGGTGTGGCAGCAGGGCTCCAGCGTGACGTAAAGCGTCGCGCCCCGGGGGTCCTCTTTGCAGTCGGCCAGCGCGTTGCGCTCGGCGTGCAGGTCACCGCAGCGGCGGTGCCACCCCTGCCCGATGATGCGGCCTTCCTTCACAAGCACCGCGCCCACCATGGGATTAGGCGAGGTATACCCCCGGCCCCGCTCCGCAAGCTCCAGCGCAAGGCGCATATAGTCGTTGTCGTTCATGCTGCCGCCTCCTCAAAAAAAGTGCCCTGAACGTATACGTTCAGGGCACAATAAAACACTAAAGTAGGCCTGTCAAACAAAAAGCTCCGGAATGTTTCCATCCCAGAGCGCTTGACAAACCCGCACCGCTTCCATGGGAAGCCATGCGTTTTGATCTTCTTTCATCCAGACTGTACTGTCGGCTTCGGAGTTGCACCGAATCATGCCTTGCGGCTCGTGGGCTTTACCACCGGTAGGGAATCGCACCCTGCCCTGAAGATCCCTTATGAAATTGGCATCAGCATAGCAGAGCCGTGCGGGTTTGTCAAGAGGGGAGCATTGAAAAATATATTTTTTTGAAAAAGCGCCGCAAGATTATCCAAATTTCTGGCGGCGAATCCCCGCCCAAAACGTCTCGCAGAATTTCGCGCCCGCGGGCGCGAGGAAGCGCTATTTCCCTGTAAGGGTCTTTATCAGGACTGGCCGATAAAAGCCGAGACAGTAGATGAACGTATCGCAGTTACGGTTGCTGCTGCCGTCCTGCGCGACGATCAGCTCGCTTTCCCGGTCGCCGTCCACATCGCAGAGGAGAAGGCGGGGCACATAGCTCCATTGCCGCAGCTTCCGCTCCGCTTCACGGTCGCAGAACACGGGGTAAACGCCCAGCTTTCCGTTCTCCCCCGTCTCCGCCGCGCTGAAGAGGGACACCAGCTCCGCGTCCTCCGGATACGCCATCCACTGACACCACGGAATGATCTCTGTCTGGTAAGCGGTCAATTCGATCGGGTCGCGGCCCTTAAAGAAAATGGCGGTATAGCGGTAGATCGCCGTGCTGTTCTCTGACGGAAAACGGGCGGCGGCCCGGACCGCCGGAGTGACCGCAGCGCCCCGCTCCTTCTGCTCGGAGGCGGTGATGAACACGTTGCTGGCCGTCACCACCTCGGCCTTCACCCCGTTCCACGTAAAGGTCAGCACCTCCCGGATGATGACGGGACTTTCCGTTTCTTTCTCCGCCAGCCGCCGGGCAAAATACGCCGTCCAGTCCGGCCGCTGGGGCTGGTTATCGAGGGAATACGTGGTGCGGACGGCCCGGTCCGGAAACAGGTTCCAGTCGCCGTTGCTGGCGACGGTCAGGGCGGCGCTGCGGCCCTGGGGCGTGCTGGTGTTCTCTCCGGGGTCGTAGTGCGGAATCTCCTCCGGCTGCGGCACCCGGCGGCGGAGGTCTGCATACTCGGGTGAATGTTCATACCGCACATACTCCGGCAGCATCTGGAAGTTATCCATCACGCAGGAGGCCAGCAGGTCGCCCCAGCGGCTGCCGATATAGGTCACGCTGGCATCCGCCAGCTCCGCATAGGTGGCTCTTTCCTTTACGCCAAGCTTGTCGGCAAGATATCCCCCCCCCCGTCATATCCCGCCACGGCGCTTCCGGGTCCGCAGCGCCCTCGAACACGTCCGGCGGCTGAAAGGTGGTGGGGACGAAGGAAACCTCCCTGCCCAGCTCCGTCTCCCGGACTTGGACCATTCTGGCCGGACAGATACTCCTTGTACAGCTCCACCGCCTGCGCGTCGTCCTCCAGCGCGGCAGGAAGGTCGATGGGGCCCGGCGTTTCCTTCTGGGCGGTCTCCTCCGGCGTGGGAGGGGCTTCCTCCGCCGCAGCAGCACAGGCAGGCAGCAGCGCGCAAAGCACGCACAACGCAGCAGCAGGCATTCTTTTCATGGCGGGCTCTCCTCACAATTTGTCTTTCTAAAAGCGACTTCTGACAAGCTTTTTCGTCAGTTTACGTCATTAACATAACATACAGCCCTGTCCCCCGCAAGGGAAGAAATGCAAAAACGCTTTTTTCGGAGAAACCGCCAATGCAAGCCCTCCTTTCTCATGGAGAATATATAAAAGGGCGGCGGAAACTGTAATCAGTTTCCGCCGCCCTTTTATATTTGCTTTTTCCAGCGTCAGCCTTTGTCCACCGCGGCGCGGCGGACGGCTTTGATGGCCTCGTTCAACAGGATGACCGTGAAGGCCGTGGCCAGCATTTTCAGCCACATCACGGCGGACAGCGCCACCGTCTCAAACACCGCGCCGCCAAACTGGGTGATGATGAACTGGAGGACCAGCACCAGCAGGAAAACGCCCAGCATCAGCTTGTTTTGCAGCAGGTTCTTCACCATCGGCGTGTCATCCAGCTCCCGGCAGTTAAAGGCGTTGAACAGCTGGAAGAGGACGAAGAGGGTGAAGAGCACCGTGGCTTCCTCCTCCGGGGCCGCGCCAAGGAAATTCTTGAAGTGCTGGAGCATGAACACCACGGAGATGAAAATGCCGTTGGTGAAAATGCGCGTCAGCATGGATCTCGAGATAATGTTCTCGTTGCGCTTCGTGGGCTTGCGCTTTAAAAGGTCGGGCCGCAGGGGCTCCAGACCCAGCGTCAGGGCCGGGGGGCCGTCCATGATGATGTTGATCCACAGCAGCTCCAGCGCCGTGAACGGCGCGGCAAAGCCCGCAAGGATGGACGCGATGACCACCACCACGGAAGAGACGTTCACCGTGAGCTGGAACTGGATGAAGCGCTTGAAGTTTTCATAAATGCCCCGCCCCCACTGGACGGCCTTGATGATGGTGGAGAAGGAATCGTCCAGCAGGACCATGTCGCTTGCTTCCTTGGTCACGTCCGTGCCCGCGATGCCCATGGCGATGCCCACGTCGGCGTGCTTGATGGCGGGCGCGTCGTTGATGCCGTCGCCCGTGACGGCCACCACGTTCTTCTCCTCTTTCAGGAGCTTCACCACCCGCATTTTCACCAGCGGCGTGCTGCGGGCAATGACCTGAATCTTCTTCAGCGCGGCTTTCAGCTCGTCGTCAGACAGGGCCTCAATGTCGGCGGCCTCCACGGCGATGTGGTCCTCGTCCAGCATGTGCAGCTCGTTTGCGATGGCTCGGGCGGTGCGGATGTTGTCGCCTGTGAGCATCTTGACCTCGATGCCCGCCGCGCGGCAGTTTTTGATGGCCTCATACACGTCGGGGCTGAGGGGGTCGGAGATGACCACGAACCCGTCATAGGAAAGGCCCTGCTCCACGTCCTCCTGCGCTTCGCCGTGGTAGCCGGAGAGCTCCTTGTGGGCGAAGGCCAGCAGCCGCCCGGCCTCGCTTTGGAACTGGGCCATCAGCTTCAAATTCTCCTCCCGCTCAGCGGGGGAAATATCCGTGCAGAGGGAGAGGATCTTCTCCGGGTTGCCCTTGGTATAGAGGATAGTCTTCCCATCCTCCCGGACGATGGTGCTCATGTCCTTTTTCTGGGAAGAGAACGGGAACACGCGGACGATGTCGGCCACACGGCGGAGCTTCTGGTAATCCGCCCCCGCCTTCTGCGCCGCCACCAACAGCGAGCACTCGGTGGGGTTGCCGATGAAGGACCAGCTGCCGTCCTCGCGGGAAACATTGGCGTTGGAGTTGATGCAGTAGTTGTTCAAAAGCCACGGGTCGGAGAGCTCCTCCGGCTCGATGAGCGCGCCGTGGGTATAGATCTTCTGCACGGTCATCTTGTTCTCGGTCAGCGTTCCGGTCTTGTCCGAGCAGATGATGTTCACGCAGCCAATGGTCTCGCAGGCGATCATCTTTTTCACCAGCGCGCTCTCCCGGGTCATCTTGATGATGTTCAGCGCCAGAGAAACAGCCACGATGGTGGGAAGGCCCTCCGGCACCGCCGCCACGATGAGCACGATGCTGGTGATAAACGCGTCGGACACCGTGTCGAGGTTCAGCTGGCCCCGCAGGAAGAACTGCACCACCTCGATGATGAAAACGAAGGCCGCGGCGGACGCACCGCGGACGGTGATCTGCTTGCCCAGCTTGTCCAGCTTTTCCTGCAAAGGGGTGGTGGTCTTTTCAATGGAGGAGAGCTCCTGGGCGATCTGGCCGAACTCGGTGTCGTTGCCCACTCCGGTGACCAGCATCCGTCCGTTGCCCGCCGAGACGAAGCACCCGGAATAGAGCATGTTCGCCCGCTCGGCCACCGGGGTGGCCGGGGTGCAGACGGCGGCGGCGTCCTTGGCGACGGGCAGGCTCTCGCCCGTCAGGGCGGATTCGTCCACCGCAAGGTCGTTGCTCTCCAGCAATCGGCCGTCCGCCACGATCTTGTCCCCGGTCTCCACCATGATGATGTCGCCCACCACGATCTCCTTCTGGGTGACCAGCTGGGGCTCGCCGTTGCGGATGACCTTGATGAGGGTATCCTCATTGATGCGGTTCAATGCCTCGAAGGCCTTGGCGCTTTTGCCCTCGGTGATGATGGTGATGACCACGGAGAGGGCGATGGCCGCGAAAATGCCCACGCACTCTAAAAAGTTATACTCTCCCCCGGTGAAATAGCGGGTGATGTTCACCGCCAGCGTGATGATGGCCGCGAAGATCAGCATCAGCAGCATCGGCTCTGTGGAAGCCTCCCAAATTCGTTTGGCCAGCGAATCCCGGCTCTGGCTGACAAACGAGTTGGACCCGTAGGTGCTGCGGGACTTTTCCACCTGCTCATTCGTCAGGCCCCGCTCCCGGTCGGTGCCGATCTTGGAGAGCAATTCGTCCATTGCCATCCGAAACGCCTCATTCATGTTCTCTCCTCCTTGTTCTCTTGCCCCGTGGCCGCCGCGTTTTCCACAAAATGGGGAAAATAAAAACGAGACGCATGTATAGCTATGTCAGCCATACATGAGTCTCGTTGTTTAAGACAAGCCAGACCGGACGGTCAGGATGTTGACTTGCCACGCAGCGCGCCACTACTCCCTCAAATGTTGTTCCATTTAATCATGCCGCCGGGCGGTTAGTCAAGGATAACCTGTGCAAAGAACATGCAAGGCCCCACAGCGGCAGCAGATAGAGGAAGCAGGCCAGCAGCAGACTCCCCTCCGGCGCACCGATGGCCGCCAGCGGCACGGCCCCGGCAATGGACCACGGCACCAGCGGGGCCACCACCGCGGCGGTATCCTCGATGTCCACGGCGAAGCGTTCACTGTCCTCCTCCAGTCCCCGGCACAACTGATGGGTCAACAAAATGGTGAGGGTCTGGTTGCAGGCGATCACCGCCGCCCCCACGGCGGAGGCGAGGATGGCGGCAAAGGGCGACGTGCGCCGCCGCAGGGCCAGAATCCGCCGCCGGAGGGGCTCCAGCAGCCCGGTTTTCTGAAAGATGCCGGAATAGGACGAGGAGATGCACACGATGGCCGCCACCCGCAGCATGGACGCCACGCCGCCGCCATTGAGCATGGGGGCAAGCCCGACGTCCGGCGTCCGGTAGCCCAGCGCCAGCAACCGGGGCAGGTCCCCCACGGGCACGTGCTGGACAAGGACGCACACAGGCAGCGACAGCGCGATGCTGGCGGCCATGACGGCCTTCACGTTCACTTGCAGCAGCGACAAAAGCAGCACCGCCGCCGCGGGCAGCAGCGTGACCGGGTGCAGGACAAAGGCCCGGGCAAAGGCCGCGTCCACCGCCGGGGCCTGTCCGCTTCCGGCGGTGAACACGCCCAGCAGGGCGTAAACGCCGCAGGTGAGGAAAAAGGGCGCCGCCGCCGTGCGCAGCATCCGCCGGATGTTGCGAAAAACGCTGGTGCCTGTCAGCTCCGCCACCAGCAGCGCGCTGGTGGAGACAGGGGAGCAGCGGTCGCCAAAATACACACCGGAGAGCACCGCCCCACCTGTCAGCGCCATGGGAATGCCCATGGCCCGCCCCAGCGCGGCGCAGATCACGCCCATGGTGGCCGCCGTGCCGAAGGACGTGCCCGTGAGCACCGAGAGCAGGCAGTTGAGCAGAAACGTCATGACGAGAAAGCACCATGGCCGGATGAAGCCCACGGCGCAGCAGACGATCATGGGGATGGTGCCCGCCGCCCGCCACAGGGCGGTGAGCATCCCGATGAGCAGGAAGATCGTCAAAATATTGCGCACGGACTTCACGCCGCCCAGCGCCTCGGCCCCAAGCTCCCGCCACGAAAAGCCCTGTTTCCTGCCGTACAGCAGGAAAAGGGCCAGCCCGGCCCCCAGCGCCCACAAAATGGACGCCCCCAGCGCCACGCAGCAAAGCAGCAGCAGGCAGAAAATTCCCAGCACCGCCAGTTCCATGAAATGCCCCCCTGTTTTTCCATTGCTCATCAGCATAGCCTGAAAGAGGGGAAAATGCAAGCGCGGCCTGCGGGCAGGCGCTGCGGGGGCGAAAGCCTGCGTAGGCTTTTAACAGGAAGAGCGCAGCGAATCCCCCCTCGAAAAAGTGGCGCAGCCACTTCTTCGAAACTTCTCAGGTCGGAATCTCAAACAGCCCGTGCTGATTACAGCAGAGGTACAGCCTGCCGCCCCACATCCGGGGGATGCGCACCTCGCCGCCCTGCTCGGGGTAGAGCCGCACCAGCAGCACCCGGTCCGGGGCCACATAGGCGGCAAAACGGATAAAGTGGCCCTTTTCCATGGGGTGGGAGAAGGTGACGTACCAGTCCTCCTCCACCTCCTGCACCTGCGCGGCGTGGGGGCCATCCACGCGCTGGGGCCGCAGGGGTTCCAGCGCCCTGCCGCAGCAGTGCACTTCGGCGCCGCCCGTGGCCGTGAGCACATTGCCGCAGTCCGGGCAGACATAAAATTTCGTTCGTTTCATATTGCCTCCATCAGATTCGTTGGGTTCCAGATCGCCCGCCAGCAGGCGCTCCACACTGACGCCGAAGCATCCGGCGAGCTTTGGTAAAATCTGCACATCCGGCACGCCCGCCCCGGTCTCCCACTTGCTCACGGCCTGCGCGCTGACGTGCAGGCGCTCTGCCAGTGCGCGCTGGGTGATGCCCTGCTCCTGCCGCAAGCGGCGCAAAAGCGCGCCCAGTTCCTTTTCCTTCATGTCTCTCACCTCACCGAAAGGATACCCGAACGGCGGGCAATTTGCAAGCAACGTTCCGTTGACATGGCGACAGCGCGGCAAAATCCTGCGTTTTTCCGATGTTTTTCTTGTTCAGTCTGCCAAATTTGCAAGTTAAAGCGTTTTTTCCTGCAAAGCCTATTTGCAATCGTTTTCCGATATGGTATATTAAGGAGCAAGATTCTGGATGGGAGGACTTCTCCATGATAACGTTACATGACCAAGGCGTATTCCTTGTAAACGGCGCGCCCAGCGCCAGCGGCCCCCTCTCGGCAGCGGAGGGCCGCAAGCAGACCATGGCGTGGAGCATTTTGCAGGCCCACTCCACCAGCGGCGACCCGGAAAATCTGAAGATCCACTTCGACGCCATGCTCTCCCACGACATCACGTATGTGGGCATCATCCAGCAGGCCCGGGCCTCCGGCATGAAGGAGTTCCCCATTCCCTACGCCCTGACCAACTG
>CAKSVQ010000046.1 GCA_934504065.1 uncultured Dysosmobacter sp. | reverse complement strand
TGAACGACCGTGCAGGGACCCGCCTCAATGACAGTGACGGGGATCACGTGGCCGTTCTCGTCAAAAATCTGGGACATGCCCACTTTTTTGCCGATGATAGCTTTCATGTGTATTCTCCTCCTGAAAGGTTATTGGTCGGCTTAGATACATCCGGGGTTGGGTCCCCGCCGCATTGCTCTGCCGACATGACCCGCCCGTCTCGCAAGTTGACGGGCTTGGGACAGCAAACAAAATAAGGGTTTGCGGTGTGAGGTCAGCCGATCACAGCTTGATCTCGATCTCCACGCCGGCGGGCAGCTCCAGAGCCATCAGAGCCTCCACGGTCTTGGGAGAGGACTTGGTGATGTCGATCAGTCTCTTGTGGGTGCGGCGCTCGAACTGCTCGCGGCTGTCCTTGTACTTGTGCACGGCCCGCAGGATGGTGACGACTTCCTTCTTGGTGGGCAGAGGGATGGGGCCAGAAACCTCGGCGCCGGTGCGCTTGGCGGTCTCGACGATCTTCTCTGCGCTCTGGTCGATGACCTGATGGTCATAGGCCTTGAGACGAATGCGGATCATTTCTTTCTGTGCCATGGTTGTTCTCCTCCAATGTTTCGTAGGTTGTTGTACGGGTCTCGACGACCTACGGCGAGAGATTTTCTATACGCTTATCCGTGCGTATCATTCCTGCTCATGAAAAATACCGACCGCAAAGCTGGCCGGTACTTCGTCCCTGGCATGGCGATCTACGCAACGCACAGAACTTCTCAGCCGCCCGATTATCGGACATACTCCCCGGAAGTTACCTCCTTGCGGAGCAATCTCCCGGTTCATCGCAGTATCCACACGGCGGTGTGTCATCCCGCGCGGACTTATTTATAATAAAAGAAAATCCCCTTGATGTCAAGAGGATTTTCTTTTATTTTATGATTTTTTTCAAAAGCTCTGTACCGCCGGATCACAGAGGGCTTAATAGGCCACGCCCCAGTAAATATCCGTGGTGCACTTCTCGCCGCACACGGGGCAGACGCCCTCAGTGCCGGACTGCTGAAGCGGCATGCAGCGGCTGGACACTCCGGCCAGCTCCTTCATCTTCACCTCGCACTCCAGCTTACCGCACCACTTGGTGCGGGCAAAGCCGCCGTGGGTCTCCACCATCTCCTTGACCTCCTGCCAGGAGTTCAGGTCGAAGGTGTTGTCCTCCAGATTCTTCTCCGCCTGAGCATAGAGGTTGTCGTGCACGGCGGTCAGCAGGGACTGCACCTGCGCCTCCAGTTCCTCCAGCGCCACGAAGGTCTTCTCTCCGGTGTCGCGGCGGGCAAGGCAGCACTGGCCCTTTTCCAGATCGCGGGGACCGATCTCCACGCGGACAGGCACACCCTTCATCTCATACTCGGCAAACTTCCAGCCGGGGGAGTTGTCGGAATCGTCCAGCTTCACCCGCAAGCCAGCGGCCACCAGACGCTCTTTCAATCCGGCGGCGGCTTCCATCACGCCGGGCTTGTGGGCCGCCACGGGAATGACCACCACCTGGATGGGGGCGATGGCGGGGGGCAGCACCAGGCCGTTGTTGTCGCCGTGGGTCATGATGACCGCGCCGATCAGCCGGGTGGTGGTGCCCCAAGAGGTCTGGAAGGGATACTGAAGCTTATTGTCCCGTCCGGTAAAGGTCACGTCGTAGGCGTGGGAGAATTTGTCGCCAAAATAGTGGCTGGTGCCGGACTGCAAAGCCTTGCGGTCCTTCATCATGCATTCAATGGTATAGGTAGCCTCAGCTCCGGCAAACTTTTCCTTTTCCGTCTTGCGGCCCTTCACCACGGGCATGGCCAGCGCGTTGCGGCAGAAGTCGGCATAGCAGTTGAGCTGCTGCTCCGTCTCCTTTTCGGCCTCCTCGGCGGTCTCATGGATGGTGTGCCCCTCCTGCCACCAGAATTCCCGGGAACGCAGGAAGGGGCGGGTGGTCTTTTCCCACCGCACCACGGAGCACCACTGGTTATAGAGCATGGGGAGCTGGCGGTAGGTCTGCAAAACGCTGTGCCAGTGGTCACAGAACATGGTCTCGGAGGTGGGGCGGAAGGCAAGGCGCTCTTCCAGCTTGTCGCTGCCGCCCATGGTGACCCAAGCCACCTCAGGGGCAAAGCCGTTGACCAGTTCGCCCTCCTTTTGCAGCAGGCTCTCCGGGATCAGGGCAGGCATCGCCACGTTGACGTGTCCGGTCTTTTTAAACTCGCCGTCCATGATGCGCTGGATGTTTTCCCAGATGGCGTAGCCATAAGGGCGCAGGATCATAAAGCCCTTGACGCTGGAGTAATCGATCAACTCTGCCTTTTTGCAGATGTCCGTATACCACTGGGCGAAATCATCCTCCATGCTGGTGATCTGTTCAACTTTTTTATCCTGTGCCATAATTCATTCCCTTACCTTATTATATATGATGTATCGAAGCAAACGGATTTTTCACTGAATGTTTATTGTATCTATTTTCATGAAAAATGTCAACTCCCCCGGCGTATCCCGCGCGGTTTCATGTGGTATTACCTTTTTTCGTTTTTCTCTTGTGTTTTCTCCCGCGCCGTGGTATCCTTAGGCACATGGAATCTTATGAACTGATCCGTTCCAGCCGGAAAACACTGGCGCTGGAGATCACCCGGGACTGCCGGGTGCTGGTGCGCGCGCCGCTGCGGCTCTCCCAGTCCCGGATCGATGCGTTTGTGGCCCAGCATGCCGACTGGATCGCAGAGCACCTGCTCCGGCAGCGGGAATTGGCAGCCGCTGCCCCGCCGCCACCCACCGCGGCGCAGATCGCCGCCTTAAAAGCGCGGGCGCAGGCCGTTCTTCCGCCCAAGGTGGCCGATTGGAGCCGGAAAATAGGCGTTCATCCCACCGGGCTGAAGATCACCACCGCCAAAAAGCGCTATGGCAGCTGCAGCGGGACCAACAGCCTGTGCTTTTCCTGCTTTTTGATGAATTCGCCGGAGGCAGCCATTGATCTGGTGGTGGTGCATGAGCTGTGCCATATCCGGGAAAAGAACCACGGCCCCGGCTTTTACGCCCTGCTGGCCCACTATCTCCCGGACTATCAGGAACGAAAGAAACTTTTGAAATGAGGCGTATCGTATGACAAAGCTTGACATCACCCAGCTGCTAAGCGGCAATCCCTATCCTGGCCGGGGCATCCTTCTGGGCCGCAGTGCCGACGGAAAGTCCTCCGTTGCTGCGTATTTCATCATGGGCCGTAGTGAAAATTCCCGGAACCGGGTCTTCGTCCCCACGGAGGACGGCATCCGCACCGAGGCCTATGACCCCTCCAAAATGACCGATCCCAGTCTCATCATTTACCATCCCGTCCGGGAGGTAAACGGCAGTCTGGTAGTCACCAACGGCGACCAAACCGACACCGTGCGGGACGGCCTGCTCTCCGGCAAGACCTTTTCCTATGCCCTGCACACCCGGGAATTTGAGCCGGACGCCCCCAACTACACCCCCCGCATTTCCGGCCTGCTCTCCAGCGACGGCAGCTTCCGTCTTTCCATCCTGAAAAGCGCCGACGGCGACCCCGCCTGCTGCCTGCGGTATTTTTACACGTATGACCACCCCCTCTCCGGCGAGGGCCGCCTGATCCACACGTATCTGGGCGACGGTAGCCCCCTGCCCTCCTTTGAGGGCGAGCCCCGGCGCGTCGCGCTGGAGGCCCCCACTGCCGAAGCGCTGGCCCAGCAGCTTTGGGACGCGCTGAACGAGGAAAACAAGGTCTCCCTCTTCGTCCGCTACACGGACCTCACTACTGGAACGGTCTCACAGGTCATCAAAAACAAACGTAATTGAATTCAACAAAGTGGCTTTGCCACTTTGTTGAGAAGACTTCGCGTTTTCGGACGTGAAACTCTGCGAGGCTTTTGGGCAGACGCCCGCGCTTGCGGGCTTTTTGCAGGCATTCGATCCAACACGAAGGGGCTCCCGCCCCCTCGTACTCCCCCTGCTGCATAGAATCTTTTTTCCATTTAGCAGAGGTTTTTCGACAAGCTGAGGCCGCCGGATCAAATCCGGCGGCCTTGTTTTGTGTAAGCTTAGCCACAGCTGTGGGTAAAAGCCCTGCAGGACCCTTTGTCTTAAAAATCTCCCTCCACGGCCATCTCCGGCAGGGCGGCGCGGATGCATTGCAGCGCCGCGTCCGCATCCTTCTGCTTTTCAAACAGGAATTCCTGATAAAACTCCCCGCCGTAAAACAGCCGGATGCGGATCACTGGCAGCGTGGCGCCGCAGCAGCCCTTTGGGGAAAGGGTGGAATGCTTCGCGCAGACGCGCGTCACCGCGCCGTAAGGCAGGTATCGGCTGCCGGGAAACGCCGGAAGAAACACCGACCGTTCTCCAAAGCGGTACTGCTGGATCTTTCTGGCGGCGCGCTGATCCGCCGCCGCATCCTCCATGGGACAGGGTGCGTACAGGGGCTTCGGTTCCAAAATCGGCATGGGACATTCCTCCTTTTTATGAAGCATATCAGAATGTCAGGCACCTCACCGATGGCAAAAGCAACTTTTTTGTGTTTTCCCGCTTCGCGGAAGGCTTATTGCGCGTCAATCTTCTCTTTCAATTCGTTCAGGTAAACCCAGCGCTCTGTTTTCTTCTCCAGCTGCGCTTCCAGCTCCGTCTCCTGCGCCTGCAATTCCTGCAAGCGCACATAGTCGCTGCCGCACTGGCCCTGCCGGACCTGACAGTCGGCAATAGCCTGCTCCAGCGCGGCCAGCTCGTCGTCGATGGTGTCAAACTCCCGCTGCTCTTTGAACGAGAATTTCAGCTTTCGCTCCCGGGGGCGCTCCGCCGCCGCTTTGGGCTTCTGGACCTTTGCCGGGGCTTCCTCCTCCCGGCGTTTTTGCTGCCAGTCCGTCCAGTTTCCTGTGAAGCGGCGCACCTCGCCGCCGCCCACCTCCATGATGGACTGGGCCAGCTTGTCCAGAAAGAAACGGTCGTGGGACACCGTGAGGATCGGGCCGGGGAAACTGTCCAGATAATCCTCCAGAATTGAGAGGGTCATTACGTCCAGATCGTTGGTAGGCTCGTCCAGCAGCAGCACATTGGGGGCCTCCATCAGAACCGACAGCAGATACAGCCGCCGCCGTTCGCCGCCGGAAAGCCGCCCGATGGGCACGGATTGCAGGTCGCTGGGAAAGAGAAAGCGCTCCATCATCTGGTTTGCGGTGAAGGTGCCCGCGTCAGTGCGGACCTCGTCGGCAATGTCGTGGATGAAGTCATACACCCGCTGGTCCAGGTCCAGCTCCCGCCCCTCCTGAGAAAAGTGGCCGATCTTCACCGTCGTGCCGATGTCCACCGTCCCCGCGTCCGGCTCCAGCTCCCCGGCGATAAGCCGAAGCAGCGTGGATTTGCCCGCACCGTTGCGGCCCACAATGCCGATGCGGTCATTGCGCAGCAGGTTATAGGAAAAGTCCCGGATAATGGCCCTGCCGCCATAGGACTTGCTCACATCCCGCAGCTCGATGATCTTTTTGCCCAGGCGGCTGGACGCCGCCGCCAGCTGTACGGAATCGTCGCTCTCCGGCGCGTCCTGCGCCTTCAGCGCTTCATAGCGCTCGATGCGGTCCTTGCTCTTGGTGGTCCTTGCGCGGCAGCCCCGCATGATCCACTCCCGCTCCGTGCGCAGGATGGACTGGCGCTTGCGCTCGCTGGCCTCCGCCATTTCCGCCCGCTGGGCCTTCAGTTCCAGATACCGGGAATAATTGGCCTCGTAGTGATAGAGCTTTCCCCGCGAAAGCTCTGTGATGTGGTTCACCACCCGCTCCAGAAAATAGCGGTCGTGGGTCACCATCACCAGCCCGCCCTTGAAGCGGCGCAGCCAATCCTCCAGCCACGCGGTCATCTCTGCGTCCAGATGGTTGGTGGGCTCGTCCAGCACCAGCACATCCGCCGGGTGGATCAGCGCCGCCGCCAGCGCCACCCGCTTGCGCTGACCGCCGGAGAGCGTGCCCACCTTCTGGGCAAAATCCGGCAGGCCCAGCTTGCTCAGCATGGACTTGGCCTCGTATTCGTTCAGCGCCCGGAACTCCGCCGGAAAGTGGAGAAACACCTGCTCGAGCACCGTGGCGTCGTCCTGCATCTCCGGGTTCTGGGGCAGATAGCTCACCTGTACGTTGGGGTTGCGGGAAATGCGGCCCTCGTCCGGCTCCGTCACCCCGGCCAGCACCTTGAGAAAGGTGGATTTTCCCGTGCCGTTGATGCCGATGATTCCGGTCTTGTCCCCCTCGTTCAGGTAAAAATTCACGTGCTCCAGCAGCTGGCGGCTGCCAAAGTTGATGGAAATGTTTTCTGCGGATAAGAGCATAGCTGCCTCCTTGCGGTGATTTCTTGCGTCTATCATAGCACACTCCCGCTTTTTTGGCTATGCAGAATCCGTTTTTTGTGGTATTCTGACAGTATCATCCGTTGACAGGGGAGGGACAACGCGCTTTTGGAGACCATTACCTATATGATTCCCCCGGAGGAGGACGGCTCCACCGTCCGCCATATCCTGCGTGCACGGCTCCACTTTTCCGCCCATGCCGTCTCCCGGCTCACCCGGGCGGAAAACGGCATTCTGGTCAACGGCCTGCACGCCCACACGCCGCAGATCCTCCACACCGGGGATGTGCTGACTGTGGAAAGCGGCGACCACCGCCCACCGAAAACGGAGGTCACCCCCGGCAACTGGCCGCTGCCCATCGTCTGGGAGGACGGACATCTGCTGGTGGTGAACAAGCCCGCCGGAATGACGGCCCACGCCTCTAACTTCCTACCGGATACCCCCACCGTGGCCGGGGCGCTGGCATGGACGCGGGGCACGGATTTCGTATTCCACTCGGTCAACCGTCTGGACAAGGGCACCACCGGGCTGATGGTGGTGGCGAAAAGCGGTTACATTCACGACCTGCTGCGCCGCGCCCTGCACAGCGGCCGTTTTTTCCGGGAATACCGGGCGGTGTGCGTCGGCTGCCCGGAGCCACCCTCCGGGATGATCGACGCACCCATCGGCCGGGACGAGACCTCCACCATCTCAAGAACGGTGCGGTCCGACGGACAGCGCGCCGTCTCCCGCTATGAAACGCTGGCCACCCATGAGGGGCTTGCCCTTGTCAAGCTGCTGCCGGAGACCGGGCGCACCCACCAGCTCCGCGTCCACATGGCCCATATCGGCCACCCGCTGGCAGGCGACTGGCTCTACGGAACGGAGGACCCCGCCCTGATCCCCCGCCCGGCGCTCCACTCTTACGCCCTGACCATGACCCACCCCGTCACCGGGGAGGTGCTGCGCCTCACCGCGCCGCTGCCGGAGGACATGGCCCGACTCGTCCCTTCCTCACAATCTGACCAAATGGAGGTATTTTTATGATGTACGCATCCGAGTTCCGCGCCTGCGGGCGGGAAAATCTGCGGGGCAAGTGGCCCCTGGCTGTCGGCACCGGACTGGTGGCCGCCCTGCTGGGAGGTGTGGGCACGTCCGGCTCACGGCTCAACATCAATTTCAGCGATTTACAGAATCTGGTCCGGCAGTACCTGCCCGACTTCAATCTGGAGCTTTTTCTCCGCTCAGACCTGTTCCGGATGCTGCTGCCCGCGCTGTTTGTGGGCGGCGCCGTTGCGGTGATCCGCTTTCTTGTCCAGCTGGTGCTGGGCGGCGCCGTGCAGCTTGGCTACGCCCGGTTCAATCTGAACCTCGCGGACGGCCAGCCGCCCCGGTTCGATGACCTGTTCTCCCAGTTTTACCGCTTCTTCCCCGCCTTCTGTCTGAACTTTTTCACGCAGCTGTTCATCATTTTGTGGTCGCTGCTGCTGATCGTGCCCGGCATCGTCGCCTCGTACAGCTATGCCATGGCCCCCTATATCCTGCTGGAAAACCCGGATATGACCGCCTTGGAAGCCCTGCGGGCCTCCAAAGAGCTGATGCGCGGCCACCGCTGGCAGCTTTTCTGCCTGTCTCTCAGCTTTTTCGGCTGGGCGCTGCTGTGCGCCTTCACGCTGGGCATCGGCAGTCTCTTCCTCCGCCCCTATGAGGAAGCGACGTTCGCCGTATTCTACCGGGAGCTTTCCGCCCAGCAGGATGGGTCTTCCTATCACTTCGATCCCTCGGCGGACTATCAGCCCCCGCAGGAATAACATACTTTCACAGAAATGCTGGCATTTCTGCGAAAAAGAATGCAGCCCGCCGCGCGCACTCGCTGTGCTCGCACACTTGCGGGCTGAGCAGTGTTTTTTCCGAGGCGCATGTCCCCGGAAAAAACGGGATTGAATTTTCTTCCGTCATCTGCGGATGACGGAACTCTGCGAGGCACTTACGAAGCGATTGTAGAAAGCACCCTTTCAATAAACCGAGCGCGGATGGTTTCCCATCCGCGCTCAATTCCTTTTTTCGCATTTACCGCAGCACGTTATTTTTTCTGTGCCTCATACCATGCCGCGACATCATGGAGGTTCTGCATGCTCACGCAGCTTCCGCCCCGGCGGAACAGGTCCAGCGTCGCTTCCTCCTCTGCTGTGCGGTGGTCCTTGCTTAAAAGCGCGCGGCCCATGCTGGCCCCCATGCTTTTAAGCAGCAGCTTTTTCACACCGTGGAGCTTGGAAAGCTCCAATCCGCCCTGCAGGGTGAAAAGCGGTGTCTCTTCCCCCAGTCCGTTGGCCTGCCGCACCACGGCCAGCTGGCTCCCAGTGGGACTCACGCCCACGGCGCACACCGCCATCACATGATAACGCCGGGCCGCGGCCAGCAGCCCCTGCACCTTGCCCACCATGATCCAGCCCATGTAAATGATCTCCGCCCCCAACGGCACATGCTCCTCCGCTTCCTCCAGCGGATAGGCCCGCAGCCCGGTCTTTTTGGCAAGCAGACGGGCATATTGGGCCGTGTGGCCCGTATTCGACGTATAGACGATCGCCTGAATATTCATGCTTCTCTCCCTTTCCGGCCCGCGCCGATCAGTCCGCGCCCTCAATGGCGCGCTTTAGGTATGCGCTGGACTCTGCCCGGGCCTGCGCCAGACGTTGATGAACGGCGTCATACTCGATCTCTGCGTCCGCCGCCGCGCTGTGGGGCAGGCCCAGAATGCGATCCGCGCAGCCCAGACGGTCCAGCAGGCTGTAAATTCTGGAATAGGACGGCTCCACTTTCTCCTTGGGAGACATGGCGGTGAAAAACGGGCGATCGAATTGCAGGGAGAATACCGACCCGTGGAAGGAATTGGTGCACACGCAGGCAGCGTTTTGAAAGAGACCCAAAAACTCCCGGGGCCCGGCAGAATACACCATCTCCGCCGTCCCCGGCAGGGCCCGGCGGATACCCGCAAGGTGCACGATGGGCCAGCCCGTGCGCTGGTGCACCTCCAGCGCACGCTGCCCTACCTCACCGGGGTCCGAGATGAAGTAGCAGAGGATATAGGGCTCCCGGCGCTCCGGCGGCGCGGCCAGCTCGCCCCACTGCCGCCCATTCAGCAGCAGCGTGGGGTCCAGCACCAGCGCCACCTCCCGGCCCGTGATGCGCTCCAGCAGTTCCTTGCCCCGGCTCTCCCGCGCGGAAAGGGCCGAAAAGTCGGCAAGGTAACTCCGCAGCTGCCCGTCATACGGGGCGCTGAGCGAGGAAACGCCAAGGCTGGGCGCATAGGCGATCTTCCGCCTGCCCTGCACAAAATCCAGCAAGAAGGCGGGCTCAAACTGCTTGTCCGCGTAAATATAAGGGTTCCAGATCTGGTCGCTGCCCGCAAGATACACATCGTAGTCCGGCACGTCCCGCTGCAGCTCCTCACCCGAGGTATAGCGGCGGCTGAGGTGCATCTGGCCGGAGACGAAAGCCTCAAAGCGGTCAAAGCGCTGCTTCATGTCCCGGTAGTGCAGGGCGGTGTGGGCATTGGCCGCCAGCGCGTGGAGGGACTCCGGCTTTTGAAACAGTGCACTGGAGCGGGTGGTGTGGGGCAGCCGGAAGTCAATGACCTCGCAGCGGTGACCCAGCTCCTCCACGGCCCGCATGGTGGCATAGGCCTGTAACTGCGCGCCGTAATGGTGGGCAAAGTGAAAGGTGATCAGTCCCGTGTTCATAAAAAGGCTCCCATTCCCGTCAAATTTCTGCCGCCGCGGTCTTAAATCGCCACGGGAATCTTCTCATGGAATTCATGATAGCGGTAATCCTCCAGCCGGAAGCTCTCCGGCGTAAAATCGTAAAAACTCTTCACGGCGGGGTCGACCCAAAGCGTGGGCGCGGGCAGCGGCTCCCGCTCGATCAGCTCCCGGGCGATGGAAACATGGCGGTCATAAATATGGGCGTTGGCGATCACGTGCACCAGCTCGCCGGGCTCATAGCCGTAAGCCCGGGCGAACATAATGAGAAGCAGGCTGTACTGCACCACGTTCCAGTTGGAGGCCGTCACCATGTCCTGACTGCGCTGGTTGAGGATGGCGTTGAGACGGTTCCCGCTGACGTTGAACGTCACGGAATACGCGCAGGGGTACAGCCCCATCTCGCTCAGGTCATGGTGGTTATAGAGGTTCGTCATGATGCGGCGGCTGGCCGGGTCGTTTTGCAGCTGCCAGATCACCCGGTCCACCTGATCCATGTCCCCCTCGGGATAGTGGCTCTTCACGCCCAACTGATAGCCGTAAGCCTTGCCGATGGAGCCGTTTTCATCCGCCCACGCATCCCAGATATGGGTCTTCAGCTCATGCACGTTGTTGGACTTTTTCTGCCAGATCCACAGCAGCTCATCCAAAGCGGATTTCCAATAGGTGCGGCGCAGGGTGAGGATAGGGAACTCCTTGGAAAGATCATAGCGGTTCACCACGCCGAAGCGGTGGATGGTATGGGCAGGCGTTCCATCCTCCCAGTGGGGGCGCACCTTCTGGCCCTCGTCCGATATGCCGTTATCCAGAATGTCCCGGATATTCTGAATAAAGACGGTATCCGCGTAACTCATGCTGTCCTCTCCTTTGATGTTTACATTAGCAATAACCGAAAATTTTAATAGTATTTTGATAGTTTATCATCTTTTTGCTCATATGTAAACACCTGCCCCGCAGTCCGTCGCATCTTGGAAAATTTACGCGAAAAGGGGTGGCAACTGTCCGCGCATCATGGTATACTGGGGAAAAATCCACTCCCGCACGCGGAGGATCGAGGTAATCTATGAACGCCATTGTAGTCGTTGATCGAAATTGGGCCATTGGCCGGGAGGGCGGCCTGCTCTTCTCCCTCCCCACGGATATGAAGCATTTCCGCTCCCTGACGCTGGACGGCACCGTGATCCTGGGCCGCAAAACGCTGGATTCCTTTCCCGGCGGCCGTCCCCTGTGCCGGAGGCGGAACATCGTCATCACCCACAATGTGGACTTTGACCGGGAGGGCATCGAGGTCGTTGCCAACCCCGCCGCCGCGCTGGAGCTGACCGCCGGAACGGACAGCGACAAGATCTGGGTCATCGGCGGCGGCAGTGTATACGCCGCGCTGCTCAGCCGCTGCAAGCGGGCCTACCTCACCAAGGTGGACGCCGTGGCCGACGGGGCGGACACCTTCTTCCCCAATCTGGACCAGCTTCCCGGCTGGCAGGTGGAGTCCACCGGAGAGCCTGTTTCGGAAAACGGCCTGAGCTACCGCTTTGTCACCTATGTCAACACGAAAATCTGAATTTTCCGCTTTTTCCCGCTAAAAAATGCGTATCCCGCCGATCCCAAAAGGATCGGCGGGATACGGTTTTTTCACTCAATAAAACTCCCGGATGTAGTTCAGCACATCCTCCCGGGTGCCCTGGAAGGGGCCGGGGGTCTCCATCTTCAGCGAGACCAGCGCCGTGCAGTAGAGCAGCGCGTCCTTGATGTCCGCCCGCTGGCGCTCGGTGATATAGCCCGCAAAGGTGGTGTCGCCCCGTCCGGTGCGGCCGGAGAGGTTCCGGGCCTTGATGGGGCAGGTGTAAATTTCCTTGCCGTCATAGGCCAGTACCTCGGTGTTGTGGGTGATGAGCACCTCCTTGGCGCCCCAGCTGTGCAGCAGCTTGGCGGCCTCAGCCCGGTCGGTCAGCCCCGTCAGGATCTCCGCCTCGGCGGCGTCGGTCTTGAGATAGTCGATGCAGGGGAGGTATTCCTTCTTCTCCGCCCAGTCGTGGAAGGCCATGGTCTTGTCCGGCTCCACATGGCGCAGCAGGCACTGCACATCCACGGCCACCTTGCCGTGTCTGGCGGCCTCGGCAAACAGCGCGCCGTCAAAGTCGCCGTAGACAAGGCCCGCAAAGTGGTAAATTTTCGTTTGAATATCCGGCAGCTCTTCAAACTTGAAGGGGTCGCACACGCCCATGGAGGTGCAGGCCCGCTTTTCCTTATCCGCCGTGAAATACTGGTTGCGGATGGAGCAGGTGGCCTTGGAGGGCTTCCAGTACACGTCCGCGCCGGAGCCCGCGAAGCGCTCTTCCACATTGGCGTCCGCCGGGTTCAGCTTGGTGAACAGCGCCGTCCTGTTGCCGCTTTTCGCCGCGGCAAAGCCGGAGGCCACCACCGCGCCGCCGACCTCCTTGCGCTCGTTGCCCTGATAGTCAATGTTGTGGTCCAGCGAAACCGGGCCGATCACCAGCACATCGTATGTCTTTTCCATAAGTTCTCCTTTCCAGCTTCCTGAATGTTACAATTCTTCCACGGAGACCACGCCGGGAACGGCGTTCATCTCCGTCAGCAGCTTTTCCGCGCCGCAGTGCTTGTTCAGCCGCAGCGTAAAGATGGCGCAGGCATTGTGGGTCTCCGTCTCTGTCGAGCGGGTGATCTCCATGTTCAAAACCTTCAGCTCCAGCTCACGGTACAGCCGCAGCACCCGCTCAAGGCAGGGCTTTCCGGTATATTCCATGTAAAGGTTGACCTCCGGCGCATTGTCCAGCATCCGGTATTCCAGCTTGGAAAACAGCAGCTCCGCCGCCAGAATCAGCACCGTGGCGGCAATGCCGCCCTCGTAAAATCCGCCGCCCAGCGCAAGGCCCACGATGGCAGCGGTCCACAGTCCCGCCGCAGTGGTCAGGCCCTTCACCCGCTGGCGGCGGGTGACGATGATGGTACCCGCGCCGATGAAGCCCATGCCCGCCACCACCTGCGCACCCAGACGGGCCATATCGGTGTAATAATGCAGGTTCAGATAGAGGAACTGGCTGGTCAGGGTGGTCATGGCCGCGCCGAGACAGATCAGAATATGGGTGCGGAAGCCCGCTGGACGGCGCTTATACTCCCGCTCGATGCCGATGATGCCGCCGCAGATCACCGCCAGCACCATGCGCACGGTGGTGGAGAGCAGCGTTACATCCCGCAGACCGTCAAATATGGTAGACATTTCTCTCCACCTCCCTTAAATTTCGTCGATGGTGAGCACGGTCTCCAATTCGGAGATCGCCGCCAGCACCTGTGTGTGGATCAGCTTCTGGTTCAGCCGGATTGAGAACACCGCGCTGGGATTCTGGGATTTTTCCCGGCGGCCGTGGTCGATCTCCACGTCGTAGATCTGCACGTTCTGGGACTTGATGCGGTTTAAGATCTCGCCCACATCGTCCAGCGATTCAAATTCCACATAGATATTCATGTTCCGGGCATTTTCCACCACATAGTTTTCCACGGCGGGCAGCACCCGGATCACAAGAGAGATCAGCAAAAACGCCAGCAGCACGCACTCGTAAAAGCCCGCGCCCACGGCAAGGCCCGTGCAGGCCGAGGCCCACAGCCCCGCCGCGGTGGTCATGCCCTTGACCTCCTGCCGCCCCGTGACGATGATGGTGCCCGCGCCTAAGAAACCGATGCCGTTGATGACCTGTGCGCCGAAACGGCTCACGTCCGTCCGCAGTCCGATCTCCGCCGCCGTTTCCGCCCACGTATGGGTGACCATAAAATATTCATACTGGCTCAACAGCATGGTCAGCGCCGCGCCCAAGCACACCAGCATATATGTACGAAAGCCCGCCGCGCGGCCCTTTCTGCCCCGCTCCAGACCGATCAGGCCGCCAAAGAGCATGGCCAGCACCAGCCGCAAGACCACGGAATACACCGTAAACTCCCTCAGATGGCTCAACATCCCGATCAAAAAAGCACTCCCTCTCCCAGTCAGCACGCGCACCCATCGGCTCCGTGCAGGGGGACAACGCTCCCCCCTTTTTCCGTTGTTTTACCGGGGAGCAGTAAACGTTTGCGTTCTCCCCGGTAACTATTATAGATACCACGAAGCCGCATTTTTGTCAATCTTTTTCCATCCTTGTGCTTTTTCTTTGGCGCATTTGTACAATTTTCCGGTTTTTTCCTATGCGCTCCGGCAAGAAAGCGCCCACGATAAGCAGCGGAGCCTTCTTATCGAATGAGCCACAGCCCAAGGACCAGTCCCAGCTGCGCGATCAAAATCGCCGGAATGCCGATGCGAAAGCTCTTATGCAGCGTTTTATGGTGCCACACCCGCATTCCCACAAGCGCCCCCACGCTGCCGCCCAGCGCGGCCAGCACAAACAGCGTCTTCTCCGGCACGCGGCGGGCCGCCGGGTGCGTTCTTTTGTATTTTGCTTTCCACTTGTCATAGCCAAACACCGCGAAGGCCGCCAGATTGATGACCGCCAGCCACAGCCACAGCAGCAGCACCCAGGGGTTCCCTACCATCACCATGCCGATCATAGTCGTCC
>CAKSVQ010000045.1 GCA_934504065.1 uncultured Dysosmobacter sp. | reverse complement strand
TTCGACAACCTCAAGGGCCACAAGAGCGTGGGCGGCCTGCGGGCTTCCATCTACAACGCCATGCCCAAGGAGGGCGTCGAGGCCCTTGTCGAGTTCCTCAAAAAGTACGAGGCGGAGCACGCCTGATCGTTAAGGGGGTACGGCTATGAAGTCGATCCGCGAGATATACAAAATCGGTAAAGGCCCCTCCAGCTCCCACACCATTGGCCCCGAACGGGCCGCCAAGCGCTTCAAGACCCAGTTTCCCGATGCAGAGGCCTATCAGGTCCGGCTGTACGGTTCGCTGTGCAAAACCGGAAAGGGCCACGGCACCGACCGGGTGCTCTATGAGGTGCTGGCCCCCACGCCCACCGAGGTCCTGTTCTGCGACGACACCCCGGCAGACGTGACCCACCCCAACACCATGGATTTCACCGCCATCAAGGACGATGCCCCCGTGGGCACCATGCGGGCCGTCTCCATCGGCGGCGGCGACATCTGCGTGGACGGGGAGAAGGAGCCCGAGGGCGAGGAAATCTATCCCGAAAACACCTTTGCCGAGGTGGAGCAGTTCTGCCGCTTCCGGAGTCTGGATCTGGCGGAATACGTTGAGTTCAACGAGGGCGTGGAGATCTGGGACTTTCTGGAGGAGATCTGGCGCGCCATGAAGCGCTCTGTGCAGGATGGCCTGCAGGCCGAGGGCATTCTGCCCGGCGGACTGAAAATCGAGCGCAAGGCCAAGATGCTTTACGAGCGGGTGGAACCGGGCGAGATTCCGCAGGTGCAGGAATGCCGCATCATTTCCTCCTACGCCTTCGCCGTGGGCGAACAGAACGCGGACTGCGGCACGGTGGTCACCGCGCCCACCTGCGGCTCCTGCGGTGTGATTCCGGCGGCGCTTTTGTACGTGCAGCAGCAGCGGGGCTTTACGGATCGGCAGATGCTGCCCGGTCTGGCGGTCGCCGGGCTGATCGGCAACCTCATCAAGCACAATGCCTCCATTTCCGGCGCGGAGTGCGGCTGTCAGGCGGAGATCGGCTCGGCCTGCTCCATGGCCGCGGCGGCGCTCTCCTACCTCTTTGAGCAGGACATGGACCAGACCCAGTATGCCGCGGAGATCGCGCTGGAGCACCATCTGGGCCTGACCTGCGACCCCATCTGCGGCCTTGTGCAGGTACCCTGCATCGAGCGCAACGCCGTGGCTGCCATGCGTGCCATGAACGCCACAAATCTCGCTTACTTTCTGGCTGATACCCAGCGCATCTCCTTTGATATTGTGGTGCGCACCATGTATGAGACCGGCGTCAGCATGAACCAGCGCTTCCGCGAGACCGCCGAGGGCGGCCTTGCCAAGATGTTCAACCGCCGCCGCCGCTGAACCCCCTTAACCCCCAACAGGAAGAGCCCCTGCCTTTTTAAGGCAGGGGCTCTTCTTATTGCTTTACTTGCTTTCGCTTACTTCATGTAGTTGCGCATCCGCCACACGATGGCAGAGACCTGACCGCGGGTCAGGGTGTTATTGGGCTTGAAGGTGCTGCTGCCGCCGGAGAAGTAGCCCTCCACAATGCCCGCCGCGTTCAGCGCCTGCACGTATACATCGGAGGTATCCGTGAACGGCTGCACGCTGGAGAGGTTGGAGGTGCTGAGCTTCATGGCCTTGGCCGCCAGCTGGGAAACCTGCAAACGGGTGATGGGCTTATTCAGGTCCACATTGCCGCTGACCAGACCGTCGGCCTGCGCCTTAGCAAGGTAACCGCTGAACACGTGGGACCCGGTCTTGGGCTGCTCGGCATAGCCTGCCGCCAGCATGATGAGCTTCAGGGCCGCGCCGTAAGTAATGGAGTTTTTCTCCTTAAAGGTGCCGTTGGAATAGCCGTCGATCACGCCTGCGGAAGAGAGCTCCGTAACGTACTTATAGCACCACGTGGAAGAGGGCACATCGCTGAAGGTCTTGCGGGTGCTGACCACGCCCAGACAGAACTTGCCTGCGGCGATGGACTTGCCGCTCTTGTCATAGGCGAGGTAGGGAATTTCCACCGACCCGATGTAATCCGAAGCGGGGACAAAGCGCAGTTTGGCCATGGTGCCGCCGGAATAGCTGTATTTCGTGGAGGTGTCCGCCTTGAGGACATACCCGTCGTTAATGGAGACCGTGCCCACAGAGGCGGCGGGCAGCTCCAGAAGCTGGATGGAATCCAGCGCCGTGCCCGTAGCGTTGTAGACCACATTATAAATGGAGGAGGCGGGCAGGGAAACGGTGGTGTTCTTCGGCGTCACTCCGTAGACCTCCGACACGGCGGACTTGGTCACGCTGATGAGGATGGAGCCGATGATCGTGCCGCTGGTGCCCCGGGCGTTATACAAAATCGTGGTGCAGTAGTTGGAGCCGGAGGGGAGATAGGTGAACTGGCTCAGATCATACTGCCCGGAGGAGGGGCTGCGGTAATAGGTCTGGGTGCCGCAGTTCTGGTTGGTGATCTGGGTGCGGCCGCTGCCGTAATAATCATAATACAGCGTGCCCGTGGTCGGCGCGTTGAGCAGGGTGACAGACTGAAGCGTGCCGCCGGAGCTATATTTGGTATAAGCCCGGGCCAGATCGTTGGCGTTGATCTGCAGGGCGTTGCCGCCGGAGACGAAATAACGCACGCTGCTGACCGTCACCGCGTCGGTGGTGTCCGAAGAGGAGATGACCACCGTGCCGTTGACCTTTCTGGTGCTGGACTTGCTGGTGTTATAGATGGTGAAGTTCAGCGTCACCGAACCGTCGAACCCGCTGGCGGCCACAAAGCTCAGGTCCTGCAGGGGATAGCAATCGCTATCGTCCGAGGGAATCTCGCTCTTATCATAATAGAAGTAATAATCCGAAAGGTCGCTGGCGTCGAAGGACTCTTCCTTGCTGGTATCATAGCGGTAATAGAGCTTGCCATTGCTGGCCTTCAGATTCGTGGAGTCCGTGAAGCGGACATAGAGCATATCGCCGGAATAGGATTTCTGGTAGAAATCGTTGAAATCGTCCGGGTCAAACTCCGCCTCTTCCTTGGGCTTGGCAGTGTAATTGATGTCGCCCTTTTTCGTGGTGGAGCTGTTGGAAGAGCTACCGTTGATCTGGATGACCAGCGTGCCCTTGACCTCCTTGCCCTTGATGCCCACGGCGTAGAAGGGCAGGGAAAGGGTCTGTTTGCCCGCGTCAGACTCGGCATTGAACGTGAGATCATCCAGCGTATACTCGTCGCTGCTCGTCACATCGTCGCTGTCATAATAGAAGTACGCACCATCAAGGTCGCTCTTTTTCAGGTTGGCGGTGCGGTTCTTGCTGTTCTTGCTGGAAAAATAGCCGTAATTATCCAGCTTGCTGGGCAGCTTCTTATAATCAAAGTAGATATGAGAAAAGCCTTCGCTGCTCTCCCCGTCGAAAAAGGACTTGAACTTTCTGCTGCTCAGCGTCACATCGTCGTCCTCATCCACCTCCACGGTAATATCGCCCTTGGTGGAAGAGGAGCTGGAAGTGCTTGCGATCTTGATCTCCAGCGTGCCCTTGACCGACTTACCTTTCACGCCCACCGCGTAGAAGGGCAGGGACAGGGTCTGCTTGCCCGTGTCGGACTCGGTGTTGAAGACCAGATCGTCCAGCGTATACTCGTCGCTGCCGATCACATCCGCGCTGTCGTAGAAGAACTCCGCATCCTTAAGGTCGCTCTTATCCAGATTGACATTGCGGTTTCTATCATTTTTGGTGGAGAAATGGCCATAGTTATCCAGCTTGCTGGGCAGCTTGTCATAGTCGAAGTAGACATAAGACAGGCCCTCGCTGCTCTTGGCATCGAAGAAGGACTTGAACTTCCTGCTGCTCAGCGTCACATAGTCGTCCTCGTCCACCTCCACGGAGATGTCACCACTGCTGGAGGAGGAGCCGTCCACCTTCAGGTTGAAAGAACCCCTGACCACATCATCAGAGCCATAAGCTTTGAAGCTGAAAGACAAGGTCTTGCTGGAAGCATCCTCGTCCGCCGCAAAGGTCAGCCCCACCAGACGCAGATCGCCCCGGCTCATATCGCTCTTATTGAGATAGAACGAATAATCGCCCAGTTCGTCTTCATCCAGCGTGACCTTCTTGCCGTTATAATCATAGGTGTAGAAGTACCCATAATCATCAAAGGAGGGCACGGAGGTAAACTCCACATATTCCAGAGAATCTCTGCGGGTATCCTTGTTGTCGTCGAAGTAATCAGAAAAATCGTCTTCGTCCAGCACCACCGTATCATCCGCATCCACCGTATACGAAAAATCGGCGCTGGCCGCTCCGGCCGCCGGGATCATGCCCAGCAGCATGACCGCCGTCAGCAGCAGGGCCGACAGTCTGGTCTTCCATAAACGTTTCATAAAAAACCTCCACCCTTTCTTTCAAAATGCTGTTTTTCAGTTGACAGAACTCCTGCTTATACCATAGCGGAAACCGTGTTAGGATTCATGAACAAACTATGAACACACATACCTTTTCCCCTTAGCATACAAAAAAGCCTCGCAGAGTTTCGCGTCCGCAGACGCGAAAGATATGAGATTAGTGTTTTCCGGCGGCATGTACGTCGGAAAACACACTACGCGCGGAGCGTGTGTCGAATTGGCTGCGAAGCGGCCAACCGAGGCACGGAGCGCAGCGAATCCACCTCGAACAGGTGGCTTTGCCACTTGTTCGAAAATCTAAGCAAAAAAAGACCGACTGTACGTCGGTCTTTTTTGCTTGTCGAAAAGGCAGAAAGGCTTGAGAGGAAGATGAAAGTCTCAGCCCATCATCAGATTGGGAACGAACATGGAAAGGGGCTGCCAGAAAGTCACCAGCATCAACACCAGCACCATCATGCCATAGAAGGGCAGGCAGGCCTTGGTGGCGTCCTCGATCTTGATGCGGCCGATGGAGCAGCCCGCAAACAGTGCGGCGCCCACAGGCGGCGTGCACAGGCCGATGGCCAGATTCAGGATTAGCATGGCGCCGAACTGCACGGGGGCCATGCCCAGCTGGGTGGCCACAGGCAGCAGGATAGGGGTGAGGATCAGGATCAGGGGGCCCATATCCATGATGCAGCCCAGCACAAGGCACATCGCGTTGATCAGCAGCAGGATGACCACCTTGTTGTCAGAAATGCCCAGCAGTACGTTGGTGACCATGGTGGGCACCTTCAGATAGGCCAGCAACCAGCCGAACATGGAGGCGGTGGAGATCAGCGCCATGACCATGGCGATGGTGCGCAGGGACTTGCGCAGGATGTCGCCGAACTGGCGCAGGGGAATCTCACGGTAGATGAAGAAGGTGACGATGAAGGCGTACACCACGGCCACAGCCGCAGACTCGGTGGCGGTGAACCAGCCGAAGATAACGCCGCCGACGATGATGATGCAGGTCATCAGGCCCAGCAGGGCGTCCTTGGTGGCCTGCCAGATCTCCTTAGCGGACATCATGCGGCCCTTGGGATAGTTGCGCTTGCGGGCGATGATGGCTGTCATGATCATCAGGGCAATGCCCAGCACGATGCCGGGGATCAGGCCGCCCATGAACAGCTGGCCGATGGACACGCCGCCGCCTGCCGCCATGGCAAAGAGGATCATGTTGTGAGAGGGGGGGATCATAACGCCCTGGCAGGAGGAGGTGACGGTGACCGCCACGGAGAAGTCCTTGTCATAGCCGGAATCCGTCATCATGGGGATAAGGATGGAGCCGATGGAGGAGGTGTCCGCCACGGCGGAGCCGGAAATGCCGCCAAAGAACATGGAGGCCAGAATGTTCACCTGCGCAAGGCCGCCCCGCATCCACCCAACGAATGCGTTGGCCAGCGTGATTAGCCGCCGTGAAATGCCGCCCTGTCCCATGATCTCGCCGGCCAGAATGAAGAAGGGAATGGCCAGCAGGGAGAAGGACTGCACGCCGCTGACCATGCGCTGGAACAGCGTGGCCAGAGGAATGTTGAGGTACAGCGCCGTCAGGGCGGAGGAGATGCCCAGCGTAAAGGAAATGGGCATCCGGGCCATCAGAAGGATCACGAAAGACCCCAGCATGATGGCAATGGCAATGGTCGTATCAGGCATTGGGCTTTTCCTCCTTCTTTGCTTCATCAGAAATGGTCTTGTCCTGACCCAGAGCCACCAGCACCGCGTTGATGACCACCAGCAGCCCGGACAGGGGCAGGATCACATACAGCACGGAGCTGGGCATTTTGGTGGCGGGCAGGGTGGAGTTCTTGGTCATGTTCATGATCAGCAGGCCATAGTACACCATGGCTCCGCCGAACACGGCGATCAGAATGTGGTCGATGACCTCCAGCACATGGATGGCCTTTTCAGGCAGCTTGGAGGTGAACATCTCAATGCTGATATGGATCTTTTCCAGCACGCCGATGGCCATGCCGATCAGGCTGAACCACACCAGCATCAGCGTGGCGACCTCCTGCGTCCAGGAAAAGCCCTGCCGGAAGATGTAGCGCAGGATCACGTCCATAAAGACGATGACGGTCAGAACCACCATGCAGATGATGGCGAACCATTCCAGCGCCTTGAAAAGAAAGCGGCAGGCTTTCTGCAAAGCGTTCATAATGTGGGCTCCTTTCAACTTTTAAAGTAAAAGAGCGGCCTTACCAAAGGCCGCTCTTTGTAGCACGGATCAGCCCAGAGCCTTCACGCGCTCCACGATGGCCTTCTGATCAGCGTTCAGGAAGGAATCATACATGGGGGCGACCGCATCCTGGAACTGCTTGACCTCGTCGTCGGTCAGAGTGGTGAGAGTGCAGCCCTTCTCCTCAGCGATCTTGGCATTCTTGGCCTCGGACTCCTCCCAAGCGGTGCGGTGCCAGTTCTCAGCTTCCTTGGCGCAGTCGAAGATGATCTGCTGGTCGTCGGCGGAGAGCTTGTCCATGGTCTGCTTGGAAGCGAGGATCATGTCGGGCATGTAGGAGTGGCCGTCATAGGTCCAGTAGGGAGCGACCTCCCAGAAGGACATCTCGATGTAAGAGGTCATGTTGTTCTCGGCACCGTCCACAACGCCGGTCTGGATGGAGGAATAGGTGTCGTTGAAGGGCAGGCCCACGCCAGCGGCGCCCAGGCAGTCCATCATGGTCAGCATCAGGTCGGACTCGGACACGCGGATCTTCATGCCAGCCATATCAGCGGGGGTGTGGATCTCCTTCTTGGCGTTGAAGAAGTTCCGGGAACCGGGATGCAGGTAGGTGATGCCAACCAGATTGTTGTCCTTGAAGGTCTCAAAGACTTCCTGACCGATCTCGCCGTCCAGAACCTCGAAGAGGTGGTCAACGCTGGTGTACTCATAGGGCATCTGCAGGGCGTTCATCAAAGGAGCGAACTCAGCGGAGGCGCCGGAGGACACGCGGGTGAAGTCCAGACCGCCGAACTGGCACTGCTCAATGGTGGAGCGCTCGTCGCCCAGCTCGCCGGCGAAGTGGCACTCGATGGTGATGCGGCCGTCGGTCTTCTCGTTCACAAGGTCCGCGAACATCTGGCAGGCCTGAGAGGTGATGTGCTCAGCGTTGTGGCTGTTGGCCAAACGCAGCACCATGGTTTCGCCAGTGGTCTCGGCAGGGGTCTCGGTGTTGGTCTCAGAGTTGGCAGGAGCTTCGGTCTTGGTGCCGCCGCAGCCTGCGCACACGCCCAGCAGCATCGCGGCTGCCAGCACAGAGGTCAGGAACTTTTTCATCTTCACTTCTCCTATGCTTCAAATATTTTTTGTTCCTTGCGGAACTCATTCCGTAGTTTTATTGTATCTGACCCGTGGAAATTGTGAAATCGTAAAGTCTTGCGATTCAGGTGTTAATTTTTTGTTAACTTCCAAACGATCTATGTTAATTTTGTGTAAAATATACAATCGCAGGCAAAATGCCTGCGATTGTGCACAGATCCGTTCCGCTTTGCCCGCTCCGGACAGTCACGGCTTTTCCGGGGGCGGGGCGCTGCGGTACACCGTGGGCGTACACCCCACCGCCCGCTTAAAGGCCTTGGTGAAATAATTGGAATCTGGATACCCCACCGACCGCCCCACCTCGCTGACGGACAGCTCCGTGGATAACAGCCGGGTCTTTGCCTTTTCCATGCGGTAGGAGGTCAGAAAATCCAGAAAGGTCTTGCCTGTGGCGGTCTTCACCTGCCGGGAGAAGTAGAATGGGCTCATGCCCATGCTCTCGGCGGCGTCCTCCAGTGCCACATCCTCGGCATAGTGCTGGCGCACCCACACCCGCAGCGCCGCCTCAAAGGGGGAAGCGGGCTGGCCTTCCGCCGCCTCCACCTTGAAAAACCGCTGCAAGACCTCCCGCACCTCCGCCTCTCCGGCGGGCTTGAGCAGATAGTCCTCGCCGCCGGAGCGCAGCGCGCCCACGGCATAGTCAAAGCGGTCATAGGCCGTGAGGAACACCACATGGGTCTGCGGAAGCTGCCGCTTGATGACCGCGGCGGCCTCCAGCCCCGTTTTGCAGGGCATCTCGATGTCCATAAAAATCAGTTCCGGCTGGATGCGCAGCGCCTTGTCCACGGCCTCGCCGCCGTCCGCCGCCGTTTCGATCAGGGCCGCGTCGCCCAGAATGCCCCGCAGCCGCCCCGCCAGAGCCTCACGGCTCTTCGGCTCATCCTCAGCTACCAGGATCTTGATCATGCGTATCCTCCTCTTTCACCGTTAATCGCACGCAGGTGCCCAGCCCCGGACGGCTGAACACGTCCATCCGCCCGCCGGAGAGCTCCATCCTCTCCCGGATGTTGTCCATGCCGATGGAGCGGTGGCGGCTCTCTTTTTTTCGCTGCTGGGGATCAAAGCCGCAGCCGTTGTCCGTCACTGTGACGGTGATGCCCCGCCGCCCCCGGAAGGCACGCACCCGCAGACGCCCGCCCTGCTGGCTCAGGCCGTGGATGATGGCATTTTCCACAAGGGGCTGCAAAATGAACTTGGGCACTGGCACGTCCGCAAGCGTTTCGTCCGCCTGAATCTCCATGGCGATGCGCTCGCCATAGCGGGTCTCCTGCAATTCCATATAGTCCCGCAGCAGTTTCAGCTCCCGGCCCAGCGTCACCACCTTTTCGTCGCTTTCCAGCGAATAGCGGAAGAAGCTGGAAAGGCGGAGGATCAGGTCCTCGGAGAGGGGGGCCTGCTCTTCCCGGGCCAGCGCCGCAATGGTATTGAGGGTGTTGAACAGGAAGTGGGGGTTGATCTGGCTTTGCAGCTGGGCAAAGCGGCCCTCCTGCAGCTTGCGCTGCATCTGGGCGGTCTCCACTTCCTTTTCAAGCAAATGCTTTTCCAGCGCCGACTTCTTCTCCAGCTCCCGGATGGTGCGGCGGATCTCCGCCTGCATCAGGTTGAAGGACTGGGCCGTGCGGCCGATCTCGTCCCCGCTGCGCACGGGGATGGGCGGCGCGTCATAGCGCCCGGTGGTGATGCAGTCCGCCGCCGCGCCCAGTTCGGAAAGCGGCAGCAGGATGCTGCTGTGGAACAGCGCCAGCACCAGCCCCATCAGCAGCGTGGCAAGAAACAAAAACACCATGAAGCGGCGGCTGGTGCTGGCGTTGGCCGCCGCAATGGCCCGCCACTGCTCGCCGCCCTGATTCATCTGTCCGTCCAGAAGGCTGCGGACATAATCGTCGATATACGCTGCCTGCGTTTTCAGCGAAAGGTACTGCGTCACCCGGTCTTCCTGTCTGGCCGACGCAAGGAGCTTCATCTGCGAGCGGCGGTAATGCTCCATGGCATTGCAGATGGCCCGCTTCAAAACGTATTCCTCCCGACGATCGGCCTGTATGTCCGGCTGCAATCGCTCCAGCATGGCGTCAGTCGCCGCGCTGGCATTCAGATAATCATTGAGCGTATCCGAGCTGTGCACCGGGCGGAGAAACGCCTCCAGACACACGTTTTCCGTGGAAAACGTATTCATAAAGCTGGTGGCATCCAGATACTTGTTCATGATAATGGCGGATTCGCCGCTGAAGTGCTGTAATTGCAGCAGCACCAGCACCACCAGCGTCCACGTGACGGCCAGCACCGTGCCCATCAGCAGCGTGCTTTTCAGCCGGATGGACACATCGCCCCAGTTCTTCCATGATCGATTCATCCAATGATACCCTTTCCGCATCCGTATTCCTGCCGCAATTTTACTATATCTAAATAAAAAATACAAACCATTCGCGAAATTTTTCACAATTTTTTCGCCGTCCGTCCAGCGGCAACTGCAAAAAATCTGTGAACAATGTGTTGGAAAACCGTGAATTTTAGCACTCTCACCTTGACAGTGCTAAAAGTTGCCCTATAATAGGGCCAGAAAAAGAAATTGCGTTCCGCTTTGACAGGAGGAATTGACTATGAGCAACGAAAAATATACGCAGAAAACACTGGAAGCCATTCGGGACGCCCAGTCCATGGCTCAGGAAAACAGCAATCAATATATCACGCCGGAGCATCTGCTCTCCGCCCTGCTGGGGCAGGAGGGCGGCCTGATCGGCTCGATCTTTGCCCGGATGGGCGTGGACTGCGCCGCGCTGCGCGCAGAGCTCTCCGCCCGCATTGCCGCCCTGCCGAAGATCTCCGGCGGCAGCGGCGAGGTCTATGCCTCGCCGGAGACCGCCAAGGTGCTGACCGTGGCGGAGAAAACGGCAGAAAAGCTCCACGATGAATACATTTCCGTGGAGCACCTGATGCTGGGCATCTTTGCCGAGGGCTCTACCTCCCTGCGTCAGCTTTTGCAGGACCACGGCGTGAACCGCAGCCGCTTCAGCGAGGAGCTGGCCAAGGTGAAAAGCCAGCCCGTCACCTCCGACAACCCGGAGGACACCTATGACGCCCTGAAAAAATACGGCACCGATCTGGTGGAGCGGGCCAGAAAGAAGGAGCTGGACCCCGTTATCGGCCGGGACAGCGAGATCCGCAATGTGATCCGCATCCTCTCCCGCAAGACGAAGAACAACCCCGTGCTCATCGGCGAGCCCGGCGTAGGCAAAACCGCCATTGCCGAAGGGCTGGCCCAGCGGATCGTCCGGGGCGACGTGCCCGACGGGCTGAAGGACCGCACCATCTTCTCTCTGGACATGGGCGCGCTGGTGGCAGGCGCCAAATACCGGGGCGAATTTGAAGAGCGGCTGAAAGCCGTGCTGGAGCAGGTGCGCAAGTCCGAGGGGAAGATCATCCTCTTTATCGACGAGCTGCACACCATCGTGGGCGCGGGCAAGACCGAGGGCAGCATGGATGCCGGAAACCTTTTGAAGCCCATGCTGGCCCGGGGCGAGCTGCACTGCATCGGCGCCACCACGCTGGACGAGTACCGCCAGTATATCGAAAAGGACGCCGCACTGGAGCGCCGCTTCCAGCCCGTGCAGGTAGACGAGCCCACAGTGGAGGACACCATTTCCATCCTCCGCGGTTTGAAGGACCGCTATGAAATTTTCCACGGCGTCCGCATCCACGACAACGCGCTGGTGGCCGCCGCCACCCTCTCCAACCGCTATATCACCGACCGCTTCCTGCCGGACAAGGCCATCGACCTTGTGGACGAGGCCTGCGCCATGATCCGCACGGAGATCGACTCCATGCCCGCCGCGCTGGACGACCTGCGCCGCAGGATCATGCAGCAGGAGATCGAGGAAATGGCGCTGAAAAAGGAAGACGACCAGCTCTCCCGGGACCGTCTGGCGGAACTGAAAGAAGAGCTTGCCAACAACAAAGAGCAGTTCAACGCCCTGAAATCCCGCTGGGAGGCGGAAAAGCACGGCGTGGACAAGGTCAAGGAGCTGAAGGGGAAGCTGGAGCAGCTGCAGGGCCAGATTGAGCAGGCCCAGTCCCGTCTGGAATACGAAAAGGCCGCCAAGCTGAAATATTCTGATCTGCCCGCGCTGGAAAAGGAGTTGAAAGCCGCCGAGGCCGCCGCCGAGCAGCACACCGCGGAAAACACCATGGTGCACGACACCGTGACGGAAAGCGAGATCGCCGACATTGTGGCCAAGTGGACGGGCATCCCCGTCAGCCGCCTGATGGAGGGCGAGCGGGAAAAGCTGCTGCATCTGGACGATGTGATTCACAAGCGGGTGGTGGGGCAGGACGAGGCCGTCCGTCTGGTGACGGAGGCCATCCAGCGCTCCCGCGCCGGGATCGCCGACCCCAACCGCCCCATCGGCAGCTTCCTCTTTCTCGGTCCCACCGGCGTGGGCAAGACGGAGCTTGCCAAGTCGCTGGCCGAGTGCCTGTTTGACGACGAGCACAATCTGGTGCGCATCGACATGACGGAGTATATGGAGAAGTTCTCCGTCTCCCGCCTGATCGGCGCCCCTCCGGGATACGTGGGCTATGACGAGGGCGGCCAGCTTACCGAGGCCGTGCGCCGCAAGCCGTACAGCGTGGTGCTGTTCGACGAGGTGGAAAAGGCCCACCCGGATGTGTTCAACATCCTGCTGCAAATTCTGGATGACGGCCGCATCACCGACTCTCAGGGCCGCACCGTGGACTTTAAAAACACCATCATCATCCTCACGTCCAATCTGGGCTCTTCCGAGCTGCTGGGCGGCATCCAGCCGGACGGCAGCATCTCCGAGGACGCGAAAAAGGCCGTGATGACGGAGCTGCGCGCTTCCTTCCGCCCGGAGTTTTTGAACCGTCTGGACGAGATCATCTTCTTCAAGCCCCTGACCCGGGAAAACCTCACCGGGATCATCGACATTCTGATGCAGGGTCTCAAGCAACGGCTGGCCGACAAGGCCCTGAAGCTGGAGGTCACCGAGAGCGCCAAATCCCTCATCATCGACCGGGGCTTCGACCCCATTTACGGCGCGCGGCCCCTGAAGCGCTATCTCCAGAGCGGCGCAGAAACGCTGATCGCCAAGGAGATCCTGCGCGGCGAGTTGGGCATGGGTAGCACACTGGTGCTGGACTGCAAAAACGGCGAACTGGTGTGCCGGAAGAAATAAGTCTTTCGCAACCGTCCCACGTCTGCGGACAAAAGTGAAAAAATCTCTCCGCCGTGGAAGCACGGTGGAGAGATTTTTTCGGCGGAAACGTATTCGCTGTATTGCACCTTCCAGAATTTAGGCTTATAATGCACAAAGCAAGTGATGTTAGGGGAATCTAGATGATAAGTCGCGTGAAGATTCGAAAAGTCAGCATTTGGGACATGGTCATCACCGTCGTGGTAGGCTTCCTGTTTTTTGTGATCTCGTTTTGGGGAAACAAGGAATTTCATGTTCTGCAAACCACCACCGAGCGGTATATCGTCTGTGAGCAGGCGGCAAAAAATTTGCAGGACGGCTCCAACTACCTCACCGAACAGGTGCGGCTGTTCACCATGACGGGTCGGCAGGAGTACATGAACAACTATATTCAGGAGGCGGAAGTCACCTGCCGCCGGGAGCAGGCACTGGCCGACCTCCAGACCTATTTTGACGGGACGCATCCCTTTTCCGCCCTGCAAACCGCACTGGATTACTCGGAAGAGCTGATGAACACCGAGTATTACGCCATGCGGCTGGTGCTGGAGGCCAACCAGACGGACACCAGCCGCTGGCCTGCAACCATCCGCGCCGTGGACCTGACGGCGCAGGATCAGGCCCTTTCTCCGGCGGAAAAACGGCTGCGGGCCCAGCAGATGGTGTGCGACAGCGCGTATCAGACCGCCCGGACGGAGATCACCTCGCAGGTAAACGAATGCATGGACAGCCTGATCCAGCAGACCCGCGACCAGCAGGGCCGGGCCGTGACCATTTTCTCCGATATGTATTTGAAGCTTGAGGTCGGGATCGTCGTTCTGGTAACGCTGATGCTGGTAATGTGCATGATGGTGCGGCATCTGGTGGTCTCGCCGCTGATCAAGTGCATCCACAGCATCCAGGAGGGGAAGACCTTCCCGGTGGAGGGCGCGGAGGAAATGCAGGTGCTGGCCAAGACCTATAACAAGGTCTACCTGGAAAATCAGGAAGCGCAGATGCTGATCCGCCACAAGGCAGAGCACGACGCGCTGACCGATCTTTTAAACCGCGGCTCGTTCGAGCGGATGCTGGACCTTTATGAAAACGGCGATTCGCCTTTTGCTCTCATCATCGTCGATATGGACTCGTTCAAGACCGTGAACGACACCTATGGCCACACCGTCGGCGACGAGGCGCTGAAAAAGGTGGCTGGGCTTTTGAGCTGCGCTTTCCGCAGCATCGACCACATCTGCCGCATCGGCGGCGACGAATTTGCCGTCATCATGGTGGAAATGACCAGCGACCTGCAATACACCATTCAGGAAAAAATCGACGCGGTGAATGAGAGCCTTGCCCAGCCGGAGGGGAAGCTGCCCCCGCTCTCCCTCAGCGTCGGCGTGGCGTTCTCCGACCGGGAAAATCCCACCGGAACGATTTTTGAGGACGCGGACGCCGCTCTCTATCAGCGCAAGGCCCACGGCAAGGCCGGGTGCAGCTTCTACACCGCCCCGCCTAAAGCGGATTGACCGCCGCGAAGCCACTTTTGTAAAAAGCAAACCCACCCTGCCGAAAGCAATGCTTCCGGCAGGGTGGGTTCAATTTGGCGAAAAAGCCTCGCAGAGTTTCGCGTCCGCAGACGCGAAATCCATCAAATCCGTGTTCTGCCGCGGCCTGTGCGTGGCAGAACACTCCCTTACTGTCTCGGCCTGCGGGCCTCCCAGTATTTCCGTCACCAGTGAAAAGCATTTCACTGGTTCCTCCTTGCGCGG
>CAKSVQ010000044.1 GCA_934504065.1 uncultured Dysosmobacter sp. | reverse complement strand
GGGCCACCCCCTCGCGACAGCTTAGTTAGATTACCAGACCAACCTCCTTTTGTCAACACCTTTCCCTTCATTTTTCCCACTTTTCTCATATCTACTATTAATTCCCCTTATTCCCAGTACTACCTATGTGCACTTTGGCGGAAACGGGCCGATCGTCCGTCTCCGCCAAAGCTGTTATCTCATTATTTATTATTGAAGCAGCACTGGCTGCACCTGCTCTCCGCGCAGTGCCGCTTCCACTGTTTCACTGATCTTCGAAAAATCAGCGACCAGCGAACTGGGCTTCTGCACGGCATTGTCCTGCCCAAAGGGGACAAAGTAATAGTTCTTCCTCACCAACAGTTCCCCGATATTTCTGGCTCCCGCCGCAAGGCCGTCGTTGCTGGCCAGTGCGATCACCACTGGTTTGCCGTTGCGCAGGTGTGCTTTTGCCGCCATCGTCACCGCAGTGTCCGTGATCCCTGCCGCCAGCTTGGCGACCGTATTCCCCGTGGCCGGGGCGATCACCAAAATATCCAATAGTCCCTTTGGTCCGATGGGTTCCACCGACGGGATGTCATAAAGCACGGAATGCCCCGTCAGCGTTTCCATTTTCTCCAGAAGTTCTTCCGAGCTACCGAAGCGTGTGTCTGTAAACGCTGACATCTCCGACGCGATTGGAATGACCGTTTCATATTCTCTGACCAGTTTCTCCAGCGCCAAAAGTACCTTCGCATGGGTGCAGAAGGAGCCGCACACTGCAAACCCTACCCGTTCATTTCTCACACAGGTTCACCTCGTTCTTTTTTTAAGATGTAATACACTGCATCCCGGATCGCCGCCGCCGCACTTTTGGGCCGCAGACGCCCCGGCAGCGCCCTTGCCCAGACGTTCGGCAGCCCCAGCGCCTGCGCCGCCGCAAGGTCGATTCCCTGCACGGAAGCCAGTTCTACGCAAAGGCCGTCGCCCGGAAGCTGCGCCAGCAACGCGGCGTCCAAAATCGGCGAGGGAACGGTGTTGAATACCGCGCCAAAGGACAGCAGCTTCCCGGACAGTGCGTTGATGTCTTCCGCCTGCCACCCGCAGCCCATGATCTCGGCAAGTGTCTCCGGCCGCCGCGCCGCCGCTGTGACCCGTGCGCCCATGCCGTGCAGCCGCTGGCACAAGAATCGACCGATGCGGCCAAAGCCCAACACCAGACAGTCCATTCCCAGCAGCGTCCGGTCCAGACGCTCCATTGCTGTCTGCACCGCGCACTCCGCTGTGATGGCAGCGTTGGCTACCACCAACTCCTCCCGGAGAAAATAATCCTCTAATGTCAAGCCGTATTCCGCGGCCTCCCGCCGCTGTCCGGGTCTGACCTGACCTGCCAGAATCCGCTGCTGTGGCCGCAGACGGCGGAACACCTCCGCAGTGAACAGCGGCTTCTCCCCGTGCAAAATACCCTCCTCTACGCACAGCGGCAGCGGCAAAAGCACGGTTTCACACTCCGCAGCCGTTTCCAGCTCTGTCTCCACGCAGCCCCAGCGCTCCAATCCATACGTAAAAACCATGTGGCCGTCCGCCGCCAGCAGCCGGGCCAGCTCTGCTTGCCGACGGTCTCCACCGATCACGCCAAAGGTCCTGTTCAATCATACCGCCCCCTCGTTGTATGGTATGGAAAGGCGGCGGAAAGGGTGATTGTCTTTTCCGCCACACCATGGTAAAATTGAAATATTCAAAAGCAAAGGAGCCGCCTATGAAATACCTCCATCTGCTGTTCGACGCAGACGATACCCTGTTTGATTTTCCCAAAGCTTCCGCCCGGGCCTTTTCTGAAATGTGCCAGAGAAACCGCATCCCGGAAACGCCGGGGCTGTATCAGTTTTACCACAATATCAACCTCTCCCTCTGGGCCGCTTTCGACCGGGGTGAGGTCACCAAGGATTTCGTCGTACTGGAGCGCTATGTCCGCCTTTTCCGTGAGTTGGATATCCAGCGGGACCCCGCCCAGTGCAACCGCGACTATTTGGAGGTGCTGGGCAATACGCTCTATCCCCTCCCCCATGCCGAAGCGGTCTGCCGCGAGCTCTTCCGCCGGGGACACAAGCTCTATCTCGTCACCAACGCCGTTGCTTCCGTGCAGAAAAGCAGGCTTTCCATCTGTCCTTTCGCGGACGTATTCACCGCTTCCTTTATCTCCGAAGAAGCCGGGGCCTCCAAGCCCCAGAAGGCTTATTATGACTATGTGCAAAGCCGTGTGCCGGGCCTTTCCCGGGAAAACACACTGGTCATCGGGGACTCCCTCTCCACGGACATGGAGGGAGCAAACCGCGCCGAACTTCCCTGCTGTTGGTTCAACCCGACGCAGAGAGCCAAACCGGATGGCCTGCGCATTGACTATACCATCTCCGACCTGCGGCAGCTGCTGGAGATCGTCTGACCGCGCCCGCCAAAGCAAACAACAGGGCCATGACTTTCGAAAGGAAAGTCACGGCCCTGCTCTCTTAAACTTTACTCTTCGATCCACGTTACCGACTGTGCCGCCGGATCGCGCTGTACCGTGTAGCAGTAGCACTGCTCTTTCTGGAAAGAAAGTCTGAAAGCCATCTCGTCAAGCGTTTCGCTCCAGAAAATGCCGTCCGCATCCAATGAACCATCGCCCATATAATTCACACAATAGCCGTAAACCGTGCCATCCTGTTCGCTGAGCACCACCATCTGGTCGAGCAGTTGCTCTTCGTGCAGCAAAACGGCCACGCATTCCGCCTGTCCGTCGCCGTCTACATCTGTCCACGCCCGCTTTTTAAGCTTCTGGGGCGCTGTGGCATAGGGGTCCACGCCGCCGGGGGCAAGATAATCTTCCCATGTGGTCTCTCCGGTGTCGCCGCCAAAGCCATCAGCCGAAGCGCCGAAAAACACCGCCCCATCTTCCAGCACAGCTTCGATAGCCGCCCGAGCCTTCGCGGAGCGCTCTGCGTCCTCCACCTGCCGCACGCGGCCTTTGCCATAATCGTCAACAGGCAGGGTCAGGGGCTGATCCGCTTTCGCATTGGCGTCCGAGGCAAAGGTTCGTCCCAGCGTGGTCCTCGCTGTCCGTAGGTACATACTGCCGGGCACCACCGCGCTGATGTCCACATAGTCCGCATTCAGGTCTTCCTTTTCGTAAAGGCCCTCTTCCCGCATCGTGCCGTCTTTGTCAAACGTGATGCGCTGGATACTCTGTCCGCCGGAATGGCCCCACATGCAGATCACGCCTTTTTCTTCCGGGTCGCTGTATAAGCTGCTGTGCCATGTATCGATTTCTCCCCACTGGACAGTCTCTCCATCCCGGAAGGTATAGACCTCCGTCAGGCCCATGTTCATTTCCAAAAACAATTCCGGCACACCGTCGCTGTTCATATCATATAGAAAATATCCCTGACTTTGGGTCAAATATTCATTGGGGTCGTAATCCGGGCGGTCCGGGTCGCGCTGCTCCGCTTCCTGACGGCAAAGCTCCTTCAAAAACTGCTTGTATGCACTGCGCCATGGTTCTTCCGCTGTCGGCTCCTCCACCGGAGCAGGCTGGGGCGCGGGCTCCGGCTCTGCCGCAGGGTGCGCCTGCGCGCCGCAGCCGGAAAGCAGCAGGCACAGCGCTGCCGCAAACACGAACATTCTTCTCATAAAAACCTCTCCTCCTTGTTTCACGCCCAGTATAGAAAGGCCCGGTTTTTATTTCAATCACAAAACGGTAACAGTTTTCCGCAGGAAAAGAGCCGGGAGCCTTTTGGAAGCCCCCAGCTCTTTTCTGCCATATTACTGCATGATCCACGTGACTGCCTTCGCCGCGGCGTTCCGCCGCGCCGGATACAAATAACATTGCTCCTTTTGGAAGGACAGGCCCACTGTGGAGGTCTCGTCTTCCCACTGGCGGTCCCAGAAAACACCGTCGGCATCCACTTCACAGCCGCCCAGCCACACATTCCACCTGCCCGTCTCCGTTCACGTCCGTCCACGCCAGCTTTTCAAGCTTTGAGGAAACCCCTGTATCCGCATTTTCACCGTCGATGGCCAGATACGCTTCCCATGTCATCTCCTCTGTATCTCCGTCATTGCCGTCAGCCGAAACACTGTAAAAGGTCCCACCCTGCTCCAGCACGGCTTCGATGGCCGCCCGGGCCTCTGCGGAACGCGCCGCGTCCTCCGCCTGACGGACCCGCTGTTTGCCGTATTCCTCAATGGGCAGGGTCAGCGGCTGCGCCGTATCTGCACTGGATACCGTCGATCGGCCCAGTGAAATCCGCACCGGAAGCAAATACATACTGCCACTTACCACGTCCTCCGCATCTACGCCTGAAACATTCGGGTCCGTCTTCTCATATAAAAGCGTTTCCCGCAAAGCACCATTCTCCCCGAAAGTCAGGCGGTGCACATACTGGCAGCCAGAGGTGCCCGACAGGGCGATCACGCCATTACCGTCCGGGTCGCTGTAAAGCGAATAATACCATGGAATTTCACCCAATTTGATGACAGCGCCGTCCCGGACGGTGTAAACGTCATTTCCACCGAGCTGCGTCAGAAAAAGCTCCGGCACACCGTCGCCGTTCATATCACTGAGAAAATAGCTGCCGCAGCTACCGGGATCGTTTGTCCCTCCCGCTGAAAGCTGCCGCGCCATTTCCTGTTCACACCGACCCAAGAGAAACTGCTGATAGGCATCCCGCCACTGTTCGTCCTCCGCCGTTTTTGCCGCGCTCTGCTCCTGCGCACCGCAGCCGGAGAGCAGCAGACACAGCGCCATTCCACAGACAAGCCATTTTTTCATCTTCAACACCAGCCCCCTTTTTTCCTCAAGTATAGGGAGACGATTCTTCCGTTTCAATCACAAATCGGTAACAGTTTTTCCGCCGCACGCAGCAGCGCCGTTTTCTCATTGGGAAGGGTCCCCTCCACCACCTGTTCCAGAAGCCGCCGAAGCGCCTGCCCCACCGGAGGGCCGGAAAATCCCATGGCCGTCAGGTCGCCGCCCCGCACTGCCAGCTGGTGCAGGCTGACGCAGGCATCCTCCTCCAGCAGGCGGTCCAAAATACCCTCACCCCTGTCCAGCTCCCGCTGGCGGCTGAAATACGCCGGAGACTGGGCCAGATTATCCGCCCGTTTCAGGGCGATGAGCCGCCGAAGCTGCCGCTGGCCCAGCTTTCCCAACGCGCGGCGGACGGCCTTATCCGTCCGTGGAATGTCCCGGTCGTGCCACGCCACCAACTCCATGACCGTCTCCCGAAAGTCCGCCGCGCACTTCATCCGCCGCAGCATCCCGTCCGCCAGCACCTCGCTCCGGGCAGAATGACCGTGGAAATGGCCTACCCCGTCCGTGTCCAGTGTAAAGGTATCCGGCTTTCCAACGTCGTGCAGCAAAGCGGCACAGCGAAGCTCCGCTTCCGGCGGCGTGGCTGCCACCGCGTGAATGGTATGCTCCCACACATCATAGCAGTGGTGATGGTTGCACTGGTCAAATCCCACCATGGCCGTCACCTCCGGCCAGAAAACGCCAAGCACATCAGGATAGGCGCGCAGCACCGCCAGCACATTCCTGCCCGGCAGCAGCTTTCGCACCTCCGTCCATACCCGCTCGGCCGCGATGTCCGCCAGTAATCCCCGCTTTTCATGCACGGCCGCCGCCGTGCGCGGCTCCACAGAAAACCCAAGTACCGCCGCAAAGCGCACCGTGCGCAGAATGCGCAGCGCGTCCTCATCAAAGCGGCGCTCCGGCTCCCCCACGCAGCGCAGGATCCCCGCCGCCAAATCCGCCCTGCCGCCAAAAGGGTCCACCAGCGTGCCGTCCAGCCCCAGCGCCATGGCATTCACCGTCAGGTCACGGCGGCGCAGGTCCTCTTCCAGCGACCGGGTAAAACGGACGCTCTCCGGCCTGCGGTGGTCGCGGTAGACCCCGTCGCAGCGGTAAGTCGTCACCTCCACATTTCCGCCCGCCGTCCGCACCGTCACCGTGCCGTGGCGCAGACCCGTGGGGCGGGCCATGCCGCCGAACAGCGCCATAGTCTCCTCCGGCAGGGCGGAGGTGGTCACGTCCCAGTCATCCGGCGTTTTGCCCAGCAAAAGGTCCCGCACGCAGCCACCCACGCACCACGCCTCATGCCCGCCGCCGCACAGCGTTTTTAAAAGCTCCCGCACATTTTCCGGGATCACCGTCATCTTTCCCCCGCCTTCCCATTGCATTTCCCATATTCGTGTAATATAATAAAGTGCTTTTATCAATTATGCAATGCTTTTTCCCGGTTCTGGGGCAAAAGCGTTTTCAGAAAGGAAGAATGTTCGCTATGATGAACAATCCCCATCCCATCCGCGACTATCTGGTAAGCGGAAAGCGCGTCCATCTGGTCGGTATCGGCGGCGTTTCCATGTGCCCGCTGGCCGAGGTGCTGCGCGGCATGGGATTGCAGGTCCAGGGCTCCGACATGACGGAGAGCGACACCGTCAAGCACCTGCGCTCTCTGGGCATTTCAGTTGCCATCGGGCACAATGCCGAAAACCTTGGTGCGTGTGACTTTGTTGTCCGCACCGCCGCCGTACACGACAGTAATCCCGAGATTGCCGGGGCCGTAGCCCGGGGCATCCCCGTTTACGAGCGCGCGCAGGCGTGGGGCGCGATCATGCAGCACTATCCCAACGCGCTGTGCGTCTCCGGCACCCATGGAAAAACCACCACGACCTCCATGTGCACCCACATTTTCATGGCCGCGCAGGCCGACCCCACCGTGATGATCGGCGGCACGCTGCCCCTGCTCCACTCCGGCTACCGGGTAGGCCATGGCGACACGATCATTCTGGAATCCTGCGAATACTGCAACAGCTTTCTCTGCTTTTACCCCACCGTGGCGGTCATCCTAAACGTTGAGGAAGACCATCTGGACTTTTTCAAAGACCTCAATGACATTGAGCACTCGTTCCACCGCTTTGCGGAGCTGGTGCCCAAGGCCGGGCACATCATTGTCAATGCCGATAATCAAGGCGCTATGGATTCCGTGCGGGAGCTTCCGCACCCCGTCTTTACTTTCGGTCTCGACCACCCGGCAGACTGCACTGCCGCCAATGTGCAGGATGTGGACGGCGCGCCGTCTTTTGACGTGATAATCCGCGGGGAGCTTTACGCCCACATCACGCTCCATGTTTACGGCCGCCACAACATTCTCAACGCGCTGGCCGCCGCCTCCAGCGCCTATGTGCTGGGCATCCCCGGCAAGGCCGTGGAGGAAGGGCTTGCTGCCTTTACCGGAGCGGGCCGTCGATTCGAGCGCAAGGGCACGTGCAACGGCGCAGACGTTTACGACGACTATGCCCACCATCCCGACGAGCTGCACGCCCTGCTGACCACTGCCCGGACGCTGGGCTATCAGCGCATCATCGTGGCGTTCCAGCCCCACACCTACACCCGCACCGCCAAGCTCTTCGACCGATTTGTAGAGGAGTTGAAGCTGCCGGACGTGGCCATTCTTGCTGAGATCTATGCCGCCCGGGAGCAGAACACGCTGGGCATCTCCTCTGCCGACCTGTGCCGCAATATTCCCGGCTCCATCTACTGCTCCACGCTGGAAAAAACGGCGGAGGAGCTGAAAAAGCTGGCCCGTCCCGGCGATCTGATTCTCACCGTGGGCGCGGGCGACATTTACCGCGCCGGAGAAAAAATTCTGGATAAGGACTGATTACCCATGGATATTTCACCGCTTTACCACAATACCCACCCTGAGGGAGATCTTCTTCCGCAGGAGGCTGCTGCTTTTTCCCTGCTGGAAGAGCTGGGCATCGACTATGACCGGGTATCCAGCGAACCCGCGGACACCATGGAAAAGTGCGCCGCCGTCAGCGATGTGCTGGGCGTCGCCATCTGCAAAAACCTGTTTTTGTGCAACCGCCAGAAGACCCAGTTCTATCTTCTGTGCATGGGGCCGGATAAGCCCTTTCACACCAAGGACCTCAGCGCCCAGATTGGCTCCGCCCGGCTCTCCTTTGCGCCGGAGGAGCAGCTTTGGGACCTACTGCACTGCACGCCCGGCTCCGCCACCATTCTGGGACTCATGAACGATACTGAGCGCCGTGTCCGGCTTTTGATGGAACGTGAGGTCTATGAAGCGGAGTTTCTCTCCTGCCACCCCTGCATCTGCACCGGCAGCCTGAAGCTGAAAACTGCGGACGTCTTAAACATTTTCCTGCCCCACACGGGCCACACCCCCACGATTGTTGACCTTTAATACGTCTGATACGAAAGCACAAAAACTCCCAGTTGCCGTGGGCAACTGGGAGTTTTATTGCCGAATACTCGAAAATCACTTCTTACGTGTGCAGGAAGATTCTCTTTCCACCCCGGTATTCCCGGACAACGCCGATGCGCTGGGCGCTGGGTACACACGGGCACAGCTCCTCCAGCAGCGCATCCGCGTCTGCGGGGTCCACCGCGATCAAAAGTCCGCCTGCGGTCTGGGGGTCGTAGAGCAGGTCCTGCTTACAAAGCTCCACCTCTCCCGCGTCCACGCTCTCCTCGGCGAACGAGCGGTTGCGGTACATTCCCTCCGGCAAAATACCCGTGCGGGCAAGCTCCACCGCCTCGGGGATCAGATCAATGTCCCCCACCCGCAGGTCGATCTCTGCGTCGCTGCCCTGCGCCATCTCCAGCGTGTGGCCCAGCAGGCCAAAGCCCGTCACGTCCGTGCACGCATGCACCCGGTATTTGACCATGGCATCCCGCGCAGAGCGGTTCAGGGTGGTCATCAGGCGGTGGGCCAGCTCCATGCTCTCCGGCGAGGCCATGTCCGCCTTGGCCGCCGTGGTCAGCACACCGATCCCCAAGGGCTTTGTCAGCAGCAGCACATCTCCCGACTTTGCGCCGGAATTGGTCAGCACCCGGTCAGGATGCACAAAGCCCGTCACAGCAAGGCCGTATTTCGGTTCTTCATCCAGAATGCTGTGGCCTCCGGTGATCAGCGCCCCGGCCTCATACACCTTGTCATAGCCGCCCCGCAGCATTTCATGCACCGTTTCCTTTGGCATATCCGCGGGCACCGCCATGATGTTCAGGCACAGCTTCGGCTCGCCGCCCATGGCGTACACGTCGCTCAGGGCGTTAGTGGCCGCGATCTGCCCGAAAAGATAGGGATCATCAGCGATGGGCGGGAAAAAGTCCACCGTCTGCACCAGCGCCAGCTCATCCGACACCCGATAGACCGACGCATCGTCGCTCTTGTCAAAGCCCACCAGCAAATTGGGGTCGCTGTGGACCTTGATCCCATCCAGCAGCTGGGCCAGCACTCCCGCGCCCACCTTGGCGCCGCATCCGGCGCATTTGGCAAGCTTTGTCAGCTTCACTTCCTTTTCAGCCATGCGTATCCTCCTTTTCCAGCACACCGCTCAGCGCCAGCACCGCTTCCAGCACGCCGCCGCCCACGGCCAGCGCCTTGTCACTGGCGCAGTAGCAGTGCTCAATGGCACAGCGCGGATCAATATCTCCCGACTTCATTCCTTTAAATACGGGTGTTCCGTCTGCCAAAATGCCCCTCAGCACACCGTCCAGCGTGCAGGCCATGGGCTCGCCGTTCACCGTGGCGGCAATGTCGCCCTGCTTCACCTGCGCGCCGATGTCCAACAGCTGGTGGAACACGCCATCCGCCGGGGCGCGCAGCACCCGTTCCCCGGCAAAGCCGCCGATGAGGCCGGGAATGCCGGTGTTGGGAATGGCGCTGCCTTCATAAAGACTGCGCCCGAGGAAGTGGCCCCGCATGGTCTCCACCACGGCATGACAGTCCACGCCCGCCGTAAAGCCTGGGCCGACCCCCACCACCACTGGAGCGTCCGTAATGCGGGTGCCCAGATTTTTCTTGGCCAGAATGGCGTCCACCACCGCGTCCGGCCTTAGCACCGGAATACAGCCGCCCTCCGGGTCTGCCAGCACCGGGATGCAGCCGCCCTTTAAAATTTCCAGCGCCTCCGCTGGCGTATGGGCCCGGCGGGCAGTCACGTGCTCCACCTCGGTCTCCCCGTGGACGATCGCCTGTGAAAAGCAGACCGTCCGCCGGATGGCAGTGGGCCGCTCAATATCCGTCATCACCACCCGGATATGGGCGCGCAAAAGCCGCAAGGCAACGCCTGTGGCCAGATCGCCTGCTCCGCGAATCACTACGAGCATACAAAATACTCCCTTCTCCAAAGGCTTCCTGCCAGCACCGGTTCAGCTCCGCCGCCAGCGCTCTTGCGGCGCTTTGCGCCGCCGGGGTCTCCGCCTGATTGACATACACCCGCTGCTGTAACCCCTCCGCCCGCAGCACTGCGGCCTCTGCCGCGGGCGTCACCGCGTCCTGCAATCCGATGCCCGCAAGGCTTGCATACCGCTCCGGCCGATGAGCCGCCTGCTCCACTGTTCTGCCAAAGCCGGAAGCCCCTACCACGCACACCGTATTCTCCGCTTCCGCCGGGATCACTGGCTCATGGGCGGCGTGGGCCTTGAAGGGCCGCTGCGCCGAGCCGTCCGCCTCCACCAGCACATAGTCAAACCGCGCCGCAAGCTCCGCCATGGGAATGGCGGGTGCCGTCAGCTTTCCCGTTTCGCCAAAGGGCGTTCCGGCGCACAGCAGTCGGACGCGGGGCGCAAGCTCGTCCAGTTCCCGGGCAGTCAGCGCGTTGGGCAGGTCGGGAAACGGGAAAATTCTTGTGGTGGTGCACAGCAGCACCCGCCCCTTTTCTTGCAGCTCCTCGCCAAGGGTCCGCAAAAGCGTCGTCTTCCCGCCGCCGCCGATCACGGCCGTGACGCCCGGACGAATATCCAGCCGTTTCGCAAGCTCCACACGATCCCCCCGTTCTTCTTTTTATAGAATAGCACGTTCTGCCCCGGTGCGCAACCGCCCATTCCGTCAATTTCCCTCATCAATCATCACTTTCCACTGGCGGTACTCCGGCGTTTCGTCCCACTCCAGTGCCTTGCCGATATAAAACTCCGCCAGTTCCATAGAGGCCGGGGGCGTCAGCGGAACAAACAGGTAATACGCCATCAAAAATGCGCAGCGGGCGGCGGCTTTCACATTGTTTCCGCTCTCTAGCCGATGCAGCGATGCCTCCAATACGAAAAAAAGGTTCAACTGGTCTACCTCGTCGGCCTCCGCATAGAAGTCGTTCAAGTCCTCTATCGTCAGTTTAAAAATGCCCGCCTCGTCAAAATACGGAACTCCAAAATCGATTTTGATGTTCAATGTGCGTCCCTCCCACGCTTCCAGTCTATCTGCATAATATCATAATTTTGTTACGGTCTCAATCGAGTCCCATATATGTCGGCAGATACAGCTGGACCCCGAGAGGTGCACCTTGACTTTTTGGCGGAACGTGTTACAATGAGTGTACCGTTTACCCATATTGAGTATCACGAAAGGATGGTCGCCATGATCGATGGCTGCGGGCGGAATATCGACTATCTGCGGCTGTCTGTAACCGACCTTTGCAATTACCGCTGCCGCTACTGTATGCCGCCCGAGGGGGTGTGCAAGCGCTCCCACGATGAAATCCTCTCCGTGGAAGAGCTGGTGGAGATCGCGCAGACGGCTGTGCACTGCGGTGTGCGGAAGATCCGTCTCACCGGAGGCGAACCGCTGGTAAGGCGCGGTATTTTAGACATCTGCCGTGCGCTCCGGGCTATTTCGGAGCTGAGTGAACTTTGTCTGACCACCAACGGCAGTCTCCTGCCCAAGCTGGCCCGCCCTCTGCAAGAAGCGGGCGTTGACCGCCTGAACATCAGTCTGGACACACTTCGCCCTGACCGCTTCGCCGCTATGACGCGGCTGGGCAGTCTCTCCGATGTCTTGTCAGGCATTCAGGCCGCCGAAGACGCCGGATTTACCGAGTTAAAACTGGACACGGTGCTTATCGGCGGCTTTAACGACGATGAGGTGGGCGATTTTCTTGCCCTGACCCAGCGCCGCCCGTGGGAGGTCCGTTTCATTGAACTGATGCCTATGGGCCCTTGTGCGCAGTGGGACGAAAGCTGCTTTCTCTCTGCTGACACAGTTTTACAGCACTTTCCCACCCTGCGCCCCGTGGAGTCTCAGGGGGTCGCCCGGCGCTATCGTCTGCCGGACGCGGTGGGGACTGTGGGGCTGATCTCCCCTATGAGCCATGAGTTCTGCCCCCAGTGCCGCCGAATTCGCGTCACTGCGGACGGGCGGCTGAAAGGCTGCCTCCACAGCCGGGAAGAGCTCCCCCTGCGTGGGCTGCACGGCAAGGCTCTGGAAGATACCATCCGCACCGGGATCGCCCAAAAACCCCTTCGCCACCACCTGAACGAGCGCTCCAGCGACACGCCGCGCACCATGAACGAGATTGGAGGCTAGGATGTCGGAATTGACGCATTTTAACGAACAGGGCCGGGCTAAAATGGTGGACGTGACCGAAAAGGCTGTCACCCACCGCCGGGCGGTGGCCGCAGGCGAAATCCATGTCTCCCCCCTGACCATGGCGCACATCAAAAACGGTACGCTGAAAAAGGGCGATGTTCTGGCCGTTGCACAGGTGGCAGGCATTCAGGCCGCCAAGCACAACTGGGAGCTGATTCCCATGTGCCACCCGCTTCCCCTGACCGGAATCGACATTACCTTTCACCTTTCTGACGAGCCGTGCATGGTCTGCATCCGCGCCTGCGTCACCTGTACGGGCGTAACCGGCGTGGAGATGGAGGCGCTGACCGCCGTATCTGTGGCGGCGCTGACCATTTACGATATGTGCAAGGCCGTGCAAAAGGATATGCACATCACCAATATCCGCCTGCTGGAAAAATCCGGCGGCAAAAGCGGCGACTATACCGCGGAGGCTTAACAATGGCAAAGGTCGTATCTGTAAATATCAGTGAGCGCAAGGGCACTTTGAAAACTCCGGTGCCCCAGATCACGCTCCGGCTCCGCCACGGCATTGTGGGCGACGCCCACGCTGGCGACTGGCACCGCCAGATCAGCCTTTTGGCCGAGGAGAGCATCGATACCATGCGTGACCGCTCTCCCATCCCTCTTGACCCCGGCGTGTTTGCCGAAAACATCAACACCGTGGGCATTGATCTCAAGCACCTGCCTGTGGGAACACACCTGCGCATCGGCCAGACCGAAGTGGAGGTCACCCAGATCGGCAAGGAATGCCACAATGACTGCGCGATCAAAAAAGCTGTCGGCAAATGTGTGATGCCCACCGCGGGTATCTTTGCCGTGGTCGTCAAAGAGGGCGTGATCCGCCCGGAAGATGAAATTGAGGTGCTGAAATGAAACTCATCCGCACGCAGGACGCTGTGGGCCATGTGCTGTGCCACGACATGACCCAGATCATCAAGGACCAGTATAAGGACGCCCGCTTCCGCAAGGGCCATGTGGTCACGGAAGAGGATATCCCCGTGCTCCTCTCCATGGGCAAGGAAAACCTGTACGTTTGGGAAATGACCCCCGGCATGGTGCATGAAAACGACGCGGCGGAGCGTATGGCCGCCCTCTGCGGCCGGGAGCACATGAAATGGAGCGGCGTAAAAGAGGGCAAGATCGAACTCACCGCCGAGTGCGACGGGCTGTTTCTGGTCAACAGTGAAAAGCTCATCGCTGTCAACTCCGTGGACGATGTGATGATCGCCACCCGCAAAGGAGGCACCGCTGTCCGCAAGGGCGATAAGCTGGCCGGGACCCGGGTCATTCCGCTTATCATTCCCGACAAGACACTCTGCGAGGCCGAAAAGGCCGCAGGCGGCGCTCCGCTGCTTGCACTGAAACCTTATATCAAAAAGACCGCCGCCATTATTGCAACGGGCAGCGAGGTGAAAAAGGGCCTGATCCAGGATACGTTTACCCCTGTGGTGAAGGACAAGCTGGCTTCTTACGGGATCGAGACCCTGTCCGTTGCCTACTCCGGCGATGGCGTGGAAAATGTTGCAAATGCCATCAAAGAGGCCAAGGCGCTGCATCCGGATATGATCCTCTGTACAGGCGGCATGAGTGTGGACCCCGATGACAATACCCCCGGCGGCATCCGCCAAAGCGGCGCCCGCATCGTGACCTACGGCGCTCCTGTTCTGCCCGGCGCCATGTTCCTGCTGGGCTATTATGACGACGGAACCGTCGTGATGGGCCTTCCCGGCTGCGTGATGTACGCCGGAGCCACGATCTTCGATCTGGCGCTGCCCCGCATCGCCGCTGGCGTGGAAATGAAGCGCAGCGACTTTGCCGTGATGGGCGAGGGCGGTTTGTGCCTGGGCTGCAAGCCCTGCCACTGGCCCGCCTGCCCCTTCGGAAAATAAACGAAAAAAAACGGAAAATAAAAGGCAGGAGCGCCGCGGCGCTCTTCCTTTTCCAAAAGCGTTTCCCTCAATCAAGTATCACGTAATTTGCTCCTTGCGGAGCAAATATAAATTTGCTAAAATGAACGAAAGGAAGTACCCAGATGAAAAAGTATTTGTCCCTGCTGCTGGCCCTGTGCCTCACGCTGTCCCTCACCGCCTGCGGCTCCAAGGCCGACGCTCCCGCCGCGGATGCCAACGATTCCCAGACAGAGGATAACACCCCTGCGGAAGAGCCCGCTGGTGATCCGGTTGAGCTGATCGTATTCGCCGCCGCTTCCATGACGGAGACCATGAACCAGATCAAGGACATGTATGAGCAGGAAAACCCCAATGTCACCATCACCTATAACTTCGATTCCTCTGGCAAGCTGCTCACCCAGATCAAGGAGGGCGCGGACTGCGACCTGTTCATCTCCGCCGCTCCCAAGCAGATGAACGCCATGGACGGCAGCCTGAAGGACGACGCTGACAAGAATCCGGACGGTCTGGACCTCATTGTGACGGACAGCCGCGTGGACCTGCTGGAAAACAAGGTCACCCTTTCCGTTCCCGAAGGCAACCCCAAGGGGATCGAGAGCTTCGACCAGCTGGCCGACCTCCTCAAGAGCGGCGATGTGCTGTTGGCCATC
>CAKSVQ010000043.1 GCA_934504065.1 uncultured Dysosmobacter sp. | reverse complement strand
TAGACCACGATGTCCACGTCGGACCACTTGGCCAGCTGGTGCTGCACCACGGTCTTGCCGGAGCCGAAGGGGCCGGGAACTGCCGCCGTGCCGCCCTTGGCGATGGGGAACATCGTGTCGATGATCCGCTGGCCGGAGCACAGTGGCCGCTTGGGGGGATATTTTTTCAGATACGGACGGCCCACGCGGACAGGCCACTTCTGTGTCATGGTCAGGGGCACTTCCCTGCCGTCCTCGGTCTTCAAGGTGGCGATGGTCTCCGTCACGTTGAAAGAGCCGCTCTGGATGGAAATGATGGTGCCGCGCAGCGTGGGCGGCACCATGATCTTGTGCAGCACCACGGCCGTTTCCGGCACCGTGCCCAGCACATCGCCGCCCACCACCTTGTCGCCCACCCTGGCGGTGGCGGTGAACTCCCACTTCTTCTCATGGTCCACGGCGGGAACCTCCACGCCGCGGGTGATGCAGGGGCCGACTTTCTCCACGATCTTTTCCAGCGGGCGCTGGATACCGTCATAAATACCTTCGATCATGCCGGGGCCCAGTTCCACGCTCATGGGCGCTCCGGTGGTGATCACCTCGGCCCCGGGGCCGAGGCCGGAGGTCTCTTCATAGACCTGAATGGAGGCCGTGTCGCCCTTCATGGTCAGAATTTCGCCAATCAGGCGCTGGGGGCCCACACGGACCACGTCGGACATATTGGCGTCCGCAAGGCCCGTGGCCACGACCAGCGGCCCGGAAACTTTAACAACTTTACCGCTCAATTTACTACCTTCTTTCTTCGATTTGCAGAAGGGACCAATCAAATCGTTCGCCTTTCCCCGCCATTAAAAAGCGCTTTGCCGCAGTCCGCGCCGACGGGGAAAATCCTGAAAGGAGGATGAACCTCCCTTTTTTGTTTTACAGAATATCCGCGCCGACTGCCCGTTCAATAGCGCTCTGGATGCTGTTTTTCCCGATGCCGAGAGACCCCTCCCGGCCCGGAATAAGGATGATCGCGGGGCGGAGCTCGTCCTTATACCGGGCAAGCACATCACTCATATCCTTTGCAAGCTGCTCTGTGAGATAGATCACCGCGCAATCGGTTTTCGCCAGCTCCCGCACCTTCTCCTTCGCTTCCTCCGACGAGGTCACCGGATAGGTGTCCAGCCCCAGCGCGCGAAAGCCCATCACGGACTCCCAGTCGCCGATGACGGCGATTGAATACGTTGTAGCCATCACTTCACCGCCTTACACATAGCTCTTGCGCAGCCGCGACCGGATCACGTCCGCCGGAAGCCCGGTGCTGCGCCCCAAAAGCAGGATGCGCAGATTGGTATACTCCGTCTCCCGGGCGGCCAGATACCCCAGCAGCGGCGCTTCACCAAAGGGCACGAACTGCGCCCCGGCCAGATAGTCGCCCACAGCGTCGTCACAGATCTTTTCAAACTCCGTCAGTCCGCCGCCCTTCAAAGCCTCCGCGCCGGACTCCGCCGCCGCGCGGAAACGGGTCGCTCCGTAAACATCCGCAAGGCCCGCACCGCCGCCTGCGCTGACGGAAAGCACTTCGTCCTCGCTGACGGTGCCGCCGGAGAAGAGTACGCCCTGCAAAAACTCCGGCCCTTTTCCCATCCGCAGGGTGCGGATCAGGCTGCGGAGGTTAGCCGCGTCGATCTGCGCCTGCACATATCCGTGCAGGAACGCGCTGCCCGTGGCCTCTGCCACATCGTCCATATCCCGGTAGCACCAGCGGTCCAGCACGATGTCACACAGCTGCGGGTCGCGGGTAGTGTCCAGCACCTCTTTGGCCTCCCGCGCGGCTTCTGCCAACCGGGAGGGGAGGTTTTCCACTTCCCCGGACAAGATAGCCTCTTTCAGCGCTCCGGCTGATACGCGGCCCATGTCCATCAGCATCCGGTCCGGCGACGTGCCCACGGCCTGCGCCTTTAAAATGGCCTTTGCGTTGTGATAATCATATTTCAGCTTGAAAATGTCGATATACCTGGGGTCCGGCGCGCTGCTGCCCAAATCGGAGAGCACCGCCTCCCGGGCCGCGGAAAGCGCCGCGTCCATCGCCTCGGGATGGGTGGCATCCAGCTCGGGATAGCCGCACTCCTGAAGGATCTTCACCGCCTCGTCATCGCTGCGGGCCTCCAGCACCTGCTCCATCCGCTCCCGCGTGAGAAGCCCGGTCTCCATCGCCCGGACGCGGGCGGAGATCGCCAGGTAATCGGTGTCTTTGATTTTTTTAGCCAAGACACTTCCTCCTTGTTATGCGAACAGCGTTTTCACCACTGCCCCCGCGGTCTCCGCCTTTTGCAGCCGCACCAGCGTCTCAAAGGCACAGTTGACCTCCACATTGTTGTTCTTCAGGATGAAGCCGCCGCGGATAGGCTGCGTCTCACTGGAGAGACGCAGCTGCTTGCCGCTGCGCTCGTTGACCAGCTTCACCGCCGCCTCGCCTGCGCTGCGGTCCTTTTCGGAAAACACCGCTTCCTCCGTTCCGGTGGAAGATGCCTGCTCCAAAAGCCCGGCCAGCACATCCACATACTGCTCGTGCGGCATGGCACACAGCTTTTCCAGTGCCAGCGCATAGGCCTTTTCCAGCATCTCCTGCTTGGCGGCCAGCTGCACCTTGCGCGCTTCCATCTCCGCCGCGCTCACCAGCCGCTCTTCCCGCTCGGCGGCGGCCTTTTCATTTTTGGCGGCCAGCTCTCTGGCCTCGCCCTCGGCCTGCGCGTGGTACTGGGCGGCGACCTTCGCCGCCTCGTCCTTCGCCGCGCCTAAAATGCGGTCGATCTCGCGCTGGGTCTCAGCTTCGATTTGCTGGGTGATCTTTTCGATTCCGTTCATGTTGTGTTACCACCTTTCCTGTGTGGCAAACGCATCACAGGGCGTTCATCAGCAGCAGCACGGAGGCCAGCAGAGACAAAATGGCGTAGAACTCAACGATACCGCAGAGGATGATGCCCTTGGCCCAGTCATCGGGCTTCTTGGCGACCACGTTCACAGACGCGGCGGCCACGCGGCCCTGGAAAATGGCGGACAGCCAGCCGCCCAGCGCAATGGGCAGGCAGGAAGCAAAAATCGTGGCGCCCTGTGTAATGGTCAGCGGGACGATGCCGCCGGAGAACGCGCCCATGGTGAACAGCGCGAAGAACCAGACCACCAGACCGTAAAGGCCCTGCGTGCCGGGAAGCACCTGCAAAATCAGGCACTTGGAGAAGTGCTCGGGAGCCTGGCTCAAAAGTCCGGTGGCCGCCTCGCCCACCATGCCGGTGCCCTTAGCGGAGCCTACGCAGCAAAGGCCCACTGCCAGCGCCGCGCCCAAAAACGCAAGACCGATACCACCGAAAGAATCAAAAAATGCCTGCATGATAATTTCCTCCTTATTTCTGTTCGATCACATCAACATATTTGGTTTGAATATCCAGAGGCCGGAACGGCTTTCCGCCCTCCTTATAGAATCGGTTGAAAAATTCCAGACATTGCAGCCGCAGATCGTGGACGTAGCAGCCCAGCAGATTCAGCGCAAAGTTGAGCAGGTTGCCGATCAGGGAAACGATCACGAAGCCGATCACGTTCCCCGTCACTGCGCCCAGTGTGTTGAACACCTGCGCGATCACGCTGCCCGCCAGCATCAGCGCCATCAAACGCGCATAGGAAAGCGTGTCGCTGAAATATCCGGTCACGCCGTTATACACCGCGCCGATCAGGCTGAACAGTTTGCCGATGCCCTTGGCCTCCCGGGTGGAGCCGTACACCAGCATCAAAAGCCCCACGATCAGCACCACCGGGTATCCGCCCACCGTAGCAATACCGAGGAAAGCCAGCGCCGCGCCGATGAGGATAGTCCACCACGTGAACTCCCCCCACACGGCGTCCTGCCAGTGGCCGTCCCTGCACTTTTTCACCACGCTGATGGCCATTCCGGTAAAGATCTGGATCAGGCCCAGCACCAGTGAGCCCACCAGGATCATCAGCGTATCCGTCAGCGGTGTGAAGAGGTAGGGCAGCTGGAAGGTGCTTGTTGGGTCGATGATCTTCAAAAGCTGGGGGATGAAGTCGCCGAAGAAGCCACCGGTCATCGCGCCCCAGATGAAAGTACTCACGCCGCACAGTCCCAACAGTCCGCCGAAGTCCTTCATGCCGCCTCTGGCGTGCATCTTTTTCAGCATGATCCACGCGCCCAGCATCATCAAAATGCCGTAGCCCATGTCCGCCATCATCAGCCCGTAAAACGCGATGAAGAACGGAGCCATCAACGGATTGGGGTCCAGTCCGTCATAGGTGGGCATCACGTACATATTGGTCACCATATTCAGCGGCTGGGTGAACCAGTTGTTCTTCAGCTTGACCGGGACGCTGGGATACTCCTCCTCCGTGGGGTCGGCGCTGTCCCACGCGCAGCCGTTCTTTTCCAGAAAGGCTTCCACCTCTCCGATCCGCTCCGCGGGGGCCCAGCCCTCAAAAAAGAGGATGGTCCCGTCTGTCAGCAGCCGCTCGGCATTGGCGTCCTTGGCTTCCTCCGCCGCCAGATAGTCGGCGTACAGCTGCAAGGCCGGGCGCTCTGCAGCGCTTGCCTTCACCGCTTCCTCCGCCGCCGTCTGTGCCGCCCGGTTTTCCGCAAGGCGGCGGTCCAGCGCCGCCAGATTGTCCGCCGCCGTCCCGGTCAGGGACTGGAACGTGGTCAGGCTGAAATTGTGGGGACGGAGGACCTCCATGGCCGCTTCCTCGTCGGCCCGGTAAGAGATCAGAAGATAGTATTTTTGCTGCTGGTCCGCGCTGACCTCATACAGCTCTGCTGCCGCGCCCGACGCGGCCAGCTCCGTTTTCACGCTTCCCGTGTCTGTTCCCGCCGGACAAACGCCCATGCGGAAGCGGGTGTGAGCCGTGCCCTCCTGCTCCAGCGGCATATCCAGCGAACGCCACGGCTGCAGCGCCGCCTTCTGGGAAAGCAGCCGCCCCTCCTCACCCTGCAATCGGGCAAGCTCCTGCATGGTCTCATCGATCCGGACACTGAAACTGTGGGCGTGCTGCGCGGCTTCCTCGCTGAGCAGTTCTCCCTCCGTCACGGCCCTGCGGGGGGCAAAGGGGCTGTCCTTCGGCTGGGCCAGCGTCTTGATGGCGTCCAGTGCGGTGTTCACATCCGTGAGAAGGCTGCGCGTCTCCGTCAGGCGGGAGGTCCCCCGCCCCACCAGCGCGGCCCACGCAGGGTCGGCCAGCTTTTCATCCGGCTCGCTGATCTGCACGCAGCCCAGATGCTGCAAGCCCTTGAGCAGCGTTTCTCGCTGGTCGGCCATCGCCATCACGCGGAGCTTTTTCATTTTTACAATGGCCATTTCAGTGCTTCACAACCCTTCCGACAATAAACTCCGCGGCCTCGTCCAGATGCTTCCCGGCCGCCTTACGCAGGGCCTCGCTTTCTTCCTGCGCGCGGCGGTTGATCTCGGCGGTCCTTTTCGCCGCCTTTTCCTCCGCCTCCTGCATCAGTCTGCGGCCATGCTCTGCTGCGGCGGCATGGGTCTGCTGCAAGAGTGCAAGCCCGGCCCGCTGCGCGTCTGCTGTGATCTGGCGCGCCTGTGCTTCCGCGGCGGTTCGGCGCTCCTGACATTGCTGTTCAGCCTGTGTGACCTTTTCGATTGCTTCCAGGGACATTTGTACTCACCTTCTCTCCTGTCATGCAGTCTCAGGGATCTTTCCGCGGCGCAAACCCGCTGCGGCGGTTCCCGCGCCCGCCAAGCGGCGGACACGATCCCTCTTTACGACCAAGTATAGGTCATGAAAAGTGCCAATGCAAGGGAATTTTGCAAACAGCCCGCGCTTTCTTCCTTTTGCACAAAGTAGGGCTCCTATTTTTTCACAAATGACGCGCAAACGTGTGCGAAAATTCACGCAAACGTATACATTTGTCTGGAAAATAACGCTTTTTCGTTTTATTTTTAACATCCGCCCAAGCTTCTATTCCGACATATGAGAAAATTTTTGCAAAAATTTTCTCACCCATTTCCATAAAAGAAAGCATCCACCTGTTTGATGGGTGGATGCTTTCTTTTATAGGGAGTTCCGATAGGCTTCGGCCTCATCCAGCAGTTCGCCCGCGCTTTTCAAAAGCGCGTCCGTCAGCTTGCTGCCCCCGGTGATGCGGGCCAGTTCAGCCTTCCTCTGCTCGCGGTCCAGCAGCAGCACGTGGGTATAGGTCCGTCCGCCGCGCTCGCCCTTTTTCACAGAGAAATGCGTGTCTGCCATGGCGGCCAGCTGTGGAAGATGGGTGACGCAGAGCACCTGCTTGCGGCGGCTCACCTGTGCCAGCTTTTCCGCCACCTTCTGGGCCGCCCGGCCGCTGACTCCGGTGTCCACTTCGTCGAACACCAGCGTGCCCACCGCCTCCTGCTCTGCCAGCACATTTTTCAGCGCCAGCATGATGCGGGCCAGCTCGCCGCCGGAGGCAATGCGGGCAATGGGACGCAGGTCCTCGCCCATATTGGCGGACATCAGAAATCGGATGGCGTCGCACCCGTCGGGTGCGGGCTCTTTTTCCGCAAAGTCGATGGCAAAGCGCACTTTGTTCATGTCCAGCTCCCGCAGTTCCCGCTGGATGCGCTCTTCCAGCACCTTTGCCGCCGCCTTGCGTGCGCTCGTCAGCGCGGCGCCTGCACAGGAAACGGCAGCTTCCGCCCCTTGCAGCTTCTTTTCCAGCAGTGCCAGCGTGTCGTCCGCCGTTTCCATGGCGTCCAGCTCCGCCCGGCACCGCTCCAGATACGCAAGGCAGTCCTCCACTGTTGCGCCGTACTTCTTTTTCAGGCGGTAAAGCTGGTCGCAGCGGCTTTCCACCGCGTCCAGCTCCGCGGGCGAAAAGTCAAACGCCGCCCGCTTGTCACGGATAGTCTCCGCAAGGTCATAGGCCTCGCACCGCAGGGCCTGCAGCCGCTGGTAAAGCCCCGCCAGATCGTCCCCCAGCGTACGGACGGCGCTCATCGCCTCCTCCGCCTGCCGCAGCTGCGCCACGGCCCCGGCGCTCTCTTCGTCGCCGGAAAGGCTGAAATCTGCGCCGGAGAGCGCGCCGATGAACTTCTCACCGTTGCGCAGGAGGTTACGGCGCTCCGCCAGCTCCTCTCCCTCTCCGGGTGTCAGCTCCGCCTGCTCCAATTCCCGGATCTGAAAGCGCAGGCTGTCGATCCGGCGGGCCTTTTCCGCCTCGTCCATTTTCAGCGCCCGAATTTGAGCCTTCAGCTCCATCAGCGCCCCGTAGGCCTTCTGATAGTCCGCCAGCGGCACTTCCGTTTTTCCGAAGCGGTCCAGATAAGCTCCGTGCTGCTCCTCGTCCAAAAGCTGCTGGCCGTCGTGCTGGCCGTGGATGTTCAAAAGTTCCCCGCCGATCCTGCGCAGCTGCGCCACGGTGATGGGACGGCCATTGGCGCGGCAGACGTTCTTTCCATCGCCGCCAATCTCCCGCTGCACCAGCAGTTCCCCGTTTTCGTCCGGGGCAACGCCGCTTTCCAGCAGCCCCGGCAGGTCTGCCGGAACGCCGGAAAACTCCGCGCTGACAAAGGCCTTGTCTGCCCCCGTACGGATCAGCTCCCGGGAGGTGCGCCCTCCCAGCACGGCGCCCATGGCGTCGATCACGATGGATTTGCCCGCGCCGGTCTCGCCGGTGAGGGCATTGAAGCCGGGATGGAAGCGGATGTCCGCCTCCTCGATCACCGCAATATTTTCAATGTGAAGCAATTCCAGCATGGCAATCACGCCCCTCGCCGCTTACAGCATCTCTTTGATCTCTTCACAGAACGCGGCAGCAGACTCCGTGTCCTGCATCAGCAAAAACGCGGTGTCGTCCCCCGCCAGAGAGCCGACCATATAGGTAATGTCCATATTATCCAAAGCGGAGCAGGCCGCGCTGGCCAGCCCCGGCATGGTCTTGATGACCACGATGTTCTGGGCAAAGGCGATGCTGGTGATGCTCTCGCGGAAGATGGTGCGCAGCTTTTCCGCAAAATTCAGCTTCGTCCGGTTGCCGGAGACCGCGTATTTATAAACGCCCTGCCCCACAGGCTCTTTGATCAGGTGCATCTGCTTGATGTCCCGGGAAATGGTGGCCTGCGTACTGGTGATGCCCCGCTCCTGCAAACGGGAGAGCAGCTGCTCCTGCGTTTCAATATTCTCCTGAGAAATGATCTCAAGGATCAGGGTTTGACGGTCATTTTTCATAATTGAAACCTCCCGGAAGCATTTTTTGGGCAAAAACCTCGCAAAAGCTCTTTTCAGACAGCCGCACCAGCTTCATGGCATACTTGCTGCGGCGCACCAGCACCTGATCGTCCGCCCGCAGCGGAAAGGCCCTGCTCTCGTCCACACACAGATACACGGGCTTGCGGCCGTTGCGCTCCAGTTCCACGGTCAGCACATGCTCCGGTGAGAGAACATACGAGGAAAAGCGCATATTGTGGGTGCAGATCGGGCAGACCACCATGGTCTGCGCCACAGGTTCCACCACCGGTCCGCCCGCGGAAAGGGAATAGGCCGTGGACCCAGTGGGGGTGGAAATAATCACGCCGTCGCCCGCGATGTCCGCAAGGTGGCGGCCGTCCGACGAAATTTTCAAGTGAATGACATGGGAGATGGGCCCCTCCCGGATCACCGCGTCGTTCAGGCCCAGATTCGTGTAGATCTGCCTGCCCTCCCGCTGGACGGACACATCCAGCATCATGCGGTTTTCCGTGCGGAAGTCCCAGTTCTTCAGCCTGCGCAGGGTCTCCAGTTCTCCGGCCTCCAGCTCTGCAATGAAGCCCAGACCGCCCATGTTGATGCCCAGCACCGGGAGCTTATTCAGCGCCGCCAGCTTGGCAAGGTGCAAAATCGTTCCGTCGCCGCCGAAGGTCACCAGCAGATCGGCGCCCTTCATCTCCTGCGGCAGCGGGCGCACGTCGAGGTCCGCAAAGGCCCCCTCCTTCTGATCCTTGAAGGGGGAACAGACCACTGTCCGTAAGCCAAGCTCCCGCAGGATTTTCTCTGCCGCTCTGGTGGTGTGCATACCCTGATCGCGGTTGGGGTTTGGGCAGAGGATGATCTTCTTCTGGCTCATACCGCGCCCTCCCCGTGCTCTTTCAGCGTCTGGTGGGATTCCTCCACCAGCGCCCCGAGGTCCAGCTGTGCAGCCGGGGCCCCGCTCTTTTCCAGATATCCCAGATATTCAATGTTGCCCTCCGGCCCCCGGATGGGGGAATAGGTCAGGCCCAAAACGGCAAAGCCGGATTCCGCCGCGTGGCCGAGGAAATGCTCCAGCACCTCCAGATGCACTGCCGGGTCCCGAACGACACCTTTCTTGCCCACCTTTTCCCTGCCCGCTTCAAACTGCGGCTTCACAAGGCAGGCCACGTGACCGCCCTCTTTCAAAAGTCCGTACACGGCGGGCAAAATCAGCTTCAGGGAAATAAAGCTCACATCGATGGAGGCAAAATCCAGCTCGTCCGGGATCTGCTCATGGGTGAGATAGCGGGCGTTGGTGCGCTCCATGCACACCACCCGCGAGTCTTCCCGCAGCTTCCACGCAAGCTGGCCATACCCCACATCCACGGCGTATACCTTCGCTGCGCCGTTTTGCAGCATGCAGTCCGTAAAGCCCCCGGTGGAGGCGCCAATATCGCCGCAGATTGCCCCGTCCAGCATAACCGGGAAGGAGGCCATGGCCTTTTCCAGCTTCACTCCCCCCCGGCTGACGTATTTCAACGCACTGCCGCGCACCTCCACCGCCGCCTCGTTGGGCACTGCCGTTCCGGGCTTGTCCACCCGTTGGCCGTTCACAAACACCAGCCCGCTCATGATGGTGGCCTGCGCCTTCTGCCGGGTCTCCTGCAAGCCGCGCTCTACCAGCAGCACGTCCAGACGTGTTTTATTTGCCATGCTTGATCGCCTCCTGTACCGCTTCCACTACGCCGTCGGCGTCCAGTCCGCGGCTGTGCTCCAGCTGGCCGACGCTGCCCTCCGGGGCATAGGTCTTGCCGAGATTTTTCAAAATCAGGACCTCCGGTCCGGCGCTGTGCCGGGCCAGTATAGCCGCAAGGCGCTGCCCCAGGCATCCGGCCCCGAAGGAATCCTCCAAAACCAGCAGCCGCTTTCTGTCGCCCAGCGCGGCGCAGACTTCTTCATCCTCCAGCGGAGCGATCCGGTTGAACTTCACGACCTCCGCCGCTACGCCCTGCTGCTGCAAAATATCCGCCGCTTCCAGCAGGTGGTTGACCTGCATCCCGTAAGAGACCAGCGTCACATCTCCGCCCTGCCGCAGACACACAATGGGCTCTGCCGACGTGTCATCCCGCAGCGCGCCCTCTCCGCCCCGGGGATAGCGCACCGCCACCGGACCGTCCAACATGAAGAGGGCCCTGCGCAGCATGGCGCGCAGCTCCGCGAAGTTGGCGGGACACAGCACGGTGAAGCCGGGAATTTCCGAGAGGAACAGCGCATCAAAGCAGCCGTGGTGGGTCTCGCCGTCCGCGCCCACCAGCCCGGCCCGGTCCACCGCCAGCACCACATGGAGCCGCTCCAGTGAAATATCGTGGATCAGCTCGTCGTAGCCCCGCTGCAAAAAGGTGGAATATACGGCGAACACCGGGATCATACCCTGACTTGCAAGGCCCGCGGACATAGACACACCATGTCCCTCCGCGATGGCCACGTCGAAAAATCGCTCCGGGAACGTCTTTGCAAAGGCGGAAAGGCCCGTGCCGTCCGCCATGGCGGCGGTCACGGCGCATACCCGCGCGTCTCTCGCCGCGCAATCGCACAGCGTCTTGCCGAACACCGAAGAAAAGCTTTCGCCCGAGGGCTTTCTGGCAAGTCCGGTCGCCGGGTCGAAGGGGTTCACGCCGTGGAACTTGCCGGGATTCTGCTCGGCGTAAGGATAGCCCTTGCCCTTTACCGTGTTCACATGGACCAGCACAGGGCCGTCCAGATTTTTAGCCCATTGCAGCACATCGCAAAGGCGGGGCAGGTCATGCCCGTCGATGGGACCAAGGTAGGTAAAGCCCATATCCTCAAAAAAAGTGCTGCCCGGCCAGATGGCCTTTTTCAACGACGTCTTTACCCGGTGGTTAAAACGGTAAAGTGCGTTTTTTTCCGGATGGCTGCCGAAAAGACTGCGGTACCACTTTTTAAAGTGGTAATACGCGGGCTTGGAGCGCAGCCGGGCCAGATGCCCCGGCATGGCCCCCACGTTGGGGTTGATAGACATCCCATTGTCGTTCAAAATCACGATCAACGGCTCGTGAGAAGCCCCCGCGTCGTTGAGCCCCTCGTAGGCAAGGCCACCGGTCAGGGCGCCGTCGCCGATCAGGGCCAGCACGTGATAGTCCTTTTTTTGCAGCGTTCGTGCCCGCGCCATGCCCAGCGCCACGGAAACGGAATTGGACGCATGGCCCGCCACGAACGCATCGTGCACGCTCTCCCGGGGCTTGGGGAAGCCCGACAGCCCGCCGAACTGGCGCAGGGTGGAAAACAGCTCCTGCCGCCCGGTAAGGGCCTTGTGGACATAGCACTGGTGCCCCACATCGAACACCAGGCGGTCCTGTTCGGTGTCAAAGACCCGGTGGATGGCCACGGTCAGCTCCACCGCCCCCAGATTGGAGGCCAGATGTCCTCCAGTTTTAGAAACGTTTTCTATTAAAAACTCCCGAAGCTCCTGGCAGAGCCAAGGCAGCTGTTCCTTGTCCAGCGCCTTGACGTCTGCCGGAGAATGGATGCTTTCCAATATCATAAGCTTGCCTTTCTCTCAGCGGCGGAAAATATGAAGAAACCGCCCAGCCAGATATACCACCCTTGTGCTCTGTTTCATGGCAAAGGTCTTTCCCAGCGCCTTGCCGCCGATGGTCAGCCCGGATACCAGCGCCGTGACAGCCACCGAGATCAGCACGGAGTGCACGTCCAGCGCCGTTTGCAGCCGCACCACGATGATCGCCCCGGTGGTGCCGCTGACGATACCGCAGATGTCGCCCACCACATCGTTGCACACGCTGGAAACATGGCTGGCATTGCGCAGAAGACTCAGCGCCTCCTTCGCGCCCTTTTCCTTGTGGGCCGCCATGGAGTGAAAGGGGCGGGGGTCCGCCGCCGTGACGGCCACGCCCAGAATATCAAACACGATGCCAAGGCCGATAAACACCCCAAGGATCACCAGTGCCACCGCGATACCTGCCGAACCCAGCAAAGACTGGGAAGCAAGGCTCAGCGCGGCGGACAGCACCACCGCCAGCAAAAAAACAGTGGCCGCCCAGCGGTAGTGGGACGGTTCTTTCTTCTTTTCTGCTTTTTTTGTTTTTTTCAAAAATACTCCTCCATCAAGAAGGTCATTGTCTTAAATGCTAAGTCGGCGGCAGCGGAAAAGGTAAATCTTACGGCTTAGGTACGGGTTGGTTTTCCCCGCTGCGCACCTCTCGTTGCCGATGGAGGCGGTTCCCCCTTCGGCGCAGCGGCGTGCTGTTGCCAACGCACGCTACCCGATTGCCACTTAGTCCGCACTGCAATCCCTTTTCTGCCTCTATGAACAGCCTAGGTGATTTCCACCTCAGTCCGTCCGTTTCTTTAGCCTCTTTTGCAGACCGGGTTTCAGCGGGCGATCACTGCCCGCACTCTGGCCAGAGCGCGGCGCTGCGTTGTTCCCACATTCACCCGCCCCACGCAAGGCAGGCTACATCTGCACACAGCGTTACGGCCCATATGGCCGATGCACCGCATTGCAGGTTCATAATCCACTTCGTACACAGGCCGGAATACCACGTTGGGAGTACGTCTGTGCACAAGAGCGGGTCTCCACGGAAACAGGGTCGGGTTAACCATGCCATTGGAAATCGCCCTGAGTCCGCAAGCGCGCGAGGCGCACTTCCCCCCAGCACCCACCCAACACTGGGCGTATCAAGCAGGCACCAGAGGTTTCATCGGTGTGCCCTTTAGAGGATTTTTAGGCCCTCCCTCGGAAACGGCAGATCTGACTAGAATACTGCGCCGCCGCTTAGCAAGCTTAGTATAGCACACCCCACATAAATATACAACATATTCCGTATATACAAAATGAAAATTTTAAAAAAATGCCGGAAGAGCCATCCCCTCCCGGCAAATCTCTTGCAAACATGGCTATGCCATTCCTGCAAAAGTACGTTTATTTACTGCGCAGGGCAAGGCTGTCCGCCAGCAGCTCCAAAAATCCGCCGCTTTCCAGTCCGGCGGCAGCGGCCTTGGCCGCGGCGGTGCACTCCAGCACCTTTTTCTCGCAGCCCTCCAGCCCCAGCACATCCACATAGGTCACCTTGCCCTCTTCCCGGTCCGAGCCGATGGGCTTGCCGAACTCGTCCACATTGCCGATCACGTCCAGCATATCGTCCCGGATCTGGAAGGCAAGGCCCAGCTGATAGCCATATTCCTCCGCAGCGGCCAGCTGTTCCGCGCTGCCCCCGGCAGCGGCCACGCCCAGCTTGCAGCACCCGGCGATCATGGCCCCGGTCTTAAGGTGGTCCACCTCCTGTAGCTCCTGCTCCGTTTTCGGCGCGTGGAGCGTGTCCAGCACCTGTCCTGCTACCATGCCGTCGGCTCCGGCAGCCTGCGCCAGAATCAGCGCGCAGACGCAGCGCTGCCCGTCGCCAAGGCCGGGGGCCGTCAAAATCAGGCGGAACGCCTCGGGCTGGAGGGCGTCACCCGCCAGAACGGCCATGGTCTCGCCGTATACCTTGTGGTTGGTGGGCTTTCCCCGGCGGAGATCATCGTCATCCATGCAGGGCAGGTCGTCATGGATCAGGGAATAGGTATGCACCAGCTCCAGCGCACAGGCAACGGGCAGCGCCGTGTGCCAGTCCATGCCGCAAAGGCGGGCAAACTCCAGCGTCAGCACCGGGCGGATGCGCTTGCCCCCCGCCAGTAAGCTATACCGCATGGAAGCGTACAGATCGTCCCAATGGGGCTTGTCCGCAAACAGCGTGTTTAAATATTTCTCCACCGCGCGGCGGTATTCCTGCTGCCGCGCTTCAAATTCCAGCTTTTCCATGTCCGCTCACTCCTCCTTTTCGGCAAAGGGCAGCTCCACCGGAGCGCCATCTGCCCCTTTCATCAGCTTGACCACCTGCTGCTCTGCCTGATCAAGCTGTTTGGTGCACGCCGAGATCAGCTTCGTCCCCTCTTCAAACAGGGTAAGGGAGTCCGCCAGCGGCGCATCTCCCTTTTCCAGCGCCGCCACGATCTCTTCCAGTCGGGCAAGCTGCTGCTCAAACGTCGCTTTCTTTGCGCTCATGTATGTACCTCCTTGACTTCCGCGGTAAAACCGCCCTCTCCCAGCGTAACGCTGACCTGCTGGCCGACCGTTACCTCTCGGCCGCTCTTCACCACCGCGCCTGCCCCGCTTTGCACCATGGCGTATCCACGGCCCAGAACCTTCAGCGGGCTCATGGCATCCAGCGCCGCCGCAAGGGCGGAAAACTGCTGCCGCTTTTTCATCAGCAATCCGGATGAAAGATCACCCAGCCGCTGCTGCACATGAATGAGTTCCATCCGCTTATCCTGCACATAAGCCGTCTGGTCGGTCAGCACCCGCTTGGCCTTCAGCGTTTCCAGTTGTTTGCGCAATGTCTCCAGCCGGGCCGTTTCGCTTTGCGTCATGCGCTCCTGTGCACCTTGCAGCCACCGCAGCAGCTCCACCTGATCCGGCACGGCGATCTCCGCCGCGTTGGAGGGGGTGCTGGCACGGGCATCGGCCACGAAGTCCGCAATGGTCACATCCGGCTCATGGCCCACGGCGGAGATCACAGGCGTTTCACAATCGTAGATGGCCCGGGCCACCCGCTCGTCGTTAAAGGCCCACAGGTCCTCCATGGAGCCGCCGCCCCGCCCGGTGATGATCACGTCGCCGATTTTCCACTTGTCCGCATAGCGGATGGCCCCGACGATCTCCGGCGGCGCTTCCGCCCCCTGCACCCGCACAGGCAGCAGGATGACCTTTGCGATGGGATAGCGGCGGCGCAGGATGCGGATCATATCATGCACGGCCGCCCCGGCAGAGGAGGTCACCACGGCGATGCGCTGGGGGTACGCGGGCAGGGGCTTTTTATGCGCCCGGTCGAAAAGTCCCTCGGCATACAGCTTTGCCTTGAGCTGCTCGAAAGCCGCCGCAAGGTCACCCACGCCCTCCGGTGCCATGGAGGCGCAGTAAAGCTGGTAAGCGCCGTCCCGGGGGAAGACGGCGACCCGCCCCGTCACCAACACCTTCATGCCGTTTTCCGGCCGAAACCGCAGGCGCATGGCGCTACCCTTGAACATCACGCAGCGGATAG
>CAKSVQ010000042.1 GCA_934504065.1 uncultured Dysosmobacter sp. | reverse complement strand
GGGGCTCCCAATGAGGCCGATTTACCGCGTGAACAGAGACGACCTGTACGATCTGCGGGTTGCCATCCGTCACGCCGACAACGGGGACGAGATCGGGCTGACGCCCCGCCAGCAGGTTATGGCCCGGGCGCTGCGCATGACCTGTACGGCGCGGCAGGTCGAGACCATGCAGCTGTACTTTGTCGTGGGACTGCCGCAGGAGGCAGTGGGCAGACAGATGGACATCGACTGTTCTAACGTGAGCCGGAACATCCGTAACGGTCTGCGCCACATTGAGCAGGCGCTGCGGCTGAGCGGGGAGCGGGCGCTGAGCTGCTTTATGGCGGGGGTGCTTGAATGACCAATCAGGAGAAAAAAGCCTGGCTGATGCAGTACCGGGCGGCGGAGCGGGAGGAGCGGCGGCTTTCTGAAGAGCTGGAGCGCTGGCGTTCGCGGGCGGAGAGCGCCACGGCCCGGTATGGGGCTGACACGGGCGGCGGCGGAGACGGCAGAAGTCTGGAGCACGCGGCGGAGCACATCGCACACCTTGCGGCACAGCTGGAGCATCAGAGGATCGGGCTTGTCCGGCTTCGGCGGGAGATCGGCGCGGCCATCGACGCCGTGCCGGATGCAAGGCACCGGGAGCTGCTTCGGCTGAGATATATCGACGGGCGGACGTGGGAGCAGGTGGCGGAAATGATGGGCTTGTCTTATCAGTGGGTGTGCCACCTTCACGGTGACGCGCTAAATGGGCTCTGGTTGGTTGACCCAGTTGATAATGGTTGATAGCAATTGATACCCCATCTGTGATATGGTGTAGATGTGAAGATTTGGGAGCCGCCCGGGAGGGTCGGCTCCCTTGTCTTTGGGTTGACCATCGCATTGAGTAACAGGCAGGGGCGGGGCCGAGTGATGGATCTTTTGGACAGAGAGGTGGGGGCAGATGCCGAATGAACAGAATCTTATCACGTTCAGCGAACGAAGCGAGAGCGAAGCAAGAGAAATGGGCCGAAAAGGCGGTATTGCATCCGGCGTTTCCCGCCGCCGGAAAAAGAGTTTAAAACAGGCCGCGGACTACTTCCTGAGCCTGCCTGTGACAGACCGTCGGCACGCGAAGAAGCTGGAGCGGCGGCAGGTGGAGGCAGAGGACATCGACAACCAGATGGCCATGATCTCGGGGCTGTGGGAGGCGGCCTGTGCGGGCGATGCCCGGGCGGCCAAGGTGCTGATCGACGTGCTGGGCGACGACGCCCGGCAGGACAGCGCCGGGAGTGAGTCTGGCCAGAGCCTTCTGGCGGCCATCGAGGCGGCGGCAGAGGAGGACATCGACGCAGATGCAGTATCAGAGACTGAGTAAGCGCCAGCTGCTGGCCATGACCTGGTGGGCACGGCCGGCCACCAGAGACAAGGACGCGCTGATCTGCGACGGGTCTATCCGCAGCGGCAAGACGCTGTGCATGGCCGTGGGCTTTCTGCTGTGGAGCATGAGCCGGTTTGACGGCCAGGTGTTCGGCATCTGCGGCAAGACCATTGAGAGCCTGCGGCGCAATGTCATCTCCCAGCTGGCCGACTGGGTGGATGGCGTTTTGGACGTCACCGAAAAGCGGAGCGAGAACAAGCTGATCGTCACCCAGGACGGCAGGAGCAACACCTACTACCTGTTTGGCGGACGGGACGAGAGCAGCTACACGCTGGTGCAGGGCATTACGCTGGCGGGGGCACTGCTGGATGAGGTGGCACTGATGCCCCGTAGTTTTGTGGAGCAGGTGCTGGCCCGGTGCAGTGTGGACGGCAGTAAATTCTGGTTCAACTGTAACCCGGCTGGGCCGAACCACTGGTTTTATCAGGAGTGGGTCAAAAAGCTGCCCGCCCACAACGCCCTGCGGCTGCACTTTACCATGGATGACAATCTGGCGTTGGCACCGCGCATCAAGGCCCGCTATGAGTCTATGTATTCCGGCGTGTTCTACGAGCGCTACATTCTGGGCCTGTGGCGGGTGGCAGACGGCATTGTCTACGACTGCTTTGACAAGGAGCGTCACATGGCGGCCAAGGCGCCGGAGACGGCGGGCAGCTGCTATGTCTCCGTGGACTACGGCACCCAGAACCCCACGGTGTTTCTGAAGTGGCGGCGCAACGCGGGCGGGGCGTGGGTGTGCGCCGGGGAGTATTACTGGTCGGGCCGGGAGGAGCGGCGGCAGAAGACTGACGGAGACTATGCTGACGATATGGCTGCCTTTCTGGCCGGGGAGACGCCCCGGGCGATCATCGTTGACCCGTCAGCGGCCAGTTTCATTGCAGAGCTGCGCCGCCGGGGCTGGCCGGTCCAGAAGGCCGACAATGCGGTGCTGGACGGCATCCGGGCAGTGGCTCAGCGGCTCAAATCGGACGGGCTGCTGTTTTCAAGCCAGTGTGTTCACTGCGCCGACGAATTTCACAATTACGTCTGGGATGACAAGGCCGCCCAGCGCGGGGAGGATCGGCCCGTCAAGGAGCACGACCACTGCATGGACGCCATCCGCTATTTTGTTTCCACCGTGCTGGAGCGCGGTGAGGTGAGAGTCGGCCATAGACCGAGGGGGTTGTAATTTGATCTTATACATCGACCGGGCTGACGTGCCCGATGTGGAGGCCGTCCGGCCGGACGTGCTGCGCTGGTGCATCCGCAAGGCGGAGCAGGCACAGGGCCGATACCGACGGCTGATGGACTACTATCTGGGCCAGCACCCCATTCTGCTGGGCGCGAAGCCCGGTGAGGTGCGGGTGGCGGCCAACTACGCCCGCTATGTGGTGGACACCACGCTGGGCTACTATCTGGGCGAACCGGTGAAGTACGACGCCAACCACCAGCGCGAGGACGGCGGTAAGCTGGATCTCAGCCCACTTCTGGACACTTACGACGCCCAGCGGGTCAGTCGTCAGGATCTGGAGATCGGGCGCACCATGGGCATCATGGGCGACTGCCTGGAGCTGTGCTATGCCTCCACCGACGACGACCCACGGCCACGCTCCGCCCGGATCAGCCCGGACAACGGCATTCTGATCTGCGACACCACAGTGGAGCACCGCAAGTTGTTCGCAGTGGTATGGGAGCGGAGGGAGCGCCCCAGCGGCGAGTGGTATTACTTCGCCACGGTCTACACCGACCGCACGGAGCGGGACTACATCAGCGGCAGTCTGGAGACGTCCTTCTTCACGCAGGTCGGCGAGACGCGAGAGCACTGGTTCGGGGCGGTGCCGGTCATCGCCTACTGCAACAATGACCAGCGGCAGGGCGATTTTGAGCAGGTGACCAGCCTGATCGACGCCTATGACCAGCTGATGAGCGACCGGGTGACGGACAAGCGCAAGTTTGTAGACGCCCTGCTGGTGTTCTTCGGCATGACGCTGGCCGAGGGGGACGAGGCAAAGCTGGCCCGGGAGAAGTTCATCGACGGTGCACCGCTGGATGCCCGGGCGGAGTACATCCAGAAGACCTTTAACGAGGGCGAGGTGCAGACTCTGGCCGATGCGCTGGTGCGGGAGATCCACAAGCAGACCCTGACTGTGGATATGTCCGACGAAAAGTTTGCGGGCAACGTGTCCGGGCAGGCGCTCAAGCTGAAGCTGCTGACCATGAATCTGCTGGTAAAGGGCAAGATGCGCCAGATGGAGCGAGGGCTTCAGGAGCGCTTTGCCCTCTATAACCACTGGCTGAACATTAAGGGCGAGATGCCCGTGGTGGAAATCCGCGATGTGGACATTGTGTTCACCGTGAGCCTGCCCATCAACGAGCAGGAGGTGGTGGACACCGTCACCCGGCTTCAGGGCATTGTGGACGACCAGACTCTGCTCAGCCAGCTTTGGTTCATCCGGGACCCAACCGAGGCGCTGGAGAATATCCGCCGCCAGAAGCAGGAGAATGCCAGCCTGTACACCAATAATGGCCGGTTCGGTGCCGATGAAGAAGACGGCGATGAGCCGGACGACACTGCCGGCCGAAAGATCGGCTTCGCCGCTGTGAGTGACGAATGAACAGCCGGGACTACTGGAAGCGGCGCTCACTGAAGCTGGAGAAACTGCTGCATGACCGGGCAGATGAGACGGTGCAGGCCGTCGCCCGGCGGTATGGGCTGGCCCAGCGGGCCATCTGCCAGCAGATTGAGCATATTTTCGACACCTACGCCCGCAATGGCGCACTGAATGCGGACACCGCCCAGCGTCTGCTCTCTCAGCAGGAGACGGCGGAAAGCCGGGAGGAGCTGAAAGCACTCTGGCAGAAGGCGAAGGGCCCAGCGAAAAAAGACCTGTGGGCCCGGCTCTCTGCCCCGGCCTATGCCGACCGCATCAGCCGCCTGCAGGCCCTGCGGGATCGGATCTATGCACAGGCCCGCATGGTGGGTCTGGAGGAGGTCAGCCTGGTGCGGGACCGGCTCTATGACACACTGGAGCAATCCTACTACCGGACGCTGTTCGACATCCAGCAGTACACCGGGGAGGGCTTTGATTTCTCCAAGTTGGACGACCTGCAGCTTCAGGCGGCGATCGCCTCTGACTGGAGCGGCGAAAACTGGTCGTACCGGCTCTGGGACAACAACCAGCAGTTTGCGGATGCCGTGGAGGACGTAGTTACGGTGGGGCTGATGTCCGGCCTGCGCTATGACGAGATGCGGGACGCTCTGCTGGGCGTGATCGGCATGGACAGCACAGAGGGAGCCCGGTACCGCGCGGCCCGTCTGGTGCGCACTGAGTGCGCCTACATCGCCAATCAGGGCCATCTGATGGGCTATCAGGCGGCGGGCATCGCGCACTATATCTACCTTGCCACGCTGGATCTGGACACGGACTCTGAGTGTGCACGGCTGGATATGTGCCGATTCCGGGTGGAGGAGGCTCAGCCCGGCGTCAACCTGCCGCCCATGCATCCCAACTGCCGGTGCACCACCATGCCGGACGACTCCGATGCCGCGCTGTCTGGAACCGAGCGCTTCGCCCGCGACCCCATCACCGGGAAGGGGACCACCGTTCCGGGTAATATGAGCTATCGGGAGTGGTATGAGGCCTATGTCAAGGGCAATGCGCAGGCAGAGGCCAACCAGCGCCGGGAGCAGCACCGCGTTCCTGATCGCAAGCAGTACGACAGATTCCGCAGGATCCTGGGCACGAAGGCACCGAAAACCTTTGCAGAGTTCCAGAATGTGAAGTATAATATTGACAGCACCGGTTGGGATGCGCTTCAGAACGAGCTGAAGGACACGCTGATCCGGGCGGACATCCGGGCAGGCAAGTATGACCTGACCGTCAACCCGGAGAAGCAGGCCCGCCATCTGCGCGACAGCGGCGGCTACATCCCGGGGCGCAGTTATCTCACAATCGGCATGGAGGAGCTTCAGAACATTGTGACACGGTACGCCGGGACGGGGCGCATCGAACGGAATGGCCGGAGCGGATTGCGAGAAGTTATTCGGTTAGGCAAGCAGATCGGCGTAGTAATTGACCCGGACGGGGCTGAAGCGCCCGCTAATATGCTCAAGCTGCATTACAGCAAGACCGGTATTCATGCAGTTCCGTTTATTCCACCAAAGGAGGAGTAGACCTTGAAGAATCTAAAATATACGGATTATTGGGGGCACCATGCCCGCGTTGTCCTGACAAACGGTGAAGAGGTCAAATGCTTTATAGTCAGTGGAACTTCTACGCTGGACGCGGAGGACGGCATTCCGAGTATTGACGTCGAAAAGTATGGTCCTCAGGGGCCCCTGTGGGAATACTTCGAGGACGAGATCGACCATATTGAGCTGTTAGACTGAACCGCTTCGGCACACCGAGGCGGTTTTTCCACACACAAAATCAAACACTGTTGATGAAAGCATCCGGAAACGGGTGCTTTTTTCATACCCTCACGACACTGGCCGGGACTTGTGACCGGGCAGGACGGACAAGAAAGGAGCACATCATGGAGGACGAAAGAGAAGAGCTGAACCACACCCCTCAGACAGGATCCGAGACCGCTGAGCATGACGGCGGGAGCGGCACACCGAGCTTTGACGAGTGGCTGGACAGCAACCCGGCCTATCGGAGCGAGTTTGACCGCCGGGTCACCAAGGGCGTCAACACCGCCTGGGCCAAGTGGGAGCGGGAGCAGACCGAGGCGCAGGATGAGGCGACGAAACTGGCCCGCATGACCGCCGCCCAGAAGGAGCGCTATCAGCTGGACAAGGACAAGGCGGCCTTTGCCGCCCAGCAGGCGCAGTTCCAGCGCCAGCAGCTGGAGGTTCAGATGGGCCGCGACCTCCAGAGCCGGGGCATGGATGCGGGCTTTGCCCAGTGGCTGACCGGCGCGGACGCCGAAGCCAGCGCCGCCAATCTCAAGGCATTCGAGGCGCTCTGGAACGCGGCAATTTCCTGCGCCGTCACCGGCCGGATGCGCGGCACCACGCCTCCGAAGGAACCTGACCGGGCCGAAGTGACCCGGGAGAGCCTGCGCCATATGACGCCGCAGGAGATCAACAAGGCCTATGAGTCCGGCCAGCTGGACGCGCTCATGGGCAGGAAATGAACATGAAAGGATGATTTGAAACTATGGCATACACCAACTTTATCCCCGAGATCTGGTCGGCCCGTCTGCTGGGCCATCTGGACAAGGTGCACGTCTACGCCAGCCTGATGAACCGGGACTATGAGGGCGAGATCCGCACCATGGGCGACAAGGTACACATCAACCAAATCGGCGATGTGACCGTCACCGACTACACCGGCGCAGACCTGCCCGACCCTGAGGAGCTGACCAGTGCCCAGACCACCCTGGAGATTGACCAGGGCAAGGCATTCAACTTCCAGATCAAGGACATCGACAATGCCCAGACCAACCCCAAGCTGATGGACTCGGCCATGGAGCGCTCTGCCTACACCATGAACGACACCATCGACATCTATCTGGCCGGTCTGCTGGCCGCCGGCGTCAAGGCCGGCAATACCATCGGCAGTGTCAGCACCCCCATTGTGCCCACCTCCGCCAATGCCTACGACTATCTGGTGGATCTGGGCACCCTGCTGACCGAGTCCAATGTGCCCATGATGGGCCGCTGGGTGGTGGTTCCGCCCTGGTTTTATGGCCTGCTGCTGAAGGATCAGCGCTTTGTGGGCAACGGCACCGACTATAACAAGGCCGTGCTTCAGAACGGCGATGTGGGCGCCGCCGCCGGTTTCATGGTGCACGTCTCCAACAATGTCCCCAGCACCTCCGGCAAGAAGTTCAAGGTGCTGGCCGGCACCAACGCCGCCGGTTCCTTCGCTGAGCAGCTGGTGGAGCTGGAGGCCTACCGGCTGGAGAAGAACTTCTCCGACGGCGTGAAGGGCCTGCACGTTTTCGGTGCCAAGGTGATCCAGCCCTCCGCGCTGGCCTGCCTGATCTGCGACAAGAGCGCCACCTGATATGACGGAGTGGGTGCTCACTGCGGCCAGTCTGGAGCGCCTGCGCCGCTGTCGGGGACTGGAGAATGCGGAGAATGATGTCCTGACCGATATGCTGGAGGATGCCGCCAATGAGCTGCGGCTCTACCTGCACCGGGATGAGCTGCCGGATGCGATGGGCGGCTATATCATCCGGCTGGCCGCGGTGAACTATCGCTGTATGACGACGGAGCACAGCGGCGCAAAGGCATGGAGCTATTCTGAGGGTGAGCAGACCCAGAGTGAAACGCCCCTCTCCGGCGCGGACTATGAGGCGGAGAAGATGGCCATTCTGGCCGCGCTGGCAAGTTACCGGCAAGTTAAGGTGAAGGAGGCGGGCGGCGATGGAGCGGCGGAGCACGCCCCTTGAATGGCGGAAAAACTGGCAGTTATTCCGGGCCCGACAGGAAACTGACCGCCGGGGGGATCCGGTTCGGCGCTGGAATATGTCCGAACCTGATTACTCTGGCAAGTTAGAAACCGCCTCCGGCGTGGCGTGGCACATCAAGAGCCATGCCGAGACCGTGGAGGAGTACGGCGAGGCTGTGACCGCCGCCGCGTCCTTCCTGCTGGATGATCCGGCTGTGGAGATCAGCCCCTTTGACCGATGTGTGTTCGGCGGCGCGCTGTGGGAGGTGCGGGGCGTTTTGGTGCGCTCCGCCTTCCGCACCATCGAGCTGGTGGAGGTGAGCAAATGGCCAGAGACGGACTCGACGACCTGATCCGAGCCTTCCAAGCTGCTCCAGACGCCATGACCCGCAAAGTCATGCAAAAGAGTAGGGCGCTGGCGGAGAAGGTGGCCGGCCGCGCCCGTAACGGAGCCCCGGTCAGATATGGTCAGGTGAGAAACAGCATTATGGGCTATATCGAGGTGCATGGTGCTGAGATTGAGGGCGGCGCCAAAACAAGCCATCCCCCGGCCATCTATCAGGAGCTGGGCACCGGCCCGGTGGGCGAGGCCAGCGGCTACCCGGTCAAACTCAAAGAGTATAAGCTGGACGGCTGGACCTATCAGAGTGCCGACGTGGCCGCTCAGCGGGGCGAGGAGTATGTACCCAACGAAAAGGGCGGATATGTTTACACCGAGGGTGTGCCGGCCAAGGCGTTTATGTACAACGCGATCACAAGCATGGAGGATGAGATCGGCCATGCAATGGGTGACGTGGTGACGGAGGTGTTCGCGGACAAATGACCCCAGAATGGACGTGCATGGTGGACGCCCTGCCCCAGATCAGGGAGGCGCTCACCGGGCTGGACACGGCGCTTAAATATCGCGTGCTGTGCCGCTGGCCCCGGTCGGAGGATACCGGCACACTCATCACCGTCACGGAGCTGACCAACAGCCAGACCGAGACGGCGGTGGTGGACACGCTGGGCTATCAAATCGACCTTTGGGCGGCGGAATGTGACAGTGTGGATGAGTTTGCCCTGCTGGTCAACGCCGCGTTGTGCGGCCTTGGACTGCGCAGGGAGTACGCCGGTCCCGCCGAGCTCCAGAATGACAAGTACAGAAAGACCTTCCGCTTTGGACGGAAGGTGGACAAGCGCACCATGCGGCTCATCGACTGACCGCGCGGTGCGCATTTTTACACAGAAAGGATGAAGTATCTATGGCAACTCAGGGCCTTTCCACCATGGGCATTGACGTAAAGGTGGGCGAGAGCGCCCTCAACTACGTCACCGACATCGGTGACATCGGCGGCACCCCCTCCGAGCTGGACGCCACCTGCATGAAGGACAGCATGAAGAAGAGCGTCCCCGGCGTGCAGGACACCAAGGCGTTTGAGGTGACCTTCCTCTTTGACAACTCCGCCGCGGACAGCGACTACCGGGTGCTGAAGAAGCTTCAGGATGCGGGCAAGCCGGTGAATATCGAGGTGGCCTTCCCCGAGGGCACCAAGTTTACCTCCACCGGCTATGTTTCCGTCATGGTCAGCGGCGCCAAGGTGGACGAGTTGGTCAGCGCAAAACTGACCGTCAACCTCCAGAGCGACTGGAAGGTCACGGACCCTGTGGGCGAGTGATCGGCTGAGCATACAGATCCGGGCGGGGTGAAGGCTCCGCCCGGCATGAAAGAAAGGAGAAGTATCAATTATGGCAAAAAAGGTTCTGCCCCTGCACCTTGATGAGGGTGACTATTTCCTGCGCCTGACCGTGGGCGGTCAGAAGGCGCTCAAGAAGCGCTTCGGCGACAGCGCACTCAATGTGGCACTGGCCGCTGTGGACGATCTGGACAAGACCTGCGCCGTGCTGGGCGAGGCGCTGCGCTGGGCAGGCAACTCCAACCCGGTCACCGACGGCGAGGCCTTTTACGACCAGCTGGTGGACAACGGCTACTGCGGAATGGGGGACTGGCTGGCTCTGATGTGCGACATCTGTGTCTGCTCCGGCCTGTTGAGCGAGAAGCAGGGCCAGACGGTCAAAGCAAAGATGGCCGCCGGGCTGGATGAGGTCATCGACAGTCTGTTTGATGAGGCGTCCGCCGTCATGGACACAGAGAAGGGAGACGGCGAGAAAGCCCGCCCTACCAGAACGGCGAAGGACTGACGCTGGAGCGGCTGGAGGTCCTCAGCTGGGCTGCGGGGGTGTCTCCGCTGGAGAGCGACGACTGGACTCAGGGGGAGCTCCTGTGTGCAGTGCGGGGCTGGCGTGAAAAGGAGCGTGAGCGGTGCCAGCATCAGGCGAACATCGCCCGCACCCACGCCCTGCTCATCAACTGCGCCCTGTCCGGCGGCAGCTTCCCGGAGGTCTGGGAGGCATTCCCCTACTGGACAGAGGAGGAGATCATGGCAGTCCGGCGGGAGAAGTACCGCCGCATCATGGAGCGCCACGCGGCGCGGAAGGCGGTGAATGCGGATGGCTGAAGGATCGACCATCATTAAAGAGATCCGTTCCCGGTTTACGGCAGATCTGACCGGGTATCGCAAGGCGATGCAGGATGCGCTCAAGCCCACACAGACGCTCCGGGAGCAGATCGACCAGATGCAGACCAAGCTCAGGGACACATCTGCATCTGCCGGGGCGGAAGGCCAGAAGATGAGCCGCGCTTTGACAGCGGCAGGGAAGGCGGCGGAGCAGCTGGGCAGACGGGCCCAGACGCTGACGGCCAAACAGCTCCAGCTGTCCCGAGCCATTGAAGAACAGCAGACCAAGCTGGACTCTATCCAGAGCGATTATAGTGCCCTGCAGGATAAGGCGGAAGGCATGCAGGCGGTTTTCGACAGGGTGCGAACCGCCACAGCGGGGCTGGATCTCAGCACACCGCTGAGTGAGCAGGTGGCTGCGGTCAAGCGGCAGCTTGGGCAGTACGATACGGCAATCGAGACACTGCGCCGCCGCATGGCGGGTGCCTCTCCCGGTTCGCTGGTCGAGTTGCCGGAGGGCGGCTTTGCTTCCGTTTCAGAGGCAAAGGCCAAACTGAATGAGCTTATCGCCCAGTTTGACGCGGCGGACGCGAAGTTGGAACAGCTTCAGGCTGCCATGCGTGCCGTGGGCGCCGAAAACCTGGGCTATGCCAGCACGGCGGGGCTGAAACAGCTCCAGACGGAGATCGGACAGGACAGGCAGAGCATGGGCCAGCTTGAAATCCAGGCCGGCCAGACGGCCGGAAAACTCCTGACACTGAGCGAGAGCTCCGACCAAGTGGGGCAGGAGCTGGGTCGCAATGCCCAGCAGACGAACAACCTGAAGGACTCTGTCAATCAGCTGGACAACTCTGGCGGCCGTTTTGAGCGGCTCAAGAGCGCGGTCACAGGACTGGGAGCAAAATTCAGCGGCGTGGTCTCCGCCGCCCGCCGGGCCGGCTCTGCGGCAGTCAAGGTCGGCACCTCACTGGGTAAGCTGGCCCTGCGGGCCTCCGGTCTGTCTGCCGTGGCGGCCAGGCTCAAGGGCATCGGCGCGGGGGCAAGGGACTCCACCGGCGGCGTGAATGGCCTGCTCCGCTCCATCAAGCGCATCGGCGTGGTGTCACTGGGGCTGAATATCGCCAAAGGCCTGTTTGGCCGCCTGCGGTCGGTCATCTCCAGCTATGTCTCCACGCAGGAGGGGCTGAGCGCATCGGTCGACCGGCTGAAAAACGGGCTGGGTCAGGCTCTGGCCCCGGCCATCAACATCGTGACCAATGCAATGTCCCGGCTGATGCCCTACATCATCGGTGTGGCAGATGCCATTGGTACGCTGCTCACCAACCTGTTCGGCAAGGGCTGGACAACGGTGGCCACCGGTGCATCTGCAGCGGCGTCGGCAACCGGGAGTGCTGCGGCAGCTCAGGAGAAGTATAACCGAACGCTGGCGGGCTTTGACGAGATCACCAAGCTGGACGACAACAGCGGCTCTGGCGGTGGTTCGGGCGGCGGAGGCGGCGGTGCATCTCAGACCACTCCCATTGAGGGAAAACTACCCGCCTGGCTGACCGACCTGACCGGCCAGATCAAGGAGCTACTGTCGGCAGAGGATTTCACCGGCATCGGCACCCTGCTGGCCGACAAGTTCGGCGAGCTGGTGGACTCCGCCCGGGAGAAGCTCAACAACGGCGCATTCCGAGGCAAAGTCTCGAAGCTCTGCGGCCATGTGGTGGACACCATCAACGGCTTCTTCGGCGAGCTTACCGCGGGCGACGCGATGAATACCATTGCCGCCCGCACCGGCGCACTGATCGGCGACGGCCTCACACTGGCGCTGGACACCATAGACCAGTTCCTGACCGGCATCCGCTGGGAAAACATCGGCCTGTCTGTGGCCCAGGGCATCAACGGCGCACTGGCGAGTTTGAGCGCAGATAAGGTGAATTTTGGCACCATTCTGGCCGACCTGCTCCAGCGTAAGATCGACACGGCCAAGGGCTTTATCGACGGTTTGGATTGGGGTAAACTGGGCAGCTATGTGGCGGCCAATATCAACTCCGCCTTCGCCGGCTTTGACTGGCATAAGGCAGGGGAGACCCTGTCCGGCGGCATCAAAGGCATTCTGACGGCCATCACCTCCGCACTGGCGAATATTCAGTGGGATGAGATTGCCCACCGTGTGACCGGCTTTGTCTCCGGCATTGACTGGGGCGGCATGGCGTCTGCCCTGTTTAAGGCAATTGGCACGGCGCTGGCAGGACTCGGAATGTTTGTCGGTAAACTGATCCTGGATGCTTTCTCTGGCATCGGGGAGTTCTTTTCGTCGGAGATCGAGGATGCCGGCGGAAACGTAGCGCTTGGTATCCTGAACGGCATTCTGGACGGGTTTATCGGTATCGTAGACTGGATCAAGGAGCACATCGTAGATCCGTTTATTGATGGATTTAAGCAGGTATGCGGCATCCACAGCCCTGCCAAGAATCCGCAGATCGTCAGTCTGGGCACCAACCTGGTGGCCGGCATCTTCAACGGAATCATCAACTGGATGGGCGGTATCACCAGCTGGGCGCGGCAGCACATCCTTCAGCCGGTGCAGAATGCCGTGAAACGGCTGGGCTCTGTCGTGTTGGAGATCGAGAACAAGCTCAAGCATACTGCAGGCGAACTGTGGAGCCACCTGAAAAGTGCGTGGGGGAGCGCCCAGAGCCGTGTGGTCGAGGTGTGGAACCAGCTCAAGAACTCCGCCGGGACTCTCTGGGGCGGCTTTCGGAACGCCTGGGGCAATGCAAAAAACCGGGTGGTAGAGGTCTGGGACCAGCTGAAAAACAGCGCAGGCAGTCTGTGGAGCGGTTTCAGCTCCGGCTGGGGCTCTCGGTCGGTCAGCGTGAACAACTATCTGGCCAACAGCGGCAACTCCCTGTTCAGCTCCCTCCACAACCAGTGGGGCACCCGCTATCTGGGCGTGCAGGCATCAGTATCGTCAAAGATCAGTCCGAAAAACCTGTTTACCAATGAGCAGGTTAGCTTTGCATTTAAAAATGGGTCCAGGAAAGTCGGCAACCTTGTTATGACCCGCATGGCAAAGGGCGGCATCATCAGCGCCGCCACGCTGTTTGGCGGTGGTGTCTTGGCAGGGGAGGCCGGCAAGGAGGCCATTGTCCCACTTGACCGCAACATCGGCTGGGCTGATAACGTGGCCAAGCGAATGAATGAGCTGGCTGAACAGCGCCCAGAGCAGAAGGAGAAGGCAGACTCCTCCCCTGTCATCATCCACAACTACGTCCAGCTGGATGGCCGGACGGTCTGGGAGAATACGACACAATATGCCCGGGACGACGCTAAGCGGGGGCTGTACCCGCTGGCCGGATGTGTATAAGGAGGCGCCATGAATTACGGCATTACCTTTGACGGCGTGACCATGCCGCCTCCCGCAGCGGAGAGCGGACTGGTGGAGACTTACGAGCCAATCTGGAGCGCAGATACCGGCCGCACTGCGTCGGGCAAGATGGTGGGCACGCTGGTGGCCACCAAGGCTAAGCTGAAGCTCAGTTGGAACGCCCTGAGCTGGGCGGACGCGGCCAAGATCTGCAGTGCCATTTATGGCTCTGGTTTTGTGCAGTGCACTTATCCCAGTGTAGACGGCACAATCCATGCGGTGACGGGGTATTTCGGTACCCCGTCCTTCAGCCAGTACAACTGGCACGACGGTCTGCGCTGGGCCACGGAGATCAGTGTGGACTTCATCGAACAGTAAGGCGGTGAATTATGCGAGACATATCAGACAAGCTCCAGACCTCTGCCGGGCGGTATGATGCCCGGCTGGTCTGGGAGAACGGGGAGCTGAGCGGGGACGCTATTAAGAGCATCATCGTGACGGCCTCCATCAATGGCTCCACGGACCGGCTGACCCTGGGGGCAACTCCGGCGGCCCAGCTGACGGCCAGTGTAGTGACGGACGAGAAGCTCCTCAATAAGCGGGTGCAGCTCTTTCTCAGCCGCGGCGGTGGGGAGATCTCCATCGGTGTCTACACCATCACCAGCACTCCGGCGGCGGACGGCGTCGTGACCCTCACCGGCTACGACGCCATGTATACCGCCATGGAGAAGGGGTACTATCCCACTATCTCCGATGCGACGACCGCCCGGGCAGTGCTGGACGACGTGGCAAAGGCTGCGGGACTGGAGCTGGTGCTCCCGGACGGGCTGGATGCACCGGTGAGCGGCGTGCAGACCGGCTCCACCCTCCGGGAGATGGCGGGATATATGGCCGCCCTGCTGGGGTGCAGTGCCCGTATCGACGGCACAGGTGCCCTGCGGGTGCAGTGGTTTACCGACAGCGGCGTGACGCTGGACGGGGAGCGCATCTACTCCGGCGGCGCGTCGCTGGCGGGGGAGGACTGGGTGCTCTCCAAACTGACCTGCTCTGTCGCTGCCCGTAAGACCACCACTGATGCCGACGGCATCACCACCCAGGAGGACACTATCACCACGCTCACCAGCGGAGAGGGTGCCACCGGTGTGAGCATCAGCAATGCGTTTATGACGCAGTCTCTGCTGGATGAGCTCTATCAGCGCATCGGCGGCTTTGCCTACCGGGCGGGAGAGCTGTCCGCGCTGGGCGACCTGCGGCTGGAGCCGGGCGACCTGGTGACGGTCGAAAGCGGCAGTGAGCGCGTTGTTCTGCCCATCATGTCGCAGACGCTGGAATATGACGGCGGTCTGAAGATGACGTTGAGCGCCTGCGCTGAGAGCGAAAGTGACGGCGGCGGGGAGGGCGTCAGCGGCCCGCTGACCCAGGCGGTAGAGCGCTATGCGGCGGAGCTGGCGGTCATCCGCCAGCTGGACGCGGAGAATGCCAAGATCACAAAGGCACAGATCAGCGATCTGAAGGCTGGCAAAGCAGAGATCGGCGACCTGACCGCCGCGACGGCCCGCATCGACCAGCTGGACGCGGACAAGCTGTCGGTCAAGGACGCGGAAGTGAAGTATGCGAATATTGACTTCTCCAACATCGACCAGGCGTCCATCGAGCATCTCTACGCCACCTCCGG